>NZ_JBHYZW010000004.1:0-473795 GCF_042754005.1 Streptomyces sp. NPDC059247
CGTCTTCAGGTCGTGGACGGAGACGATCATGCCGTAGTGCTCGGCGACGGCGTCCCGCCCGAAGGGCAGGGTGGGATTGGTCGAGGAACCGATGACGTTGGGCACGCCCGCCATCTTCAGGACATTGGGCACGTGCCCGCCGCCGCAGCCCTCGATGTGGAAGGCGTGGATCGTCCGCCCCTCCAGCACCGCCAAGGTGTCCTCCACCGACAGACACTCGTTCAGCCCGTCACTGTGCAGCGCCACCTGCACATCGTGCTCCTCCGCCACCCGCAGCGCCGTGTCCAGCGCCCGCGAGTGCGCGCCCATGTCCTCATGGACCTTGAACCCCGACGCCCCGCCCTCCGCCAGCGCCTCCACCAGCGGCGCCGCGTCGGACGACGAACCCCGGGCGAGGAAACCGATGTTCACCGGCCACGCGTCGAACGCGCCGAACGCGTGCCTGAGCGCCCACGGCGAATTCACCCCGACACCCCAGACGGGGCCGAACTCCTGGCCGATGATGGTGGTGACACCGCTGGCGAGGGACGCCTCCATGATCCGGGGCGACAGCAGGTGCACATGGGTGTCCACGGCACCGGCGGTCGCGATGAGGCCCTCGCCGGAGACGATCGAGGTGCCGGTGCCGACGACGACGTCGACGCCGTCGAGGGTGTCGGGGTTACCGGCCCGTCCGATCGCGTGGATACGGCCCTCACGGATGCCGATCGACACCTTGCGGATGCCCTGGACCGCGTCGATCACCAGGACGTTGCTGATGACGACGTCGCAGGTGTCCCGGACCGCCGCCGCCTTCAGGTGCAGCCCGTCGCGGGCGGTCTTGCCGAACCCGGCGAGGAACTCGTCCCCCGGCTTCTGCGCGTCCGACTCGACCCGCACGACGAGCCCGGAGTCCCCCAGGACGACACGGTCACCGGCGCGGGGGCCGTGCACGGATGCGTACTCGTACGGGTCCATCAGTCGTCCTCGATTCCCAGGTAGCCGCACGCCCGCGCCCTGCGCAGGGCCTCTTCCTTCGCGCCGGGCGCGTCGAGCGGTCCGTCGACCAGACCCGCGAAGCCTATGGCGACGCGGGCGCCGCCGATCGGCACCAGCCCGACCTCGGCGGCGCCGCCCGGGTCGAAGCGGAAGGAGGCTCCGGCGGGGATGGCGAGCCGCATCCCGTAGGCGGCGGCGCGGTCGAAGTCGAGGCGCGGGTTGACCTCGAAGAAGTGGAAGTGCGAGGTGACGCTCACCGGCACGGTCGCCGTGTTCCGCACGGGGAGGGTGAGTACGGGCTCCTCCTCCGGGTGGCCGGGGCCGGGGCGCAGCGCGCCGGGCGCGTCCGGGCCGAGTCCGCCGCCGCCGATGGGGTCGGAGACGACGGCGAGCCGGGTGCCGTCGTCGAAGACGGCCTCGACGTGGATCTCGGTGACGACGTCGGCGACCCCGGGCAGCACGTCGTCGGGGCCGAGGACCTCGCGGGCCGCCTCGATGGCCTCGGCGAGCCGCCGTCCGTCGCGGGCAGCCTCGCAGACGGTGTCCGCGATCAGCGCGGTGGCCTCGGGGACGTTGAGCCGCAGACCCCGGGCCCGGCGGGCGCGGGCGAGTTCGGCGGCGCCGAAGAGCAGCAACCGGTCGCGTTCCGTGGGGGTCAGTCGCACGCCCCGAACACCTCCTGCACTGGGGACACGTTTGAGCGTCACTCTAAATGCTGGGGCCGCGTGTTCCAAGGACCGACGCGAAGTCGGGGCACAGGTCACATTGAGCGGTGCTCCAAATCTGCCGTACGGCTCCGGGGGCGGGGGCGCCGTACGACTCCGGGGGCGTACGGCTCCGGGGGCGTGCCGCTCCGGCAGGGGTACGGCTCCGGATGGGTACGGCTCCGGCCCCCGTACGTACGGCCGCGGAGGGGCCTCGTCCCCGTACCGCTTCCGGCTCACGGGCCCCGGCGGCGCCGGTCCCGTACACGCACAGGGCCCCCGGGACGGTGTGCGTACCGTCCCGGGGGCCCTGTCGGAGAAGGGGAGGGGCTACTTGCCCAGCTCGTGCATCCAGCCGTGCTTGTCCTCGGCCTTGCCGGTCTGGACGGCGAGCAGCGCCTCGCGCAGCTTCATGGTGACCTCACCGGGCTCGCCGCCCGACTGCAGCCACTCGCCGCGCTCGGACTTGACCGTGCCGACCGGGGTGATCACGGCGGCGGTGCCGCAGGCGAAGACCTCGGTGAGGGTGCCGTTCGCGGAGTCGGCCTGCCACTGGTCGATGGAGACGCGGCCCTCCTCCGGCTCCAGACCGAGGTCGGCCGCCAGCTTCAGCAGCGAGTCACGGGTGATGCCCGCGAGCAGCGAACCGGTGAGGACGGGGGTGACCAGCTTGTTCCCGTACACGAAGTACAGGTTCATGCCGCCCAGCTCCTCGACCCACTTGTGCTCCACGGCGTCGAGGTAGGCGACCTGGTCGCAGCCCTTCTCGGCGGCCTCGGCCTGCGCGAGCAGGGAGGCCGCGTAGTTGCCGCCGGTCTTGGCGTCGCCGACGCCACCGGGGACGGCGCGGACGCGGTTCTCGGAGAGCCAGATGGAGACCGGCTTCACACCGCCGGGGAAGTACGGGCCCGCCGGGGAGGCGATGACGACGAAGAGGTACTCGTTCGCCGGGCGGACACCGAGGCCGACCTCGGTGGCGATCATGAAGGGGCGCAGGTAGAGCGAGGCTTCGCCGCCGTGCTCCGGGACCCATTCCCTGTCCTGCTGGACGAGGACGTCGCAGGCCTCGACGAAGGTCTCCACGGGCAGCTCGGGCATGGCCAGGCGGCGGGCGGAGGCGGCGAAGCGGTGCGCGTTGGCGTCCGGGCGGAAGCTGGCGACCGAACCGTCGGGGCGGCGGTAGGCCTTGAGGCCCTCGAAGATCTCCTGCGCGTAGTGCAGGACGTTGGTGGCCGGGTCCAGGGCGAGCGGGCCGTACGGGACGAGCTGGGCGTCGTGCCAGCCCTGGCCCTCGGTCCACCGGATGGTGACCATGTGGTCGGTGAAGTGGCGGCCGAATCCCGGGTTGGCCAGGATCGCCTCGCGCTCCGCTGCGGACAGCGGGCTGGAGGTGGGCTTGAGCTCGATCGTGGGCGTCGTCATGAGTGCGTGTCCTTCACCGGTTGTCTGGGCTGGACCGCGCGCACGCCGTTGTCGGGGGCTGGCTCTTCCCGACGAGGTGGACGTCCGGACATGCCCGTATGCCGCGGCCCCACGTTCGATTATCGCTCGTGAGGGCCGGTGCGTGAAACGGGTGTGCGCGGTCCGGATTCGATGGGGTGCCGCCCGGTGGCCGCGCAGGACACAGCCGCCGGGCGCTGGGCGACCCGGCGGCTGCTGTCTGGTGTCAGTCGGCGCGGGTCAGCTCGCTACTCGCGCGGCGAGCGCGTCGCCGATCTCGTCCGTGGTGCGGACGCTGTCGCCGCGCTCGGTGAGGTCGGCGGCGACCGCCTCCTCGACGCGGGCGGCCTCGGTCTCGTGGCCGAGGTGGCGCAGCAGGAGGGCGACGGAGAGGACGGTGGCCGTGGGGTCGGCCTTGCCCTGGCCCGCGATGTCCGGCGCGGAGCCGTGGACCGGCTCGAACATGGACGGGAAGGCGCCGCTCGGGTTGATGTTGCCCGAGGCGGCGACGCCGATGCCGCCGGAGACGGCCGCGGCGAGGTCGGTGATGATGTCGCCGAAGAGGTTGTCGGTGACGATCACGTCGAAACGGGCCGGGTCGGTGACGAGGAAGATCGTCGCGGCGTCGACGTGCAGGTAGTCGGTGGTGACCTCGGGGAACTCGGCGGCGACCCGCTGGAAGACGTTGGTCCAGAGGTGGCCGGCGAAGGTCAGCACGTTGTTCTTGTGGACCAGCGTGAGCTTCTTGCGCGGGCGGGCCTGGGCGCGGGCGAAGGCGTCCCGGACGACCCGCTCGACACCGAAGGCGGTGTTGACCGAGACCTCGGTGGCGACCTCGTGCGGGGTGTCCTTGCGGATGGTGCCGCCGTTGCCCGTGTACGGGCCCTCGGTGCCCTCGCGGACCACGACGAAGTCGATCGCGGGCTGTCCGGCGAGCGGGGTGGCGACGCCGGGGAGCAGCTTCGAGGGGCGCAGGTTCACATGGTGGTCGAAGGCGAAGCGGAGCTTCAGCAGGAAGCCGCGCTCCAGGACGCCGGAGGGCACCGACGGGTCGCCGATGGCACCGAGCAGGATGGCGTCGTGCTTCTTGAGGGAGGCGAGGTCGGCGTCGGTGAGGGTCTCACCGGTGGCGTGGTAGCGCTTGGCGCCGAAGTCGTACTCCTCGGTCTCCAGCTTCACGTCCTGGGGAAGGACGGCCGCGAGGACCTTGAGCCCCTCGGCCACGACCTCCTGGCCGATGCCGTCGCCGGGAATGACTGCGAGATTGATGCTGTGAGACATGTCGGCACCCTACTCTTCGTCCCATCGTCTGACACGGCATGTCCATCATGTGGACCAGCGACCGGGCGGGCGGACAGGCGCACGGCCGGTCGGATGAACGGGTGCCCCGGTGGGTGAACGGACGGCCCGGCCAGGCGCGCGGGGGCGCACGCCGGGGAGCGGGCGGGCGGACGGGCGGCCCGAGGACGCGTTGGACCAGCAGCCCGGCGGGCGGATGCATGGCCGGGCGGGCGAACGGACGCCCGGCCATGCGCGCCGGGCCGTGGGTCGGGGGACGGGCGGACGGACAGTCCGGGGGTGCGCTGGACGAGCGGCCCGACGGGGGCCGGGCGGGCGGGTGAACCTGACGGACGGCGACCTCGACGGACAACCCGAGGACGACGGCCTGACACAAGGCCAGGGCGAGCAGCCGGACCAGCGGCCTGGCGACCGGCCGCGACGAGCGGCCCGGTGGACGACCGGACGACCGGACGACCGGCCCGGTGGACGGCGGCCGGACGACCGGGAGACAGGGCAACCAGGCGACCGGGCGGGCGGCCGGGTGGACCGACCGTCCAGCGCCCCGGGCCGACCGGACCGGCCCCGGACCGGCGGCCGGGCACGAGCGCCCGACCGGCGACCGATCAGGCGCGCCACCGGGGCGCACCGGACGGGGCCGCGCCGGGCCGCACCAGGCGCACCGCGCCAGCCGGTCAGTGGCCGGTGGAGCCGCCGTTGTCGCGCCGGTCGAGGGCGCGCTGGAGGGCGGCGGCGGCGTTCTGCCGGGCGTCGTCGTTGGGGCGGGCGGCGGAGTGGCGGACACGGCGGGTGGTCTGAGCGGCCATGGGGATCGACTCCTTGAGATCGGTGGTGACCCGGACGGGATCAGCGGTGATCCGTACGTGCGGAGATCAGCGGCGGTCCGGAAGCGCGGGGAGCGGAGACCCGTGAGGGGTCCGCGCGCGCGGCATCCGTGGTGACCGGAGGTGCCGGAAGGGGCGGGGAGCGCCGCCGCAGGGGTTGCCTGCACAGGGCGTCGCGCTCTCGACCGCCATTCGCTGATGGAGCGAGACGTTCGGCTCCTACAAAGTTAGGGCAGCACTCCGCATCTGTCTCCACACTTACTCGGACTTCCTACTATCTGAGACGGCCGGGCACCGGGAGTCACCCCGCGGCGGCCCGCAGCTCACGGATGAGGGCCCGCACGGCGAGGGAAGAGGCCAGCTCAGGGGTGGTGACATAGCCCACGGAACGGGTCGGGCGCGCCGGACCGAGATCAGTGATCTCGACCGAGGGCGGTGCTCCGATCAGGGACAGTTCCGGCATCACGGCCATGCCGAAACCGGTGCTCACCATCGAGAGCACCGTCCCGTCGTCCTCCGCCTCCACGGTCGCCGGGGGCAGCCACTCCTGCACCGCCCACCAGTCACGGGTGTACGAGGTACAGTTCTCCGTCCAGTCGATCAGCGGGAGCGATCGGGGCGACCGGTGGCCCGCGGGGTGCACCAGCGCGTAGCCCTCCTCCAGGAGGACGCCCCCGACCAGTTCCGGCGGCACCGGTGACGTCGTCCCGAGCGTCGCGATCCCGAGGTCCGCCCGCCCGTCCAGCACCTCACCGGCCGTGCCGCGCCCCACCTCCCGTACGATCCGCACCTCCGGCGCGATCCCCGGGTGCCGCTCCGTCAGCCGCCCCAGGGCGCGCGGCAGCAGGTGCAGGGCGGCGCTCCGGAAGGCCGCGATCCGCAGCGGTCCGGCCGGGACGGCGTCGGCGGGGCCGCCCGCCGGGACCCCTCGCACCTCGGCGCCCATGACGTCGAGGAGCCGCAGCACGCGCCGGGCGTGCGCGAGGGCCCGCTCCCCCGCCGCCGTGGGCGTGGCGCCGGTGCGACCCCGGTCGAAGAGGACGGCTCCGAGCTTGCGCTCGCTGCCGCGCACCGCGTGCGAGACGGCGGACTGGGTCATGCCGAGGGCGACGGCGGCGGCGGAGAAACCGCGCTCCCGGCCGACGGCCACCAGGATCCGCAGTTCCTGCGGCGCCAGATCGGTCATGCTGCTCCCACCTCGGTGTATGAGCCGCTCTCATGGATGGCCCGGTGCCATCGACGCTACCCCCTGCCCGGCCCGCCGTTCCCCTCCTACGGTCGGCACCATGACGCACGACACCATGATCACCGTCCGGCAGAACGCCCGCCCCGACGGTTTCCCCGCCCCCGGTCTCTTCGACTTCGTCGAGTCCCCGGTGCCCGCCCCCGAGCCGGGCACCGCGCTCGTCGAGAACCTCCAGTGGTCGGTCGACCCGTACCACCGCGAGGCCATGGACTCCGACGAGCTGTGGGCCCTGCACTCCCCCATGGAGGGCCGCACCCTCGGCCGGGTGCTCGACTCCCGCGACCCGGCGCTGCGCACCGGCGACCTGGTGCTGCACCGCAAGGGCTGGCGCACCCACTCCCTGGTGGCGCCCGCCGAGGCGCGCCGGGTCCCGGACCTCGGACCGGGTGTCCCGCTCGCCGCCCACCTCAGCCTGCTCGGCGGTACGGGCCTGTCGGCCTATGTGGGCCTGACCCGGATCGCGCGGCTCCAGCCGGGCGAGGACCTGTTCGTGTCCGCGGCGGCGGGCGGGGTCGGCACGGCGGCGGGACGGCTGGCGCGGGTGCTCGGCGCGGGACGGCTGGTGGGCAGCGCGGGTTCGGCGCGCAAGGTGGCGTATCTGACGGAGGAGGTGGGGTTCGACGCGGCCTTCGACTATCACGCGGGTCCGGTGACGGAGCTGCTCGCGCGGGCGGCCCCGGACGGCATTGACGTGGCCCTGGAGGGGGTCGGCGGCGAGCATCTGGAGGCCGCGATCGACGCGCTGCGCGCGTACGGCCGGATCGCCTGGGTCGGCGCGGTGGGCCAGTACCACTCGCTCTCCGCCCCGCCGCCCGCCCCGCGCAACCTCTTCGACGTGGTCGGCAAGAGCATCCGCCTCGAAGGCTTCCTGGTCAGCAACCATCCGGACGCCCTGGAGGAGCTGTACGACCTCGCCGTCCCCCGGCTGCGGAGCGGGGAACTGCCGCTGGACGTGACGACCGTGGCGGGCTTCGAGCACATCGTGGACGCGTTCCTGGGGATGCTGCGCGGCGAGAACACCGGGAAGATGCTCGTCACCCGGTAGCCGTCCCGCCCGTGCCTCGTTCCCGTCCGGGTGGCGATGCGCCCACGGCCACGGACACGGACACGGACACGGACAACAAACAACGGACCGCAGACCGCAGACCGCAGACCCGAACGTCGGGCGCCGGACCGCCGGGCCCTCACATCACGTCGCCGTCGCGCCAGTCGAAGGCGAGGGGGGACTCGGGACCGGGCAGGGTGAGGCCCGCCGCGGGGCGCAGGAAGACGGAGCCCTCCTCGTCGGCGAGCCGGACGGGCCCGTCGGGCCCCAGCGCTTCGAGGCGCCCGGGCCAGAGCCGCCAGCCGCGCGCCCGGTAGAGCGCGGCGCCGTCGTCGGAGGCACCGAGCGCCCCGAAGGGGTACGCCCCGTCGATGACCCGTTCCAGCTCGGCCATCACGACTCCGCCGAGCCCCCGCCGCCGCAGGTCCGCCCGGACGGCGACCCCTTCGACGTACCCGACGCGGTACGACCGCCCCTCGTGCACGGCCCGCCGCTGCACGACGGCTCCGTGGGCGGCGATCCCCCGCTCGTCCTCGACCCAGGCGTGCACGCCCCCGAGGGTGTGGTCCCAGTCGTCGTCGGAGAAGGTCCCGTCGAAGGCGTCGTCGAGCAGCGCGCGAACGGCCCGGAGCCGGTCGGCCCCGACCTCATGGGTGGGAGCGGTCCTCACGATGGTCATGGGAGCAGCGTCCCACAGCCGGTCCCTGTCCTTCCGGGGGTTTTCCGGCCGCCCGCGCGGGCTCCGCGTCCACGACGGTCCGGCCCGGATTCCCGTACGGCGGGCAGCTGCCACGGCCTCCGGCCGGACCCCCGCATGAAGACCGCCCCCGTCCCCGGTTTGGGGGGACCGGGGAGGGGGGCGGTGTCAGGGGGCCGTCGGAGGGACGGCCGGTGGGGGTTAGCCCATGTGGGGGTAGCCGTACTCGGTCGGCGGAACCAGCGTCTCCTTGATGGCGCGGGTCAGCGTCCAGCGCATCAGGTTCTGCGGGGCGCCCGCCTTGTCGTTGGTGCCCGAGGCACGGCCGCCGCCGAAGGGCTGCTGGCCGACGACGGCGCCGGTCGACTTGTCGTTGATGTAGAAGTTGCCCGCGGCGAAGCGGAGCTTCTCCATCGTGTGCGCGGTGGCCGCGCGGTCGCCGGAGATGACCGCGCCGGTGAGGGCGTAGTCCGAGACCGACTCCATCTGGGTCAGCATCTCCTCGTAGCCGTCGGCGGAGCTGTCGTCGTAGACGTGGATCGCGAGGATCGGGCCGAAGTACTCGGCCTTGAAGACCTCGTTCTCCGGGTCGGCGCACTCGATGACGGTCGGGCGGACGAAGTAGCCCACCGAGTCGTCGTAGGTGCCACCGGCGACGATCGTGCAGCTCGGGTCGGCCGCGGCACGGTCGATCGCGGCCTTGTTCTTCGCGAAGGAACGCTCGTCGATGACGGCGCCGACGAAGTTCGACAGATCGGTGACGTCACCCATGGTGATGCCGTCGACCTCGGCCGCGAACTCCTCCTTGAAGCCGTCGTTCCAGATGGACGCCGGGATGTACGCGCGCGAGGACGCGGAGCACTTCTGGCCCTGGAACTCGAAGGAGCCACGGGTCAGCGCGGTCTTCAGGATCGCGCGGTCGGCGCTGGGGTGCGCGACGACGAAGTCCTTGCCGCCGGTCTCGCCGACGATCCGCGGGTACGAGCGGTACTTCTCGATGTTCGTGCCGACGGTCTTCCACAGGTGCTGGAAGGTCCGGGTCGAACCGGTGAAGTGGATGCCCGCCAGGTCGCGGTGGTTCAGGGCCACCTCGGAGACGGCGATGCCGTCGCCGGTCACCAGGTTGATGACACCCTTCGGCAGCCCGGCCTCCTCCAGGAGCTCCATGAGGAGCACGGCGGAGTGGGTCTGCGTCGGGGACGGCTTCCAGACCACGACGTTGCCCATGAGGGCGGGGGCGGTGGGCAGGTTGCCCGCGATGGCCGTGAAGTTGAACGGCGTGATCGCGTAGACGAAGCCCTCCAGCGGGCGGTGGTCCAGCCGGTTCCACACGCCCGGGGAGTTCGCCGGCGGCTGCTCGGCCAGGATCTGGCGGGCGTACGCCACGTTGAAGCGCCAGAAGTCGACGAGCTCGCACGGGGTGTCGATCTCGGCCTGCTGGGCCGTCTTCGACTGGCCGAGCATGGTGGACGCGGCCAGCGTCTCGCGCCACGGTCCCGCCAGCAGCTCGGCGGCGCGCAGGATGATCGCGGCACGGTCGTCGAAGGACATCGCGCGCCAGGCGGGAGCGGCGGCCAGGGCCGCGTCGATCGCGTCCTGGGCGTCCTGCTCGGTGGCGCCGCGGAAGGTGCCGATGACCGCCTTGTGGTTGTGCGGCTGGACGACCTGGAACTCCTCGCCGCCGCCGAGGCGCTTCACGCCGCCGATGGTCATCGGCAGCTCGCGCGGGTTCTCGGCCAGCTCCTTGAGCTGGGCCTCAAGACGGGCGCGCTCGGGGGAACCGGGGGCGTAGCTGTGCACCGGCTCGTTGACCGGAGCGGGGACCTGGGTGACAGCGTCCATGAGTCGCTTAACTCCTTCTGAGGGGTGTGGGCTCAGCCCTTGGTGAGGATGGACCGGACGAAGAAGAGCAGGTTGGCCGGCTTCTCCGCGAGGCGGCGCATGAAATAGCCGTACCAGTCGGTGCCGTAGGCGGTGTACACGCGCATCCGGTGTCCCTCCGCGGCGAGGCGCTGCTGCTCCTCGCTGCGGATGCCGTACAGCATCTGGAACTCGTACTCGTCCAGCTTGCGGCCCGCGCGGCGGGCCAGCTCCTGGCCGACGGCGATCAGGCGCGGGTCGTGCGAGCCGATCATCGGGTAGCCCTCGCCGTCCATCAGGATCTTCATGATCCGGACGTACGCCTTGTCGATCTCGGGCTTGTCCTGGAGGGCGACGGAGACGGGCTCCTTGTAGGCGCCCTTCACGATCCGGACGCGGGAGCCGTTCGCGGCGAGGCGGCGGGCGTCGTCCTCGGTGCGGAACAGGTACGCCTGGATGACGCAGCCGGTCTGCGGAAAGTCCTTCCGCAGCTCCTCGTGGATGGCGAACATCGAGTCGAGGGTGGTGTGGTCCTCGGCGTCCAGGGTGACCGTGGTGCCGATCTCGGCGGCAGCCTCGACGACCGGACGGACGTTGGCGAGGGCCAGCTCGTGGCCGCCCTCCAGGGACTGCCCGAACATCGACAGCTTGACGGACATCTCGGCGCGCTCGCCGAGGCCGAGCTCCTTGAGGCGCCCGACGAGCTCCAGGTAGGCGTCCCGCGCGGCGTACGACTGCTCGACGGTGGTGATGTCCTCGCCGACGACGTCGAGGGTGACCTCAAGGCCGCGGTCGCTCAGCTCCTGGACGATCGGGACGACGTCACCGACCGTCTCACCGGCGATGAAGCGGGCGACGACCTGCTTGGTCCCGGGGGCGGCCGACACGAAACGGCGCATCTTGTCGCTGCGCGACGCGGCGAGGATCACGGGACCCAGCACGGGCACCTCCAAAGGGGCAGGGGGAGAACGGGGCCGTCACCGGACCGGAAGGGGGTTCGGACCGGGAACAGCACGGATGACCACCGTGAAACCTATGGATCGCTCCGATCGTCCGCCATCTACAGCTGTCACGCATCCGTGGCCCGCCTCTCAGACATTTGTCTGAACGAGGGGGGAAGGGGTGCGAGAATGGGCCCGTGAAGGGCGATTACCAGGAACTGGTGGACGAGATCTCGGGGCTGCTCGGCGCCCCCGCGACACTGGAGAACCGCGATTTCGGCCTGATCGCCTTCGGCGCGCACGACAGCGACGACGACAGCGCCATGGACCCGGTCAGGACCCGCTCGATCCTCACCCGGAAGTCGACCCCGGCGGTCCGCGCCTGGTTCGAGGGTTTCGGCATCACCCGGGCGACCGGTCCGGTCCGCATCCCCGCCGCCCCCGACGCGGGCGTCTTCCGGGACCGGGTGTGCCTCCCGGTACGCCATCGGGGTGTCGTCCTCGGTTACGTCTGGCTGCTCGACGCCGAGCCGGGCCCCTCGCCCGAACGGCTCACCGCCGCCATGGAGGTCGCCGCCCGCATCGGCGAGCTGCTCGCGGACGAGGAGCGCGCGGGCGCGGACCTCTCGCGCGAGTTCGCGGCGGCGCTGACCGCCGGGCGGGGCTGGCAGCACGAGATGGCCGTCGCGGCCCTGCGGACGGCCCTGGGGCCCAACGCGGACGGGCTGCACACCGTGGTCTGCGTCACCCCCTGGCGGGGCGAGGCCCCCCCGGTCCGGACGGTGGCCGGTGCGGCGGCGGTCGCCGCGCTCCCGGAGGCGGAGTCCCTCGCCGTCCTCGTCCGGCTCCGCACGTCCGAGGACCTCTCCCCCGCCCGCGCGGCGGCGGACCGGCTGCGCGGCGCCGCGCCCGCCGGTGTCGCGACGCCCCGCCGGGGTCTCGCGGAGCTTCCGGCCGCCTGGCGCGAGGCCAGCACCTCGGCCCGTGCCGCGACCGCCCAGCCGTCGCTGGGCCCGGTGGCGGAGTGGGCCCGGATCGGCCCGTACCGCCTCCTGGCGGCGCTCTACCATCCCGAGGTCGACCCCGCCGTCGCCCCGCTGCTGGCCCCCGCGCACATCGAACTGGCCCGCACCGCCGAGGTGTTCCTCGACAGCGCGGGCCAGGCGGGCCGCGCGGCGGCGGCCCTGGGCATCCACCGGCAGACCCTCTACTACCGCTTGTCCCGCGTCGAACAGCTCACGGGTCTGGACCTGGACGACGGCGAGGACCGCCTCCTGCTCCACATGTCCCTGAAGTCGGCCAAGCTGTAGCCGCCCCGGGCGGTCGGGGGCCGGTACGGGGTCAGGCCCCGACCAGTTCCGCCTTGTTCATGGCGACCGTCTGCGGCGCGGGGCCGCCCGTGGTCACCTTGGCGAGCTGGGCGGCGCCGCCGATGAGCAGTCCGGCGGCGAAGAAGGCGGCGAGGATCCTGGTGGTACGGCGCTTGGGCACGGGGCCTCCTGGAGAGGTGCGGTCGGTCTGGTCCCGTCATGACAGCAGGACGGGGACGGCGGAAGCGACAGCTCCGGCCGTCTGTGACCGTTCTACGACGAAGACGGCCCGACGACCCGGCGAACCCAGCTTGACAAGATCCCCCGACGGACCGTCAGTTCGGCCGTCTCGCAGGCGACTTGAGACGCTCGACGTCTTCGGGGACGCCTCCCCCGTGGCCCCGGACAGCGCCGTACCCGGTGGCCGGACCGCTCGTACGGGACGAGGGTCCGGCCACCGGGTACGGGGCGGGGTGCGGGCCCGGACTCAGATCAGGTTGACCGAGCGGGCCGAGGCGGCGCCGATCTCCGAGGCGATCTCCGCGAGCACCGGCGCGGGGAGCGAGTCGTCCACGGTGAGCACGACGAGCGCCTCGCCGCCCTCCTCCGCGCGGGAGACCTGCATCCCCGCGATGTTCAGACCGGCCTCGCCGAGGATGCGGCCGACCGTGCCGACGACACCCGGGCGGTCCTCGTAGCGCAGCACGACCATGTGGTCGGCGAGCGCGAGGTCCACGTCGTACTCGCCGACCGCGACGATCTTCTGGAGGTGCTTGGGACCGGCCAGGGTGCCGGAGACCGACACCTCCTCGCCGTTCGCCAGCGTGCCGCGCACGGTGACCACGTTGCGGTGGTCGGGCGACTCGGAGCTGGTCGTCAGACGCACCTCGACACCGCGCTCCTGCGCGAACAGCGGGGCGTTGACGTACGACACGGTCTCGTCGACCACGTCCTCGAACACGCCCTTGAGCGCGGAGAGTTCGAGCACCTTCACATCGTGCTGGGTGATCTCGCCGTACACCTCGACGTCGAGGCGGGCCGCGACCTCGCCCGCGAGGGCGGTGAAGATCCGGCCGAGCTTCTCGGCGAGCGGCAGACCCGGCTTCACGTCCTCCGCGATGACCCCGCCCTGGACGTTGACCGCGTCCGGGACCAGCTCGCCGGCGAGCGCCAGACGCACCGACTTGGCGACGGCGATGCCCGCCTTCTCCTGGGCCTCGTCCGTGGACGCGCCGAGGTGGGGGGTGCAGACGACCTGGTCGAGCTCGAACAGCGGGGAGTCCGTGCAGGGCTCCTTCGCGTACACGTCGAGGCCCGCACCGGCGACCCGGCCCTCCTTGAGCGCCGAGTACAGCGCCGTCTCGTCCACGATCCCGCCGCGCGCGGCGTTGACGATGCGGACGGAGGGCTTGACCTTGTGCAGCGCCTCGTCACCGATGAGACCGAGGGTCTCCGGGGTCTTCGGCAGGTGGACGGTGATGAAGTCGGCGACCTCCAGGAGCTCGTCCAGGGCCAGCAGCTTCACCCCCATCTGGGCGGCGCGGGCGGGCTGCACATAGGGGTCGTACGCGACGATCTTCATGCCGAAGGCCGACATGCGCTGGGCGACCAGGACGCCGATGCGGCCGAGACCGACGACACCGAGGGTCTTCTCGCTCAGCTCGACGCCGGTGTACTTGTTGCGCTTCCACTCGCCGTTCTTCAGGGCGGTGTTGGCCTGCGGGATGTTGCGCGCGGTGGCGACGAGGAGGCCACAGGCCAGCTCGGCGGCGGTGACGATGTTCGACGTCGGGGCGTTGACGACCATCACACCGGCCTTGGTGGCGGCGGAGACGTCCACGTTGTCCAGACCGACCCCGGCGCGGGCGACGACCCGCAGCTTCCCGGCGGCGGCGATGGCCTCGGCGTCCACCTTGGTCGCGGAACGGACCAGGATCGCGTCCACGTCGGCGATGGCGGGGATCAGCTCGGCGCGGTCGGCGCCGTTGCAGTGCCGGATCTCGAAGTCCGGGCCCAGCGCGTCGACGGTGGCGGGCGACAGCTCTTCAGCGATGAGTACGACAGGTTTCGAGCTCACGTGAGTCCTCACAGATCCAGTGCGGACGGCCGTCCCGACGGCCGCAGGCGGTGGAGGGGGCTTGCCGCGTGAAAGCGCACGACGCTGTGGGCCTGAACGCGAATGTTGTTGAGCAGTGTAGTGCTGTGGCGGGGCCGCGCATGTGCCTCGTTGGAAGGATCACCCGTCCGTGGTTGGACGGGGTGTCCAAGGGTGTGGAACGGGGCCGGACAGCTGGTCCGGCCCCGTCCCTGAAGGCTTACGCCTCCTCGTCGTTCACCCAGCTCATGAGCTTGCGCAGCTCCTTGCCGGTGGTCTCCAGGAGGTGGTTGGCGTCCTGGGTCTTGTACTCGTTGTACTGCTTCAGACCGCCGTGGTACTCGGCCATCCACTGCTTGGCGAAGGTGCCGTCCTGGATCTCCGCGAGGACCTTCTTCATCTCCGCCTTGGTGGCGTCGGTGATGATCCGCGGGCCGGTGACGTAGTCGCCCCACTCGGCGGTCTCGGAGACCGACCAGCGCATCTTCTCCAGGCCGCCCTCGTACATGAGGTCCACGATGAGCTTCAGCTCGTGCAGGCACTCGAAGTAGGCGATCTCCGGCTGGTAACCGGCCTCGGTCAGGGTCTCGAAGCCCGCCTTGACCAGCGCCGCGGTACCACCGCAGAGCACGGCCTGCTCACCGAACAGGTCGGTCTCGGTCTCCTCGGTGAAGGTCGTCTTGATGACGCCGGCGCGGGTGCCGCCGATGCCCTTGGCGTACGAAAGGGCCAGGTCGAAGGCCTTGCCGGTGGCGTCCTGCTCGACGGCCGCGATGCACGGGACGCCGCGGCCCTCCTCGTACTGGCGGCGGACCAGGTGGCCCGGACCCTTCGGGGCGACCAGGGCGACGTCGATGCCCTCGGGCACCTTGATGAAGCCGTAGCGGACGTTGAGGCCGTGACCGAAGAAGAGCGCGTCGCCCTCCTTCAGGTTGTCCTTGATGGACTCCTCGAAGACCTGGGCCTGGATCGGGTCCGGGGTCAGGATCATGATGAGGTCGGCCTCGGCCGCGGCCTCGGCCACGGAGACGACGCGCAGGCCCTGCTCCTCGGCCTTGGCCTTGGACTTCGAGCCCTCCTGGAGGCCGACACGGACGTCGACGCCGGAGTCACGGAGCGACAGCGCGTGGGCGTGGCCCTGGCTGCCGTAGCCGATCACCGCGACCTTGCGGCCCTGGATGATGGACAGGTCGGCGTCGTCGTCGTAGAACAGCTCGGCCACTGGGTATCTCCTTGAAGTGCTGGTGTTGCGTCCCACCGTACGGCGGGGAGCGGGAGGATGGTTCTCGGGTCTCGTCAGGCGGACCGCCGGACGGACCGGTGGTTGACCGCCGACGGGTTGTCAGGCGCTGCGGTCGAGGGCCCGCAGGGACCGGTCCGTGATGGACCGGGAGCCGCGCCCTATGGCGATCGTGCCGGACTGCACCAGCTCCTTGATGCCGAACTGCTCCAGCATCTTGAGCATCGCTTCGAGCTTGTCGCTCGAACCGGTGGCCTCGATGGTGACCGCCTCGGGCGAGACGTCCACGGTCTTGGCGCGGAACAGCTGGACGATCTCGACGATCTGGGAGCGGGTCTCGTTGTCGGCGCGGACCTTCACCAGGACGAGCTCGCGCTGGATCGCGGCGCTGGGCTCGAGTTCGACGATCTTCAGGACGTTGACCAGCTTGTTGAGCTGCTTGGTCACCTGCTCCAGGGGCAGGTCCTCGACACTGACCACGATGGTGATGCGGGAGATGTCGGGGTGCTCGGTGACGCCGACGGCCAGGGAGTCGATGTTGAAGCCGCGGCGGGAGAACAGGGCGGCGATCCGGGCGAGGATGCCGGGGGTGTTCTCGACGAGAACGGAGAGCGTGTGCTTGGTGGACATGGTCTGGGTCTCTTCCTTTTCGCTCTGCTGCGTTCCGCGCTTCAGTCGTCTTCGCCGTCGCCGAAGTCGGGGCGGACGCCCCGGGCGGCCATGACCTCGTCGTTCGAGGTGCCGGCGGCGACCATCGGCCACACCTGGGCGTCCTCGTGGACGATGAAGTCGACCACGACCGGGCGGTCGTTGATGGCGTTGGCCTCGGCGATGACCTTGTCCAGGTCGGCCGGGTCCTCACAGCGCAGGGCCACACAGCCCATGGCCTCGGAGAGCTTGACGAAGTCGGGGACGCGGGTGCCCTTGTTCGCCTGGATGTCGTCCGGGCCGGAGTGCAGGACGGTGTTGGAGTAGCGCTGGTTGTAGAAGAGGGTCTGCCACTGGCGGACCATCCCGAGGGCGCCGTTGTTGATGATGGCGACCTTGATCGGGATGTTGTTCAGGGCGCAGGTGGTGAGTTCCTGGTTGGTCATCTGGAAGCAGCCGTCGCCGTCGATGGCCCAGACCGGGCGGTCCGGCAGACCGGCCTTGGCGCCCATCGCGGCGGGGACCGCGTACCCCATCGTCCCGGCGCCGCCGGAGTTCAGCCAGGTGGCGGGCCGCTCGTAGTCGATGAAGTGGGCGGCCCACATCTGGTGCTGGCCGACGCCCGCCGCGAAGATCGTGTCCTCGGGGGCGAGCTGCCCGATGCGCTGGATGACCTGCTGCGGCGAGAGGCTGCCGTCCTCCGGCAGGTCGTAGCCGAGCGGGTAGGTCTCGCGCCAGCGGCTCAGGTCGCTCCACCATGCGGTGTAGTCGCCCTTGTTGCCCTCGGCGTGCTCGGCCTGGACGGCCTGGACCAGATCGGCGATGACCTCGCGGGCGTCACCGACGATCGGGACGTCGGCGGTGCGGTTCTTGCCGATCTCGGCCGGGTCGATGTCCGCGTGGACGATCTTGGCGTACGGGGCGAAGCTGTCGAGCTTGCCGGTGACGCGGTCGTCGAAGCGGGCGCCGAGGGCGACGATCAGGTCGGCCTTCTGGAGCGCGGTGACGGCGGTGACCGAACCGTGCATACCTGGCATTCCCACATGCAGCTGGTGGCTGTCGGGGAAGGCGCCCAGGGCCATCAGGGTGGTGGTGACGGGGGCGCCGGTCAGCTCGGCGAGGATCTTCAGCTCGGCGGTCGCACCGGCCTTGATGACACCGCCGCCGACGTACAGGACGGGGCGCTTGGCGGCGCTGATCAGCTTGGCCGCCTCGCGGATCTGCTTGGCGTGCGGCTTGGTCACCGGGCGGTAGCCGGGCAGGTCGGTCTGCGGCGGCCAGCTGAAGGTGGTCTTCGCCTGGAGGGCGTCCTTGGCGATGTCGACCAGGACCGGGCCGGGACGGCCGGTGGAGGCGATGTGGAAGGCCTCGGCGATCGTCCGGGGGATGTCCTCGGCCTTGGTGACCAGGAAGTTGTGCTTGGTGATCGGCATCGTGATGCCGCAGATGTCCGCCTCCTGGAAGGCGTCCGTGCCGATCGCCTTGGAGGCGACCTGACCGGTGATCGCGACGAGCGGGACGGAGTCCATGTGCGCGTCGGCGATCGGGGTGACGAGGTTGGTGGCCCCGGGTCCCGAGGTCGCCATGCAGACGCCGACCTTGCCGGTGGCCTGGGCGTAGCCGGTGGCGGCGTGGCCCGCGCCCTGCTCGTGGCGGACCAGGATGTGGCGGACCCGCCGGGAGTCCATCATCGGGTCGTACGCGGGCAGGATCGCGCCGCCGGGGATGCCGAAGACGGTGTCGGCGCCCACTTCCTCAAGAGAACGGATGAGGGACTGCGCACCCGTGACGTGCTCGACGGTGGTGGCGGGCGCCGTGCCGTGGCGGGGCCGCGGCTGCGGATGGTGCCCGGTGGCCTGGTCGGTCATCAGCATCTCTTCTCGAAGCAGAGGGTTTTCGCGAGGTGTTTTGCCAGGTTTCGCACCGGCTTCGGAGGGAGTCGGTGCAACAAAAAACCCCTCGTGCCGGGAGGCAAGCGAGGGGAGCGCGTCGGGTGCGTTCTAAGCGGGCCTGGGAGGGGCCCCGCTTCAGCCGACGCGCTGTCCAAGTACGAGAATTCGGGTGCGCATGGCACTGACCCTCCCTCTCAGGCCTCGTCACTGTCAAGTGGGTGGGACGGGCGTCTCATCATGTGAGCGGGTGGGGGGTCGGTTTCCGGCACGTGCCGGGACCGCTCCGGGGAGGGGGTACTCGTCCCGTACGAGGGCCCTGCGCAGCCGGTACTCGTCGAGCGGGCCGGAGAAGGCCATGCCCTGGGCGTGGCCGCATCCCATCGCCCGCAGGGCGGCCACCTGCTCCGGTGCGTCGACTCCCTCGGCCACGGTCTGGAGGCCGAGTTCCCCGGCGATGCGGAGGACTCCGCGGGTGATCTTGCGGAGCCGGGGCGATTCGACGAGCCCTTCGACGAGCCCTCGGTCGAGCTTCAGTATGTCGACGGGGAGGCGCCGGAGCGCGTTGACGGCGACGTGTCCGCTGCCGAATCCGTCGAGCGCGATCCGCACCCCGAGGCGGCGCAGGCTCACCAGGCGCTGTTCCAGCTCGTCCAGGGAGATCCGGGGGTCGCTGTCGGCCAGCTCGATGATCAGCGAGCCGGACGGCAGCCCGTGCCGGGTGAGCAGGGACTCGACGGAGCCGAGCGGCAGCGAGCGGTCGAGGAGGCGGCGGGCGGGGAGCCGGATGGAGACGGGCGCGCGATGGCCGATACCGGCCCGCTCGGCGGCCTGTTCGACGGCTTCTTCGAGGAGCCAGCGGCCCAGTTCGGCGGTCCGCTCACCGTCGTCGGTGACCCGGAGGTACTCGGCGGGGGTGAAGAGGATGCCCTGGGTGGAGCGCCAGCGGGCCTGGGCGCTGACGGCGGAGATCCGGCCGGTGGCGAGGTCGACGACCGGCTGGTGGAGCAGGGCGAACTCGCCGTCGTGGAGGGCGCTGCGCAGCCGGGCGGCGAGTTCGGTGCGGCGGACGACCTCGGCCTGCATCTGGGGCGCGTACAGCTCGACGCGGTCCTTGCCCGCGGCCTTGGCCCGGTACATGGCGAGGTCGGCGTTGCGCAGGAGGTCGCCCGCGGCGATGCCGGGCTCGGCGAAGGCGACCCCGATGGAGGCGGCTACCCGGACCTCGTTGTCGCCGTCGACGCGGTAGGGCCGGGAGAGGGTGAGGCGGAGCCGGTCGGCGATCTCCCGGACCTGGCTCTCGCGGGCGGCCCGGTCGCGAGAGCCGTCGCCGAGGATGAGGGCGGCGAACTCGTCGCCGCCGAGCCGGGCGGCGGTGTCCCCGGCGCGCACGGAGTCCTGGAGGCGGCGGGCGGCCTGGACGAGGAGGTCGTCGCCCGCCTGGTGGCCGAGCCGGTCGTTGACGCCCTTGAAGCCGTCGAGGTCGACGAAGAGGACGGCGGTGCCGGGGTCGGAGGCGCGGCGCCCGCCGAGTGCCTGCCGGACGCGCCGGGTGAACAGGGCGCGGTTGGGCAGGTCGGTGAGCGGGTCGTGCTCGGCGTTGTGCTGGAGCTGGGCCTGGAGCCGGACGCGCTCGGTGACGTCCCGGCTGTTGAAGATCAGGCCGCCCTGGTGCCGGTTGACGGTGGACTCGACGTTGAGCCAGTCGTCCCGGCCGGAGCGGAAGCGGCACTCGATCCGGGTGGTGGGTTCCTCGGCGGGCGAGACGGCGAGGAAGCGGCGCACCTCGTGGATGACGGCGCCGAGGTCCTCGGGGTGGATCAGCGAGGACAGTTCGGAGCCGGTCAGTTCCTCGGCGTCGCGGCCGTAGACGCCGGAGGCGGCGGGGCTGACGTAGCGGAGCGTGCCGGAGGGCGCGGCGATCATGATGACGTCGCTGGAGCCCTGGACGAGGGACCGGAAGTGGTTCTCCTTCTGGGCCAGCTCGTGGGTGAGGGCGATGTTGTCGAGGAGCATGATGCCCTGCCGTACGACGAGGGCGAGGACGACGGTGCAGCCGGTGAGGACGACGAAGCGGTCGAGCCGGCGTCCCTCGACCACGTTGTAGAGGAGGCTGAGGGTGCAGACGGCGGCGGCGAGGTACGGGGTGAGCGCGGCGAGCGAACCGGCGACGGGGCGGCTGTGCAGCCGGGGGGTCCGGGCGGGGGTCTCGCCGCCGGAGAGGCGGCGCGCGCCCCAGGGGGCGTAGGCGAGGAGCAGGGAGCCCGCGAACCAGCCCGCGTCGAGCAGTTGTCCGGAGACGTAGCTCTGGCGGAGCAGCGGTGAGGTGAACAGGGCGTCGCACAGGACGGTGAGGGCGAGTGCGGCGATGGCGGTGTTGGTCGCGGAGCGGTTGGCCTGCGAGCGCCGGAAGTGCAGGACCAGGACCATGCTGACGAGGACGATGTCGAGCAGCGGGTAGGCGAGCGACAGGGCCGCCTGGGTGACCGGTTCGTTCTGGAAGTGGGCCGTGCGCGCGAGGGCCAGGCTCCAGGACAGGGTGAGGAGGGAGCCGCCGATGAGCCAGGCGTCGAGGCCGAGGCAGACCCAGCCGGCCCGGGTGACGGGTTTCTTGGCGAGGACGAGGAGTCCGACGATCGCGGGGGGCGCGAACAGCAGGAAGCACAGGTCGGCGACGGACGTGGTCGGGACGCGGGTGCGGAGCACGACCTCGTACCAGCCCCATACGGCGTTCCCGGCGGAGGCCATGAACGAGGAGAAGGCGAAGAGCAGCCAGGCGGGGCGGTCCTCGCCGTGGTGGGCGCGGGCGTAGAGGAAGCAGGAGACGGCGGCGGTGAGGGCGGCGGCGCTGAGTCCGAAGTCACCCATGAAGAGCGCGAGTTCCGGGGAGCCCCAGCCGAGGGAGGCGCCGGTCGTGTAGCCCGCGCAGATCAGCCCGAGGGTGATCTGCGCGAGGATGCCGCCGATGCCGCCGATGCCGGGGCTTCCGGTGTCCGGGCGGCCGGGGGCGGCTGCGCCGGTGTCGGCCGGGGGGCGCGCGAGCACCGCCCCGGGCGCGGTCACCGGGGCCTCCGGCGCCGCGCCTCCACAGGCGTCCGCTTCGTGCGTGCGGGCGGGCGGCTCGCCGGGGCCGCAGACGGCGTGCCCGTCGCAGTCGTGGGGCCCTGCCGGGTCCCGTACGAGCGGATCGCCCGCCGGGACGGGAGCTCCGCACACCGCACAGCCGGTGCCGTCACCATGCCCCGCACGGGCCGCACCAGCGTCCGGGGTGTCGCGGGCCGGGACGTCGTGGTCCGGCACTTCACGGCCCGGGGCGTCGTGGTCCGGCACTCCACCGTCCGGGGCGTCGTGGTCCGGGGCACCACGGCCCGAGGTGTCGCCATCTGGGGCACCACGGCCCGGGGCGTCGTGGTCCGGCACTCCACCGTCCGAGGTGTCACGGCCCGAGGTGTCGCGGTCCAGGGCGCCACGGCTCGGGGTGCCGCCGTCCGGCACGTCACAGTCCGGGGCGTCACTGTCCGGGACGACGTCGTTCGGGGTGCCACGGCCCGGGGCGTCACCGTCCGGGGTGTCGCTGTCCGGGGCGCCACGGCCCGGGACGTCACCGTCCGGGACGTCACCGTCCGGCACTCCACGGCCCCGGGCATCGCCGTCCGGGATGACCTGGCCCGGGGTGTCGCTGTCCGGGGCGCCACGGCCCGGGACGTCACCGTCCGGGACGTCACCGTCCGGCACTCCACGGCCCCGGGCGTCGCCGTCCGGGATGACCTGGCCCGGCGCGTCACCGTCCGGCGCGTCACGGCCCGGCGCGTCACCGTCCGGGGCCCCACGGCTCGGCGCGTCGCGGTCCGGGACGGATTCGTCGGCGGTGCGACCCGCGCGGTCCCCGGCGTCGTCGCTGCCCGCGCACGCGCCATCGTCGCCTCGGCGCGCGGCTTCGCTCTCCGTCGCCTCGGCGGGGCCGGGGGTGGTGCGGGACGCGCGGTGGGGCGCGGCCTGCTCCGGCACGGTGGGTACGAGGCGGTCGGTGAGGCGCGGAGGGACCTCCGACGGCGGCGTCGCCGCGTCGGGTCGTCGCTCCTCCGGCCGTGCCTCACCCTTCGCCCCCCTCGGAATCTGCTGTCCCGTCACGTCACTCCCCAGCGTCAGCCCGTACTCGACGCAGTCCCCCGATCCGGGACGATACACCAGGACCGTCACTCAGGGACAGGGTTCCTCTACGCTGCGTGACTGACGCGGGTTGTTGCGCGGCGCGTGTCGGGCGTACGGAATCACCCGGACGGCCCCGTCCCGGCTCAGTCGGTGGTGAGCAGCACGTTCACCGGCTCCTCGCCCGCCGCGAAGCGCCGCAGCTGCCCGGCGATCAGCCGCTTGGCCCTCGGCATGAAGGCGGAGGTGGAACCTCCCACATGGGGGCTGATCAGGACGCCCGGGGCGTGCCACAGGGGGTGTCCGGCCGGGAGCGGTTCCGGGTCGGTGACGTCGAGCGCGGCCGTGATCCGCCCGCTCTCCACCTCCTTGAGGAGGGCCGCCGTGTCGACGACCGGGCCCCGGGCCACGTTCACGAGGAGCGCGCCGTCCTTCATCCGTGCCAGGAAGCCCGCGTCGGCGAGATGCCTGGTCTCGGGGGTGAGCGGGGTGGAGAGAATCACGACGTCCGCCTCGGGGAGCAGCGTCGGCAGTTCCGCCAGGGCGTGGACCGGCCCGCGCACGGTGGTGCGCGCGGAGCGTGCGACGCGTGCGACCCGCGCGCACTCGAAGGGTGCGAGCCGGTCCTCGATGGCGGCGCCGATCGATCCGTATCCCACGATCAGGACGGACTTGTCGGCGAGGGCGGGGTAGAAGCCCGCCCGCCACTCCTCGGCGTCCTGGCCGCGCACGAAGCCGGGGATGCCGCGCAGCGAGGCCAGGATCAGGGCGAGGGTCAGTTCGGCGGTGCTGGCCTCGTGGACGCCCTTGGCGTTGCAGAGGGCGACGCCCGGCGGCAGCGAGCCGATGCCGGGGGTGACGTGGTCGATGCCCGCCGAGAGGGTCTGCACCACCCGCAGCGAGGTCATCGCGGCCAGCGGCCGTACGGCGATCTCGGAGCCCTTCATGTACGGGACGACGTAGAAGACGCAGCGCGCCGGATCGGCCGGGAACTCCGGCCCGCCGTCCCAGAAAAGGTAGTTGAGGCCCGACGCGCCCGGCTCGGGGAGTCCCTCTGTCTCGGCCGCCGGGACGGGAAGCCACACGTCAGCGGTCGTGTCTTCGAATCTCATGAGCGGGAGGCTATGCGAAGAATCCCTGACGGCATTGGTTACTTTGGGGGACGGCACAGGGAGGGGTACCGGCAGGTGGAGCGCAGGACTATCGGGGCGACGGCGCTCGACGTGGGTGCGGTCGGCCTGGGGTGTATGCCGATGAGCTGGGCGTACGACCGTTCCCAGCAGCGGGGGGACCGCTCGCTGCGGACCGTGCACGCGGCTCTGGACGCCGGGGTGAGCCTGCTCGACACCGCCGACATGTACGGACCGTTCACCAACGAGCTGCTGGTGGGACGGGTGTTGAGGGAGCGCAGGGCGGAGGCCTTCGTCTCGACGAAGTGCGGTCTGCTGGTCGGTGACCAGCACGTCGTCGCCAACGGGCGGCCCGGGTACGTGCGCCGGGCCTGTGACGCCTCGCTGCGGCGGCTCCAGACCGATGTCATCGATCTCTACCAGCTCCACAGGGCGGACCCCGAGGTGCCGGTCGAGGAGACCTGGGGCGCGATGGCGGAGCTGGTGACCGCCGGGAAGGTGCGGGCGCTGGGGCTGTGCGCGGTCGGCGCCCGCTGGACCCGCCGGGGCACCACGGGCGCGGGGCGGGACGGCTATGAGGGAACGATCCGCCAGTTGGAGCGCGTCCAGCAGGTGTTCCCGGTGGCGGCGGTGGAGGCGGAGCTGTCGGTGTGGTCGCAGGAGGCGCTGGCGCGGCTGCTGCCGTGGTGCGCGGCCCGGGGGGTCGGTTTCCTGGCGGCGATGCCGCTGGGGAGCGGTTATCTGACCGGGACGCTGACCACCGGCGGCGGCTTCGAGCCCGACGATCCCCGGGCTCGGCACCCCCGGTTCACCGCCGAGATGATGGCGGCGAACCAGCCGATCGTGGCGGGGCTGCGGCGGGTGGCCGCCCGGCACGGCGCGGAGGTCACCCCGGCGCAGGTGGCGCTCGCGTGGGTGCTGGGCCGGGGGCGGCACGTGGTGCCGGTGCCGGGGGCGAAGCGGGAGCGGTGGGCGGTGGAGAACGCGGGCGCGGCGCGGCTGCGGCTGACCCCGGGGGACCTCGCGGAGATCGCGACGCTCCCGGCGCCCCGGGATTCCTGGGACCACTGAGGCCCCTGCGCGACAGCCGGAGCCGGACCGGCCACGGGGCCGGACCCGAGGTCGGACCCGAGGTCGGACCCGAGGTCGGACCCGAGGTCGGACCCGAGGTCGAGCTGGCCACGGGGCCGGACCCGAGGTCGGGCCGGACCTCGGGTCGGACCCGGGTCGGTGGCCCTGCGGACATGGGGGACCGGCATCGGCCGGACCAGGGGGTCGGTGCCGGTGGGGCCAGGGCGACGGCCGGGTGTCCGGCCGGGCGGCCACCGGCGACGGCGTCCGGCCGTCCGACGTGAGGACCTGCCCCCCGTGAAGTCCCGGGTCCGGGTGGGAACTCTGGCGGGCCCCGGGAGGTATCTAGAGGCGAGGGACACCGCCCGCCGTCGAAGGGGACCCCGCCGTGAGTCGTCCTGCTGTGCTGAAGGCCCTGTGGGGCGCCGCCGTGCTCGCCCTGGTCGCGGGGTGTTCCCCGGGGACCTCCGGGGACGCGGAGGAGCGGCCGGGTTCGGCGCCGCCGTCCGCCGCCGTCTCCCCGTCCGGGTCCGGCTCTCCTCCGTCGGCGGCGGCGGGGAGCGGCCGGGTGACGGTGGCGGGCACGCTCACCGGGGACCTGAAGTCGCCCTGGGGCCTCGCCCGTCTGCCGGACGGCGATCTGCTGGTCTCCTCGCGCGACGAGCGGACGGTCACCCGGGTCGACGGGCGGACCGGGGACAGGACCCCCCTCGGCGAGGTGCCGGGGGTGGTGCCCGGCGGTGAGGGCGGACTCCTCGGTCTCGCCGTGAAGGACGCCTGGGTGTACGCGTACCTCACGGCGGAGTCGGACAACCGGATCGTCCGGATGCGGTACGGGGGCGCGGCGGGCGACCGGCTCGGGGCGCCGGAGCCGGTGCTCACCGGCATCCCCAAGGGGGTGACGCACGACGGCGGGCGGATCGCGTTCGGTCCGGACGGGATGCTGTACGCGGGGACGGGCGAGACCGGCCGGACGGGGCTGTCCCAGGACCGGGCGTCGCTCGGCGGGAAGATCCTGCGGGTCACCCCGGAGGGCCGTCCCGCGCCGGGCAATCCCTTCGCCGGGTCGGCGGTCTACTCGTACGGGCACCGCAATGTGCAGGGGCTGGCCTGGGACGCGGACGGGCGGCTGTGGGCGTCCGAGTTCGGGCAGAACACCTGGGACGAGCTGAACCTGGTGGAGCCGGGGAAGAACTACGGCTGGCCGGTGGTCGAGGGGCGGGCGGGGCGGAAGGGCTTCGTGGACCCGGTGGCCCAGTGGCCGACCTCGGAGGCGTCGCCGAGCGGCATCGCGTACGCCCGGGGCGCGATCTGGATGGCGGGGCTCAGGGGCGAGCGGCTGTGGCGCGTCCCGGTCTCCGGTACGGAACTCTCCGGGAAGCCCCGGGCGTTCCTCACCGGGGAGTACGGCCGCTTGCGCACGGTCCTCGCGACGGGCGACGGACGGCTCCTGCTGATGACGAACCAGACCGACGGCCGGGGCACCCCGAAGCCCGGGGACGACCGGCTGATCCGGCTCGACGTGGACTGACCGAGGGAGGCGGTGACCGTGTTCGGCCCCATGGCAGAGCTGTTCGCGCCCGGACGCAGGCACACCACGGAGGAACTGCGCAGGCAGGCCCTGACCAGGGAGGACCCCGGGGACGCCGATCCGTCGCGCGGCCCGATAGACCTGGGGTCGGGCCGGGTCACGATACGGCTGCCGGGCGGGTCAGAGGGGCCCGTCGAGGAGGTGGAGGCGGTGGGCGAGGGCGGCGGCCTCACCGCGTCCGGCGACCCCGAGCTTGGCGAGGATGTTCGAGACGTGGACGCTGGCCGTCTTGGGTGAGATGAACAGTTCCCCGGCGATCTGCCGGTTGGTGCGGCCCGCCGCGACCAGTCGCAGCACGTCCTGTTCGCGGGGGGTGAGGCCGAAGCCGTCACCGTCGGGCCCGGCGGTGACCGGCGCCTTCTCCTCGGTGAGGGAGAGCCGGGCGCGGGCGGCGAGCAGCTCCACCTCCTCGCGGAGCGGGCGGGCGCCGAGGGCGCGGGCGGTGGCGTGGGCCTCGCGGAGCAGGGCGGCGGCCTCCTCGCGACGGCCGCCCTCGACGAGCAGGGCGTCGGCGAGGCGGTGGCGGGCGCGGGCCAGTTCGGCGGGCCGGTCGAGGGCTTCGTAGGCGGCGACGGTCTCGGTCAGGCGGGCGGCGGACGCGCGTCCTTCGGCGCGGGCCAGTTCCCCGGAGACCTCCAGGGCGTGGGCGGCCCAGACGGGGGCGGGGGTGGCGAGCGCGCGGACGCAGCGGCGTACGGCGTCGAGCGCTTCGGGGCGGCCCTCGTCGGCGGCGGGCAGTCCCCTGCTGTCGGCCTCGGCGGTGACGGCGGAGAGGACGAGGGGCCAGCCGTAGCGGTGGGTGCCGGGCGGGAATCCGGCCCGTTCGGCCTCGGCGAGCAGGGTGCGGACGTCCGCGAGGCGGCCCTCGGCGGCGGCGACGGCGATGTCGATCTGGACCATCGGCAGGGTGTACTGCGGAATGGGGTCGCGGCTGCCGTAGACGACGCGGGCTTCGGTGAGATGGCTCCGGGCGGCGGCGAGTTCCCCCCGGGCGGCGGCGAGGTGGGCCAGCCGGAGGGAGGCCGAGCCGCGCGGTTTGGTGCTGGTCGCGGAGCGCAGCAGCCGCTCGGCGGCGTCCCGGGTCTCGTCCCAGTGGCCGAGGGAGTAGAGGGATTCGGCCCGGTTGGCCTCGATCCAGCCGACGCTGTCGACGAGTCCGTACGCGCGGGCGAGGCGGATGCCCCGGTCGGAGACCTCGACGGCGTCCCGGGAGCGGCCGAGGGACTCCAGGGAGGAGGAGAGGTTGATGTGGGCGCGGGCGGTCTCGTTGAACTGGCCGATGGACTCGGTGCGTTCGCGGACCTCGTGCAGTTCGGCGAGTCCGGCCTCGACGTCCCCGGCGGAGACCTTGAGGGTGCCGAGGGTGAGCCGGGCGTTGAGTTCGATGGACTCGGCCTTGACGTGGCGGGCGTACTCGACGGCCCGTTCGGCGGCGGCGAGGGCCCCGGGGCCCGGGTCGCGGAGCATTCCCCAGCCCGCGGCGCCGACGAGGACGACGGCGTGGACGGCGGAGGGCGGCAGGCCCTTGACGAGTTCCTGGGCGCGGGCGATCTCCTCCCAGCCGTCGCCCCGGCCGAGGTTGGACTGGAGGCGGGCCCTCTCGGTCCAGAACCAGGCGGCGCGCAGGGGGTCCTTCTCGTCGGCGTCGTCCAGGAGGCGCAGGGCCGTCCTGCCGATCTTCAGGGCGCGTTCGCGGTCGCCGCTGAGCCGGGCGGCGACGGCGGCCTCGGCCAGCAGGTCGAGATGGCCGAGCGCGGTGGTCTCGGGGTCGCAGCCGCAGGGCGGGTAGGCCTCGGCGTAGTCCATGGGCCGCAGTGAGCGGCGGGTCTCCTCGGGGGCCTCCTCCCAGAGTTCCATGGCGCGTTCGAGGAGGCGGAGCTGTTCGGCGTAGGCGTGCCGCTTGCGGGTCTCGACGGAGGCGCGGAGGACGGCGGGGAGCGCCTTGGCCGTGTCGTGGGCGTGGTACCAGTACGTGGCGAGGCGGGGGGCACGTTCGTCGGGGCGGACCAGCGAGGGGTCGGCCTCCAGGGCTTCGGCGTAGCGCCGGTTGAGGCGGGAGCGTTCGCCGGGCAGCAGGTCGTCGCTGACGGCCTCGCGGACCAGGGAGTGGCGGAAGCGGTAGCCGTCGCCGTCGGGGACGGCGAGCAGCAGGTTGGCGCCGACGGCGGCCCTGAGCGCCTCGATGAGTTCGTCCTCGGTGAGCCGGGCGACGGCGGCGAGGAGGCCGTACTCGACGGTGGAGCCGCCCTCGGCGACGATCCTGGCGACCCGCTGGGCGTCTTCGGGGAGCGCCTCGACCCGGACGAGCAGGAGGTCGCGCAGGGAGTCGCTGAGCTGTCCCGCGGCGCAGCCCGCCTCGTGGGAGACGACGAGTTCCTCGACGAAGAAGGCGTTGCCGTCGGAGCGTTCGAAGACCTCTTCGACGAGGGCGGGGTCGGGTTCGGCGGCGAGGATGCCGGTGAGCTGGCGGTGGACCTCCGCGCGGGTGAAGCGGGCGAGTTCGATGCGGCGGATGGTGCGGAGCCGGTCGAGTTCGGCGAGGAGCGGGCGCAGCGGGTGGCGGCGGTGGATGTCGTCGGCGCGGTAGCTGGCGACGACCACGATCCGGCCCCCGCGCAGGGTCCGGAGCAGATAGGTGAGGAGGTGCCGGGTGGAGGCGTCGGCCCAGTGCAGGTCTTCCAGGACGAGGACGACGGTCCGGTCGGCGGCGAGCCGTTCCAGGAGCCGTACGGTCAGCTCGAAGAGACGGGCGGTGGAGTCCTCGTCGGAGGTGTCGTGACCGCCGGGGTCGCCCAGTTCGGGCAGGAGGCGGGCGAGTTCGGCCCGCTGTCCTTCGGCGGCCTCGGCGAGTTCGGCGGGCAGGTGGCGGTGGAGCGAGCGGAGGGCGGTGGAGAAGGGGGCGAACGGCAGTCCGTCGGCGCCGAGTTCGACGCAGCCGCCGACCGCGACGACCGCGCCGAGGTCGCGGGCCATGTCGAGGAACTCCTCGATGAGCCGGGTCTTGCCGACGCCCGCCTCCCCGCCCACGAGCAGGGCCTGGGGCTCTCCCGCGGTCGCACGGGAGAGCGCCTCGGTGAGGGCGGTGAGTTCGCCGGCGCGGCCGACGAAGACGGGGCTGACTGACCTGGTCTCCACGGCGCCGAGCATCGCACAGGCGTCCCTGCCGTCGCTCATACGGGGGTCACGCGGCCCGGACGAAGCGGCCCCGGCCCCCGGCGTCCACCCGCCCCCCGGAATTCCGGCCCCCGCTGCGGCGGCCGAAGGGGCGGGGGCGCCGGGCGTCCGTGCGGGCGGCCTCGTGGGCCAGTCGCTCGGCGTCGGCCTCGCGGACGAGCCGGGCGTGGTCCATCAGGTGGATCTCGTACTCGAACATCTGCTGCTCCCCGGTGACTCGGTGTCGGTGTCGCTCTCTGGCGATGCCTCCACTGTCGTCGCCCAGGGGGCGCGGCCACATCGGGCGAGTGCCGCATCCGGGGGGTACGGGGGGCCTTAGGCGGGTCTCCGGGGGGCCTTAGGGGACCGGGGAGGGGCCTCAGGAACCGGACCAGGGCCCGGCACTCAGGCCCGGGGGCTCAGGAACCGGACCGGGGCCCGGCGCTCAGGCCCCGGGTGCTCAAGACCCCGCGCTCAGGACCCGGTGCTCAGGACCCCGCCGTCGGGAGGGCGAAGAACAGGTCGAAGTAGATGCCGACCGAGACGATCACTCCCAGCGCGCCGAGCACGGCTCCGGCGACGGCGACCGCGCGGACCCAGGAGGGGCGGGCGGGGAGGATCAGCACGAGGACGGCGACGAACAGGGCGACGAAGGCGAAGACTCCGTTGACCAGGGCGGTGCTGTGCCAGGCGTCGCCGTAGATCTCGGCGATCTGCTGGGCCGGGGTGCCGGACCCCGACAGCTTGATCTGGCCGATCAGCGTCTCGCGTTCGGCGACGATCCGGCCGCCCCAGGTGCCGGTGAGGGCGACGGCTCCGAGGGCGGCGGAGACCACGGCGGCGGCGGCACCGGCGATGCCGGAGGAGGCGCGGGCCGGGGCGTCCTCGCCCAGGCCCTCGTCCGCGTCCTCGGTCAGGTCCTCGGCCCCACCGTCGGCGTCGGCGGCGGGCCCGGTGCCCGCGCCCGCCTCGGCGTCGCCCTTGCCCGTACCGGCCTCGGCCGCGTCCGCCCCGGGGGCGGTCGTCCCGGCCTCGTCCACGGCCTCGGGGGCGTCGGTGGCCTTCTCGGTGGTCGTCTTGGTGTCCATGCGGCGCACGCTAAGCGGCGCACATGAGAAGACCCTTAAGACGGCCTCCCCGGGGGCGGGGGCGGGGGCCTCAGGCCCGGGAATCCTTCGCGGCGCGCCGCTCCGGGGCGAGCACCGCCCCCGCCCGGACCCCGGTGTCCGTACGACTGCCCCGACGCGGGCGGAGCCGGGTTCCGTGGCGGCGTCCGGCAGTCCGGTGTGCCGCCCCACGGACTCGCGGTCCCGGTCCCTGCGGGTCAGGGGCTCCTCGGCCCGTCAGGGCTCCAGCGGCCTCGGCCCGGCGCCGTCACCGGGCGATGCCGTGAGCATCGCCCGTCTCCTCCTCCGCGACCGGAACCGGCGCCGGAACCGAAGCCTGGGCCGGAACCGGCGCCGGAACCGAAGCCTGGGCCGGGACCGACACCGACACCGGAACCGGCACGCGGGCCGCCGGGACCCCCGCGCGGCTGTCCGCCGCCTCCCGGCACTCCGGCGGTTCGATGCTGATCCGGGGCAGCAGCCGGTCCAGCCACCGGGGCAGCCACCAGTTCGCCCCGCCGAGGAGGTGCATCAGCGCGGGGACGAGGAGGGTCCGCAGCACGAAGGCGTCGAGGGCGACGGCCGCCGCGAGCGCGATGCCGAACATCGCGATGACCCGGTCGCCGGAGAGCACGAAGGCGAGGAAGACCGAGATCATGATCACGGCAGCGGAGTTGATCACCCGGCCGGTCTCGGCGAGGCCGACCCGGACCGCCCGCCGGTTGTCGCCGGTCTCCAGCCACTCCTCGTACATCCGGCTGACCAGGAAGACCTGGTAGTCCATGGAGAGCCCGAAGAGCACCGAGACCATGATCACCGGCAGGAAGGGTTCGATCGGTCCGGCGCTGCCCAGGCCGAGGAGTTCGCTCCCCCAGCCCCATTGGAAGATCGCCACGACGATCCCGAAGGCGGCGGCGACGGCCGCGACGTTCATGGCGGCGGCCTTGAGCGGGATGCCGATCGAGCGGAAGGCGAGCAGGAGCAGCAGACAGCCCAGTGCGATGACGACGCCGACGAAGAGCGGCAGCTTGCCGACGATGATCTCGGCGAAGTCGTCGTACGAGGCGGTGACCCCGCCGACGTTCACCTCCAGGGAGGTGCCCGCCTCCGCCTTCGGCAGGACGTCGGCCCGGAGCCGGTCGACCAGTTCGCTGGTCTGCCGGGACTGCGGCGAGGAGTCCGGTACGACGGTGAGGACGGCGGTGTCGCCGGAGCCGTTGTAGGTGACCGGGGAGACCGACGCGACCCCCCGGGTGTCGGCGAGCACGGCGGGCAGCCGGTCCAGGGCGAGCCGGTCGTCGGCGCCGTCGAGCCCGGCGACCAGGGTGAGCGGGCCGTTGACGCCCGGCCCGAAGCCCTCGGCGAGCAGGTCGTACGCCTTCCGCGTGGTCGCGGTGGCCGGATTGTTCCCCTGGTCGGAGGTGCCGAGGTGGAGCGAGAGGGTGGGCAGCGCGAGGACGGCCATGACGACGGCGGCCACGGCCCCGAGGAGCTTGGGGTGGCGCTCGACGAAGGCGGACCAGCGGGCGGCGAAGCCGGTGGGCGCCTCGGGCCGGGGCCCGTGCTCGGCGAGGTCGCGCCGCTCGCGCCGGGACAGCGCCCGCATCCCGATGAACGACAGCAGGGCCGGGAGGAAGGTGACGGAGGCGGCGACCGTGAGGACGACGGTGAGGGAGGCGGCGACGGCGACGCCGTTGAGGAAGCTGAGCCGCAGGATCAGCATCCCGAGCAGCGCGATGCAGACGGTCGCCCCGGCGAAGACCACGGCGCGGCCGGTGGTGGCGACGGCGGTCTCGGCCGCCTCCGCGACGGAGAGCCCGCGTTTCAGTCCTCTGCGGTGCCGGGTCACGATGAACAGGGCGTAGTCGATGCCGACGCCGAGGCCGACGAGCATCCCCAGCATCGGCGCGAAGTCGGCGACGGTCATCAGGTGCCCGAGGAGCACGATCCCCGAGTAGGCGATGCCGACGCTGACGAGCGCGGTCGCGATAGGGAGCGCGGAGGCGGCGAGCGAGCCGAAGGCGAGGAAGAGGACGACGGCCGCGACGGCGACGCCGACGGCCTCGGCGACGTGTCCGCCGGGGGCCTCGGTGAGGGCGACCGCGGTGCCGCCGAGTTCGACGGAGAGCCCGGCCGGTTCGTCGGCCGCCGCCTTCGCCGTGTCGACGAGGGCGCGCGCCTGGGCCTCGGGGATGTCGTCGGCCTGTTCGTGGAAGGTGACGACGGCGTAGGCGGTGTGCCCGTCCTCGCTGATCTGCCCCGGGGCGCCGCCGCCGTACGGGGAGGCGACGGCGGCGATGCCGGGAAGTGCGGCGACCTCGTCGAGCATCGCGGTCATCCGGCGCTCCACGGCGTCGGCGCGGACGCCGCCCCGCTCGCTGTGCCAGACGACGGTGCCGCTGTCGCCGCCGAGGCCCTGGAAGCCCCGGTCGAGGAGGGCGGTGGCCCGGCCGGACTCGGTGCCCGGGACCTCGTAGTCGTTGGAGTACGCGCTCCCGGCGACGATCGCCGAGGTGCCGACCCCGCCGAGGGCGAGGAGCCACAGCAGGACGGCGGCGAGGCGGTGCCGGATGCACCACCGTGCGAGGGCTGCCACAGGACCTGCTCCCTGAGTGGTTCGTGGATCTTTCACGGGAACAGCCCGAGAAGAACGCATGAGCTACGTGGGGCCACTGTGGCAGCCAAACGTGATCGTTTGCCCCTTTCGTGGCGATCCTCACAGGGGTGCCCGGGAAGCTCGGGACCGAGGTCCCGCCGCACCGGCGGGGATGCCCGGGGAGCCGGGGCCGAGGTCCCGGCCCCGGGGGCGGACCGAGGTCCCGCGTCCCGGGGCGCGGGAGCTCACCGCGGGGGTCAGCCGGAGACGCTGTCCCGCCCGTTCTCGATGTGGCCCATGAGCCTGCGGCGGAAGCCGCCGGGGGCGGTCACCTCCAGGTCGTACCAGCCGTGCGCGTCGGCGGCCGAGTGGACGAAGGTACGGGTCCGGCCCGGCTTCACGGTGACCGTACGGGTCCAGTCGGCCAGGTCGTCCTCGTCCACGTACCCCAGCGGCCTGACCCGGAAGGTGACGGCGGACCGGCCGGTGTTCCGCACGGTGAGGTGCAGGTCGCGGTCGTGGTGGTCGATGCGGGAGACCAGTTCGGCGCCCCCGGCGGCCGGGCCCTCGAACTCGCGCCGGAAACCGTTGGGGCCGGTGACCGTGAAGCGGTAGCGGTCGCCGGGGACGGGGACGGTCCACTCCCCGGTGCCCCTGACGTCCCGGTGCTGCGGCAGGGCGAACTCGCCCGCGTACGGGTAGAGCGCGAAGTGCGCGCTCGCCCTGCCCCGGTTGCTGAGCGCCACCGAGACGGAGCCGGGCCGGACGGTCGCGGAGGCGTCCGGCTGGTACGGCAGCGGGCGGGCGCGCCGCACCCCGGGCTCCTGGACCGGCATCTTCTGTACGGCGGGGGGCTGCGGGCGCCAGCGGCCCGTGAAGGGCGGCACCGGGCCCGGCGGGTCCACGTCGGGCTGCCTGCGGGCCCGCCCGAAGTCGAAGGCGGAGGTGAGGTCGCCGGTGACGGTCCGGCGCCAGGAGGTGATGTTGGGCTCCCGGACGCCGGTCAGCCCTTCGAGGAAGCGGATCACGGAGGTGTGGTCGAAGGTCTCGGAGCAGACGTAGCCGCCGACCGACCAGGGGGAGACGACGAGCAGCGGGACCCGGATGCCGAGACCGGTGGGCTGGCCCTTCCAGCGCTCCTCGGTGGTGCCCTCCGGCGGGACCGGCGGCGGCACGTGGTCGAAGAAGCCGTCGTTCTCGTCGTAGTTGATCAGGACGACGGTGTGGCGCCAGACGTCCGGGTGCGCGCCGAGGGCGTCGAGCACCTTGTAGACGAGGCTCGCGGAGGCGACCGGCGAGGAGGCGCCGGGGTGCTCGGAGTCGACCGCGGAGGGCACCAGGTAGGAGACCTCGGGGAGGGTTCCGGCGGCGACGTCGGCGCGGAAGGCGTCGGCGAGGGTGCCGCTCTCGACCCGGCGCAGCCCGCGCTCGAAGAGGGACCGCTCGGCCTTGGTGAGCCCGGCGACGCCCTTCTCCAGGAGCCCGAGGAGCCTGGCGCGCTCGGCGGCGTCGTCGGTCTCGCGGACGGCGGCGTAGAAGGACTCCATGAAGGTGTGCCCGCCGGTCCCGGCGAGCGCCTTGCGGGCGATGTTCTTGAAGGTGGTGAAGAACTCGATGTTGTTGTCGGTGAAGTTCTCCCACTCGGTGTACGTCTTCCAGCCGCGCCCGGCGGCTTCGAGGCGCTCGGCGTAGGTGGGCCAGCCGTAGCCGGGGTGGGTGTCCTCGGCGTAGGCGGCGTTGGTGACGGCGCGGCTGCCGTCGGCCTCGAAGCCGGTCCAGCCGGACCAGAGGTGGTTGCGGTTGGGGCTGGTCGAGGTGTGGATGGAGGAGTGGTAGGCGTCGCAGACGGTGAAGGTGTCGGCGAGCTCGTAGTGCAGGGGGATGTCCCGGCGGTCGTAGTACGCCATGGTGGCGGCGGTCTTGGCCGAGACCCAGCCGTCCATCCAGCCGCCGTGCCAGGCCTTGCCGCCGCCGCCCCAGGAGTGGTCGAGGTCCCCGATGTACTGGAGGTCCTTGCGCTGCGTCTCGGCGGCGTCGCGGATCGGGAAGGGCAGGACGGTCCGCCCGGCGGCGGCGGGCTGCTCGAAGACGGGCTTGCCGGAGGGCAGTTCGATGGCGTTGCGGTCACCGAATCCCCGGACGCCCCTGAGGGTGCCGAAATAGTGATCGAAGGAACGATTCTCCTGCATCAGGATCACCACGTGGCGGACCGACGAGAGGCCCCCGGCCGGGGGCCCGGCGGCCATCGCGTTCTGCAACGACGGCGGCAGCAGCGAACCGGCCGCGGCGGCACCGAGGGCACCGCCGCCCAGGGCGAAGAGCCTTCTGCGGGACATCTCGGATGACAAGACCGACCTCCAGTCGACGGCCAACGGTTCGCCTTCGAGCCATTGGTTGGTACGCCGGGGACGGTAGTGAGACGGGGTGACGGGGAGAAGACCCGGCGGGGGCCCGTGGGTGAACGTCCAAGACGACGTGACGGGAATCCAGGCGGTTTCCGGCCAGGCCGCCGGGCGCGGGCCGGGCACGTCACGCGCGGGCCGGGCGCGGACCGGGGCACGTCACGTACGAGCCGGGCGCGGACGGGGGCGCGTCACGCGCGGGCCGGGCAGCGCCACGCACGGGCCGGACACCGGCCGGGCGCGGGCCGATCAGGCGTCACGCACGGACCGAGCACGGACCGGGCGGACGCCACGCGCCAGCCTGCCACGGGCCGGAGCGCGGGCTCGCCAGAGGAGGTGCCCCCAGCGCGCCCGCTCGGTCTCCTCGCACCACGTCCGGTACGGGGAAGCCGCGAGCACCGCCAGATCCGTCCGCCGCACCAGCGGTGCGGCGGAGTCGCGCAGCGGGTCCGCTCCCCCCGGGCCCGGTCAGCTTCCTCCGGACCCGCTCGGGGTCCGGCTTCCGCTTCTCGCCCTTGAAGGGCACCCGCCCTCCACGGCGGACGGCTTCCCGTACGGACGGTCGGCGAGCGGCCCGACGACCGGCATCGCAGAGTCCAGCGCGTCCGGCGAACGAGCGTGCCGGACAGACGGGCCGGGCGTGCCGGACGGGCCGTGACAGAAGCCGTCCGCGTCCTTAAGAGGTCTCCGACGCCGTGATCACACCAGCCATACCAAGACCGTCTCGCCCGCGATCGACAGCTCCTGGACGGCCTCGTGCCGACCGTAGAGTGCGGTCATGGACGATATCCCCTGGTTCGAGTACGAAGAGGACGACCTGAACGTCGCCCAACGCGCGTTCGTGGACGTTCTGTCCGAACGCGCGGGATCCTGGCTGGTGGACCCGCTCGACACCGTCGTGCTGCCCTCTGCGCACACCTTCGACGGCCAGCTGATCGTCTCTCTGGATATCGGTGACCCGCAACGCAACCAGGGAGTTCTGACGGTGGGCGCCCACTTCGACGGGTCCGTTGTCCGTGGGGGCGAACTCCACAACCAGGACTTCACTATCCGGCAGGCCAGTGAGTTCGTCCTCGAAGCCGCGGGCAGCCCGACGGAGCTGGGGAACAGCGTGGCAGATTGGTTCGAAGCGGTCCTCGCGCGACCTCTGGTCCGCTGCGAATGGCATCACGAGGGAATGATGTACGCGGTCCGCTACGAGTACGCAGATACAGGGCGAGGCCTGTGCGAGGGCTTCGAGACCCCCCTGGCACCCGACGCACTGCGGAAAAGGCTGGCCGCAGACGGCGTGGTCCGAGGCCGAGGCCGGATCAACCGAGCCGGCCTCGGCCAACCAGACGTGATCACACATGTCCGAGGCGTCCACCCCGATCAGTAGTTACGCGACAGCGCTCAGGGAACGCCCCCGGCATCGCCGAACTCGCACCAGACGACCTTGCCGGGGTCTCGTGGGCCCACGCCCCAGCGGTCGGCGAGGGTGTCGACGAGGAGGAGGCCCCTGCCCGACTCCCCGGAGGGTTCGCGGACGGCCGGGGTGCCTTCGCCGCTGTCGTGGACCTCGACGCGGAGGCGGCCGGGGTGCTCCAGATAGAGGTGGAGGCGGTAGCCACGGCCGGGCGGGACGCCGTGCAGGAGCGCGTTGGTGGCCAGCTCGCTCACGCACACCAGTACGTCGTCCGCGCGGGCGTCCAGTCCCCAGTCGGTCAGCGCCTTGCGGGTGAAGTCGCGGGCGAGGGGCACGGATCGGCGTTCACGGCGGTAGAACGCCTCGCGGAACAGGGGGATCTGGTCGTTCATGGCGATCACGGTGACGTCTCGCGCCCCACGCGCCCCAGAGCGTCGAGCCGTACAAAATCTTTGTACGGGTTCGGAAAGCGTCGCGTACCCGTGGACCAGGGAAAGTACCGCACATGCAACGCGGCACGAACTCCAGGAAGAAGGTCCCGTCGTGGGAAGTGGTCGGCGCCCTCGTGGCGCTCTACCGGAAACAAGCGGGGCTGACCCAGCCCCAGTTGGCCGCACAGGCGTGTGTGGCATTGGAGACGCTGGGCTCCATCGAACAGGGACGCCGAGCGCTGCGCCTCGGACTCGCGGGTGAGCTGGACAGCATCCTGAACACCGGCGGCGCGCTGGCGGTGGCGGTCGGGAAAGCGCCGAAGAAGGAGCGCTATCCGGCGTTCGTTCAGGAGTTCATCGAGCTGGAGGCACAGGCGCTCAGTCTGTGCTGGTACGAGAACGGCGTCGTCCCTGGGCTGCTTCAGACCCCCGAGTACGCCCGTGCGGTCTTCGACTGCCTCTATCCGCCGATCACCCCGCAGGAGGCGGAGGACAGGATGCTCGACCGGCTCGACCGCCAGCGGATCTTCGAGCAGACACCATGGCCTCCGATGATGTCCTTCCTCCTGAACGAATCCGTTCTGGAGCAGCCGATCGGCGGACGCGAGGTGCTGCGGGGACAGCTCCTCCATCTGCGCGAGATCGCCGAACTCCCCTTCCTCGCGCTCCAGATCGTCCCCAAGGCGCGGACGAAACACGCGGGACTCGCCGGGCCCATGGTGCTCATCGAAACACCTGACCACGAACACGTCGCCTACATCGAGGGGCAGCGGGTCAGCTTCCTCATCGACGACCCCGACGAGGTCGGCATCCTCCAGGCCAAGTATGGAATGCTGCGGTCACAGGCCCTGACGCCCGAGGACACCATGGGCCTGCTGGAACGTCTGGCAGGAGTGACATGAGCGCAGCAGCACTTTCGTGGTTCAAGTCCAGCTACAGCAGCGATGAAGGCGGCGCCTGCCTCGAAGTCGCCTATGACTGGCGCAAGTCGAGCTACAGCGGCGACGAGGGTGGCGCCTGCCTCGAAGTCGCTTACGACTGGAGCAAGTCCACCTACAGCGGCAGCGAGGGCGGCGCCTGCGTCGAGGTGGCCGCCCACCCCGCCGCCGTGCACGTCCGGGACTCCAAGCTCGGCGGGACCGGCCCCGTCTTCACCGTCTCCCCCCTCGCCTGGGACGCCTTCGTCGGCGGAGCGCCCTCCTAGGTCTCACCGGCCCTACAGGAAGCGCCGCTCACGCAGCGCGCGTCCGGTGTCCTCGTACCACGCGCGGTACGAGGGCACCTGTGCGAGCACGGCGAGGTCCGTACGGCGTACGAGCAGTTCCGCGCTGTCGTGCAGCACCTCGGGCCCGTCGTCCCCCAGCAGGGTCTTCCAGACCTCCTTGGGGGTCAGCCTGGCTCCGCCGCCCTTGAGCGGCACCCGCTTCTCCACCGCCGAGGGCCCCGCGTACGGGTACTCCGGGAGTTCGCCCACCACCGATTCCAGGGCCTTCCGGTCGGCCAGCATCCAGGACTCGGTCATCAGGACGGGCACGAGCGGGACGGACACCCCGGCGCGCGGGGCGGCGGCCCGCCGCCGCTCCAGCGCGACGACCAGCTTCAGGCGGGCCTCCGAGGCGTCCTGGTCGCCGTGGACGAAGACGATGTCGCAGTCCGCCGCGAGCGCCTCGGCCGCCGCCAGGACACGGTCCGGCCGGTCGTTGGACCGGACCGGGGAGACCTCGCAGCGGAGCACGTCCACCGTCTGCGCGCTGCCCGCGAGCAGGAGCGCGTCGAGCTGCCGCTCGACCAGGCTCTTCAGATAGGGCCCGTCGCTGCCCTCGACGAGCAGCCCCGGCAGCAGCGTCCTCATTCCCCGCCCCTGTCCAGCCTGCGCAGCAGCCGTTCCACCTGCTCCGGCGAGACCGTCTCGCCCGGCTCCCGGTCCGGGTCGAAGGCCCGCAGCGGCCGGGCCACGGTCGCCCGGGAGATCGTCCCGTCGGCCGGATCGACCCGGTCCGCCTGCTCCAGGAAGACGAGGCTGCCGGAGAGGTCGTGCCTGAGCGCGCCGAGGAGGGCCGGGGAATGGGTGGTGGCGATGAGCTGCCGGTACGCGGACGCCTTCGGCGTCACCCCGGTACCGCGCCGCAGGCGGCGCACCAGATCGGCGACGCGCTCGGGGTTCATCCCGTTCTCGATCTCCTCGACGCACATCCCGCCGGGCCAGGCGGGGTCGGCAGCCGCCGCGAGCAGGGCCGCCATGCGCAGGGTGCCGTCCGACAGGGTGGGCGGCGACAACCAGCCCGTGTTGCCGAAGGCCACCTCGAAGTCGAGTTCCTGGCGCCGCTCGTCGTAGACGACCCGTACGTCCTCGACTCCTTCGACGAGCGCGGCCAGATCCGCGACGAAGCGGCGCCAGAGCGGCGGACGCTCCTCGATGCGGTGGAGCACCTCGGCCAGGTTCCCGCCGTCCGGGGTGAGGCGGCCGAGGACGAAGGCCGGGGACGGCCGACGCAGGGCCGCCGGGTCGAGGAGGAGGGGTGCCCACGACGCGCATTCCCGGGCGGCCAGCAACCGCAGTTCCGTGCCCGGCTCCGCGAAGAGGGAGTCGTTCCCGGCCGACCGGTTGGCCTCCTCGTCCTCGATGGACAGCGGGCTGCCCAGGGGCCCGTGGAAGGGCACGAACTCGCTCTCGTGCTCGACGAACTCCGCGCGTGCCCGGGCCACGGCCCTCCGCTGGTCCTCGTCCAGACCGACGCGATCCATCCAGTCGGGCCGATCGAGCCTGCTGACCCAGACGCCGCAGTTGCGGCCAAGTGCCACCCGGCCCGACTCCAGGCGTACCACGCTCAGCCTGATCCGCAGCGGCAGCGGCCCGTAGGGGGTCGCGACCAGCGATCCGACGGTGACGGCAAGTTCCCGGCGCTCGTTCTCCTCGCGCCGGTGGAACAGATCGGCCGGAGCCAGTCGCCGGTCCTTGCGGACCGTCTCCTCGAAGCCCCGGTCCGCCGTCCCCGCGACGAGCCGGAGGGCGTCGAAGAGGTTCGACTTCCCCGCCCCGTTCGCACCCAGCATGATCAGCGTCGGCGGCACGTCGAGGCTGAAGCCTCGGAACGACTTGAACCCGTCGATCCTGATCTGGGTGATCATTCTGGGCGGTGCTCCTCTTGTCTCCGCTGGTCTCCGCGTGTCTCCGCACGCACCCGGCCCCGCTCGCCTCCACGTGCCCCGGTTCCGCGCGGTGGCACGGACCCTCACCCTAACTCCGGGCCCTCCCCCGCCCTCCGGTGCGCACGCCGTACGACGGAGGGCGGCCCCGCACCGGAGATCCGGTGCGGGGCCGCCCCCTTGAGCCGTACGAGAACGGGATCAGCCCTCGCTGACGCCCAGCTTCTCCAGGATCAGGTCCTTGACCTTCGCCGCGTCCGCCTGGCCACGGGTGGCCTTCATGACGGCGCCGACCAGCGCGCCGACCGCCGCGACCTTGCCGCCGCGGATCTTGTCCGCGATGGCCGCGTTGCCCGCGATGGCCTCCTCGACGGCCGCGCCGAGCGCGCCGTCGTCGGAGACGACCTTCAGACCGCGCTTCTCGACGACCTCGTCGGGGGTGCCCTCGCCCGCGAGGACGCCCTCGATGACCTGACGGGCCAGCTTGTCGTTCAGCTCGCCGGAGGCGACCAGGGCGGAGACCCGGGCCACGTCCGCGGGCGTGATCGCCAGCTCCTCCAGGGAAACGCCCTGCTCGTTGGAGGAGCGGGCCAGCTCGCCCATCCACCACTTGCGGGCCGACGCGGCGTCCGCGCCCGCCTCGACGGTGGCGACGATCGCCTCGACCGCGCCCGCGTTGAGGATGGACTGCATGTCCAGCTCGGACACGCCCCACTCCTCGCGCAGCCGGTTGCGGCGCACCCGGGGCAGCTCGGGCAGGCCCTGCCGCAGCTCCTCGACCCACGCGCGGGCGGGGGCCACCGGCACCAGGTCCGGCTCGGGGAAGTAGCGGTAGTCCTCGGCGTTGTCCTTGATGCGGCCGGAGGTGGTGGAGCCGTCGTCCTCGTGGAAGTGACGGGTCTCCTGCACGATCGTGCCGCCGGAGGACAGCACGGCCGCGTGCCGCTGGATCTCGAAACGGGCCGCGCGCTCCACCGAACGGAGCGAGTTGACGTTCTTCGTCTCCGAGCGGGTGCCGAACTTCTCGGTGCCGTGCGGGCGCAGCGACAGGTTCACGTCGCAGCGCATCTGGCCCTTGTCCATCCGCGCGTCGGACACGCCGAGGGCGCGGATCAGCTCGCGCAGCTCGGCGACGTACGCCTTGGCGACCTCGGGGGCCCGCTCGCCCGCGCCCTCGATGGGCTTGGTGACGATCTCGATGAGCGGGATGCCCGCGCGGTTGTAGTCCAGCAGGGAGTGGGACGCGCCGTGGATACGGCCGGTGGCGCCGCCGACGTGCAGCGACTTGCCGGTGTCCTCCTCCATGTGGGCGCGCTCGATCTCCACGCGGAAGACCTCGCCGTCCTCCAGCTGGACGTCCAGGTAGCCGTTGAAGGCGATCGGCTCGTCGTACTGGGAGGTCTGGAAGTTCTTCGGCATGTCCGGATAGAAGTAGTTCTTCCGGGCGAAGCGGCACCACTCGGCGATCTCGCAGTGCAGCGCGAGACCGATCTTGATCGCGGACTCGACGCCGATCGCGTTGACGACGGGCAGCGAGCCGGGCATACCGAGGCAGGTCGGGCAGGTCTGCGAGTTCGGCTCGGCGCCCAGCTCGGTGGAGCAGCCGCAGAACATCTTGGTCCTGGTGCCCAGCTCGACATGGACCTCCAGGCCCATGACGGGGTCGTACTCGGCGAGCGCCGCTTCGTACGACAGCAGTTCAGTGACAGTCACGAGAATTCCCTCTGGTGCCTTCGGCCTCAGCCGAACAGGACGTCGTCGTCACCGAGGCGCTTCAGCTCGCGGACGAGGAGAGCGACGCCGGTGGCGATGGCGGCGGCGGAGACGACGGCGTCGATCAGCTTGAGCGTGTCGTGCTCGCTGCGGGCCTTGCGGGCCTGCTTGAACACGCCGAGCGCGCCGAAAGCGGTGGTGCCGATGGACAGGTACGTGCCGGTCTTGGACTTCTTGAAGCCCTTGGCCTTCTGCAGTGCACTGGTACTCACAGCGACGGAGCCTCCTCAAGCAGCGGGTGCCCCCACTTTTCCACGAAGGCGGCCTCGACGGCGGCGCCGACCTTGTACAGCCGGTCGTCCTTCATGGCGGGAGCGATGATCTGCAGGCCGACCGGCAGACCGTCCTCGGGCGCCAGGCCGCAGGGCAGCGACATGGCGGCGTTGCCGGCCAGGTTGGTCGGGATGGTGCACAGGTCCGCGAGGTACATCGCCATCGGGTCGTCGGCGCGCTCGCCGATCGGGAAGGCGGTGGTGGGGGTCGTCGGGGAGACGATCACGTCCACCTCCTCGAAGGCCCTCTCGAACTCGCGGGTGATGAGGGTGCGGACCTTCTGGGCCGAGCCGTAGTACGCGTCGTAGTAGCCGGAGCTGAGCGCGTACGTGCCGAGGATGATCCGGCGCTTGACCTCGTCGCCGAAACCGGCCTCGCGGGTGAGGGCGGTGACGTCCTCGGCGGACCGCGTGCCGTCGTCGCCGACCCGCAGGCCGTAGCGCATGGCGTCGAAGCGGGCCAGGTTGGAGGAGCACTCGGACGGCGCGATCAGGTAGTACGCCGAGAGGGCCAGGTCGAAGGTCGGGCAGTCCAGCTCGACGATCTCGGCGCCGAGCGACTTCAGCAGCTCGACGGACTCGTCGAAGCGCTGCACGACACCGGTCTGGTAGCCCTCGCCGCGGAACTGCTTGACGACGCCGACGCGCATCCCCGCCACCGAGCCGTTGCGGGCGGCCTCGACGACCGGCGGGACCGGGCCGTCGATGGAGGTCGAGTCGAGCGGGTCGTGTCCGGCGATGGCCTCGTGCAGGAGGGCCGCGTCCAGGACCGTACGGGCGCAGGGGCCGCCCTGGTCGAGGGAGGAGGAGAAGGCCACCATGCCGTAGCGGGAGACGCCGCCGTAGGTCGGCTTGACGCCGACGGTGCCGGTGACGGCGGCGGGCTGGCGGATCGAGCCGCCGGTGTCCGTGCCGATGGCGAGGGGCGCCTCGTACGCGGCGAGGGCGGCGGAGGAGCCGCCGCCGGAGCCGCCGGGGATCCGGGTCAGGTCCCAGGGGTTGCCGGTCGGGCCGTACGCGCTGTTCTCCGTGGAGGAGCCCATGGCGAACTCGTCCATGTTGGTCTTGCCGAGGATGACGACGTCGGCGGCCTTCAGCTTCTTCACCAGGGTCGCGTCGTACGGCGGGATCCAGCCCTCCAGCATCTTCGAACCCACGGTCGTCGGCATCCCGGCGGTGGTGAAGATGTCCTTGAGCGCCAGCGGCACACCGGCGAGCGGGCCGAGCTTCTCGCCCCGGGCGCGCTTCTCGTCGACGGCACGGGCCTGGGCGAGGGCGCCCTCGCGGTCGACGTGCAGGAAGGCGTGGACCTTCTCGTCGACGGCCTCGATGCGGGCGAGATGGGCCTCGGTGACCTCGACAGCGGTCAGCTCGCCGGAGGCGATCCGTCCGGCGATCTCGGCCGCGGTGAGCTTGATGATGTTGTCCGTCATGGCTGTTAGTCCTCCCCCAGGATCTGCGGCACCTTGAAACGCCCCTGCTCCTGGGCCGGGGCGCCGGAGAGCGCCTGCTCGGGGGTGAGCGACGGACGGACCTCGTCCGCGCGCATGACGTTGGTCAGCGGCAGCGGGTGGGAGGTCGGCGGTACGTCTTGGTCGGCGACCTCGGAGACGCGGGCGACCGCGCCGATGATGTCGTCGAGCTGGCCGGCGAAGTGATCGAGTTCTTCGCCCTTCAGCTCCAGACGCGCCAGCCGTGCGAGGTGGGCGACCTCCTCGCGCGTGATGCCAGACATGCGGATCCTCACGGGGTGAGCTTGATGGTGTGGGCCCATCCTAGGGGGCCGGGGCCGTTCCCCGTGCCGTAGCCCTCCCCGTCCCTGACCCGGTCACCCCCGGGGCACGACCTGGCCCGAGGGGTGGTCCAGGTCGATCTGGGCCGCGATGTCGGCGGGGCGGCGCCAGCCGTGCTCGCCCCGGGCGAGGAGCCAGGCGGTGGCCTCGGCGGGCGGCATCGCGGCGGCGACCAGCCAGCCCTGGACGGCGTCGCAGCCCAGGTCGCGCAGCCGCTCCCAGGTCTCGTCGTCCTCGACGCCCTCGGCGACCACGACGAGGCCGAGGGAGTGGGCCAGGTCGACGGTGCAGCGGACGATCTCGGCGTCCTCGGTGTCGATCGCGAGGCGGGCGACGAAGGAGCGGTCGATCTTCAGCTCGCTGACCGGGAGACGGCGCAGGTGGACGAGGGAGGAGTAGCCGGTGCCGAAGTCGTCGAGGGACATCTTGACGCCGTGGCCGGTGAGCCCGTTGAGCGTGTCGGCGGCCCGCTGGGGGTCCTCCAGGAGCACGTGTTCCGTTATCTCCAGCTGGAGCGCCCCGGCCGGTACGCCGTGCCGGGCGAGCCGGGCGGCGACGGCGCCCGCGAAGCCGGGGGTGTGCACGTCGCGCGGCGAGACGTTGACCGCGACCGGGACGTCAAGGCCCTGGGCGCGCCAGCGGGCGACCTGGGCGAGGGCGGTCTCCAGGACGTACTCGGTGAGGTGGGGCATCAGGCCGGAGGTCTCGGCGATGGCGATGAACTCGTCCGGCGGGACCTTGCCGCGCTCGGGGTGGACCCAGCGGACGAGGGCTTCGAGGCCCGCGACCTGGCCGTCGAAGCGGACCTTGGGCTGGTAGTGGAGTTCGACCTCGCTCGCGTCGAGGGCGCGGCGGAGGTCGCCGAGGAGGCCGAGCCGGTCGGGGGTGTTGGAGTCGCGCTTGGACTCGTAGACCTCGACTCCGGTGCGGTCCCGCTTGGCCTGGTACATGGCGACGTCGGCGCGGCGCAGGAGTCCTTCGGCGTCGAGGGCGTGCTCGGGGAAGACGGCGACGCCCGCGCTGGCCTCCAGGACGAGGGTGAGTCCGTCGAGGTCGAGCGGGGAGGAGAGTTCGGCGACGAGGTGGCGGGCGACGCGCTGGGCGCTGGTGGTGGAGTCGGCGGTGGGGAGCAGGACGGCGAACTCGTCGCCGCCGAGCCGGGCCGCCTCGGCGCCGGGGGGCAGGGCGTGGCGGATGCGGTCGGCTATCTGGAGGAGCAGCCGGTCGCCCGCGAGGTGGCCGAGGGTGTCGTTGACCGAGCGGAAGCGGTCGAGGTCGATGAGGACGAGGGCGGCGCGGACGCCTTCGCCCTCGGCCTCCTCCAGGGCGGTCCAGGCGCGTTCCAGGAGCCACTGGCGGTTGGGGAGGCCGGTGAGGGGGTCGCGGAGCTGTTCCTCGGCGCGGGCGCGGGCGATCCAGAGGGTGGAGTCGAGGGCGATGAGGGGGACGGCGAAGAGGGGCAGCAGGACGGGCCGGGTGGCGGCGACGACGCAGATGAGGGGGGCGATGCCGAGGAGGGCGACGGCGACGAGGCCCTGCCGGAGGAGGGCGGTGCGGGCGACGGTGGGCAGGCCCCGGCCCTGGGGGGCGAGCGTGTACCACAGGAGGAGGCGGGTGACCACGAGGTAGGCGGCGGCGGCGAGGACGACGGCCGGGAGGTCCGCGATGGTCCAGTCGAGGGGGTGCCAGGGCTTCTCGACGGTGGGTACGTCGCCGAAGAGGCCGAGGACCAGGGCGGCGGCGGCGACGCCGAGGATGTCGGCGGAGCCGTGCAGGAGGCCCTGGCGCCAGCGGTGGCGGCGGGCGGCTCCGACGAGGGCGACGACGGTCAGCGAGACGAGTCCGGCGGGCACCCAGCCGTAGAGCAGGAGGACGGCGAGGGTGAGGGCGGCGGAGGAGCCGGTGCCGCCCCACCAGCGGTCGCGGCCGAGGGCGACGAGGTGGCCGACGATGAGTCCGGTGAGGACGGCGAGGGACCAGCCGGGGGTGTCGCCGGGGAAGAGTCCGTGGCCGGTGCTCAGGGCTCGCTGGAGCCCGACGGCGAGCAGGACGGCGGCGGCCCCGACGACGGCCACGGGGAGCCGGGAGGTGAGGCCCGGGGGTGCGGTGTGTCCGTGCTGCTGCCGTGGCACCCTGGCGGCGCTGTCGGTCGGTTCCATTCCCGTCCCTCTCACAGGCGGCGGTGCCGTCGGTGTGCGATGGGCCGCGGTGAGGCGGCCGTTCGTCGTCCGGCGGTCCGTGGGGAGGGCCGCCGCGGGGCGGTGGCCGTTCCCGGTGGTACGGGGCCGGTGTCCTGGCACCGCGGACGGCGGAACCCTCGCCCGGCCGTGCGGACCGGACGCACGGTCACCACACTAGGCCGCCGAGGGCTTCGGCGGGCAGCGCTCTTCCTGTCTTGCCCGAATGCGGCCGGGCCACCCGTAACGATCTGGTATGCGCCGGACGGGTGGCCCCGTTGGGCCGTGCGGGGCCCCGCGCGGGGCGTCCGCGCGGGGTCTCCGGGAGGGGGCGGGGTGCTACTCGGGGATGGGCTGGGCGGCCTCCCGAGCGGCCTCGGGTCCCTGTTCGAGCAGGATCGTGAAGCCGTCCTCGTTCAGAACCGGAACCTTCAGCTGCATCGCCTTGTCGTACTTCGAACCAGGGTTTTCACCGACGACCACAAAGGCGGTCTTCTTCGAAACGGAACCGGTCACCTTCGCTCCGAGGCTCTGGAGCGACTCTTTTGCGCCATCCCTGGTGAACTTCTCCAGGGTGCCGGTCACCACGACCGTGAGTCCCTCCAGCGGGCGGGGGCCCACGTCCTCCCCCGCGCCCTCGTCCTCCAGGGCGACCCCGGCGGCGCGCCACTTCCGCACGATCTCGCGGTGCCACTCCTCGGAGAACCACTGCTTCACGGCCGCCGCGATGATCCCGCCGACGCCGTCGACGGCGGCCAGCTCCTCCTCGCTCGCCTGCTCGATCCGCTCCAGGGAGCGGAACTCCCGGGCCAGCGCCTCGGCCGCGACCGGGCCCACGTGCCGGATGGAGAGCCCGTTGATGAAGCGGGCCAGCGGGCGCGACTTGGCCGCCGCGATGTTCTCCAGCATCGCCAGGGCGTTCTTCTTCGGCTCGCCCTTCTGGTTGGCGAAGACCGTGACGATCTTCTCCTCGCCGGTCTTCGGGTCCCGCTTGGGCAGTCCGCTGTCCGGGTCCAGGACGTACGCCTTGATCGGCAGGAGCCGCTCGATGGTCAGGTCGAACAGGTCGCCCTCGTCGACGAGCGGCGGCTCGGCCGGTTCGAGCGGGCGGGTCAGCGCCGCCGCCGCCACCGCGCCGAAGTTCTCGATGTCCAGGCACTGCCGACCGGCCAGGAAGAACAGCCGCTCCCGCAGCTGCGCCGGGCAGGTCCGGGCGTTGGGGCAGCGGAGGTCGATGTCACCTTCCTTCATCGGCTTCAGCGGCGTCCCGCACTCCGGGCACTCGGCGGGCATCACGAACTCCCGCTCGCTGCCGTCCCGCAGGTCGGCGACCGGCCCGAGGATCTCCGGGATGACGTCACCGGCCTTGCGCAGCACGACCGTGTCGCCGATCAGGACGCCCTTGGCCTTCACCACCTCCTGGTTGTGGAGGGTGGCGAACTCGACCTCGGAGCCCGCCACGGTCACCGGCTCCACCTGCGCGTACGGGGTGACGCGCCCGGTCCTGCCGACGCCGACCTTGATGTCGATCAGCTTGGTGTTGACCTCCTCCGGCGCGTACTTCCAGGCGATGGCCCAGCGCGGGGCGCGGGCGGTGGAGCCGAGCCTGCCCTGGAGGGGGATCTCGTCGAGCTTCACGACGACGCCGTCGATCTCGTGCTCCACGGAGTGCCGGTTCTCCCCGAAGTACGCGATGAACTCCCGGACCTCGTCGAGCGAGCCGACCACCCTGTTGTGCCGGGCGGTGGGCAGACCCCACTCGCGCAGCAGCTCGTAGGCGTGGGAGAGGCAGTCGATGGCGAAGCCCTCGCGGGCGCCGATGCCGTGCACCACCATGTGCAGCGGGCGGGTGGCGGTGACCTTGGGGTCCTTCTGCCGGAGCGAACCCGCCGCCGCGTTGCGCGGGTTGGCGAAGGGCTTGTCGCCCGCTTCGACCAGGCGCGCGTTGAGCCCCTGGAAGTCCTCCATCGGGAAGTAGACCTCGCCGCGGATCTCCACGAGGTCCGGGACGCGGTCCCCGCTCAGCCGCTCCGGGATGTCGGCGATGGTCCGGACGTTGGGCGTGATGTCCTCGCCGGTGCGGCCGTCGCCCCGGGTCGCGGCGCGGGTCAGCCGCCCGTGCTCGTACGTGAGGTTGACCGCGAGGCCGTCCACCTTCAGCTCGCACAGGTAGTGGAAGTCGGGCGTGCCGACGTCCCTGGCGACCCGCTCGGCCCAGGTGGCCAGTTCCTCGTCGTCGAAGGCGTTGTCCAGGGAGAGCATCCGCTCCCGGTGCTCGACCGCGGTGAACTCGGTCTCGTACTGCCCGGCGACCTTCTGGGTCGGCGAGTCGGGCGTGCGCAGCTCCGGGTACTCCTCCTCCAGGGCCTCCAGGGCGCGCAGCAGCCGGTCGAACTCGGCGTCGCTGACGACCGGCTGGTCCTTCACGTAGTACCGGAAGCGGTGCTCCTCGACCCGCCCGGCCAGGTCGGCGTGCTTCTCCCGTGCCTCGGCGGGCAGGGCCCCCTGTTCGACTGTCACCTTCGCCGTCCTCCCGTGCCTCGAAACCCGGTCACTCTGGGTTGTCCGCGAGCGATCTCGCCGCCCGGACGCAATGGGCGAGCGCCGCACGGGCGTACGCGGGCGAAGCACCCGCGAGACCGCACGTGGGCGTGACCACCACGGAACCCGCGAGGGTCCCCGGAGACAGCCCGAGCCTGCGCCACAGCGTCCTGACACCCATGACGCTACCCCCCGGGTCTGACAATGGACCGTCGGTGGACGGCACCACACCGGCGAAGAGCGTGGTGCCCGCTTCCACGGCCTCCCCGATCGTCTCCTCGTCACGCTCGGTGAGCAGCCCGAAGTCGAACGAGACTCCGGCGGCCCCCGCCCTGCGGAGCAGCGCGAACGGCACGTCGGGGGCGCAGGAGTGGACGACGACCGGTCCGTCGTTCACCGCGACCAGTTGGCGCAGGGCGCTCTCCACGACCTGCCGGTCCACGGCCCGGTGGGTGCGGTAGCCGCTGGCCGTACGGACCTGTCCGCGCAGGACGGCGGTGAGGGAGGGCTCGTCGAGCTGGAGCACGGGCCGGGCCCCGGGAATCCTCCGGCGGAGCTCCGCGAGGTGCTCGCGGAGGCCCTCGGTGAGCGAGCCGAGGAGGTCGCGGCAGGCGCCCGGGTCCCTGAGGACGGCTTCGCCGCCGCGCAGTTCCAGGGCGGCGGCGAGCGTCCACGGGCCGACCACCTGGACCTTGAGCGGGCCCTCGTAGCCCTGGGTGAACTCCTCCAGGGCGTCGAGGTCCTCGCCCAGCCAGGAGCGGGCGCGCCGGGTGTCGCGTCCGGGGCGGTCGCTGATCCGCCAGCCGCTCGGCTCCACGTGCGCGTACAGGTCGACGAGCATCCCGGTCGTCCGGCCGATCATGTCGGCGCCGGGTCCACGGGCGGGGAGTTCGGGGAGGAACGGGAAGTCCTCGAAGCTGCCGGTGACGGTCTTCGCCGCTTCGCGGGCGTCTCCGCCGGGCAGCGAGCCGACGCCGGTCGCCGGGCCCCAGGGGCTGGTGCCGGTCACGACCGCCGTCCCGGGCGGACGGTGACGTCGTTGATCTCCGCGTCGCGCGGGAGGTCGATCGCGGTGAGGATCGCCGTCGCCACCGACTCGGGGTCGATCCACCGGGCGGGGTCGTACTCCTTGCCCTCCTGGGCGTGCACCTTGGCCTGCATGGGGCTCGCGGTGCGGCCCGGGTAGACCGAGGTGACCCGGACGCCGTGGGGGTGCTCCTCGTGGCGCAGCGAGTCGGCGAGGGCCTTGAGGCCGTGCTTGGAGGCGGCGTACGCGCCCCATTCGGCGTGCGCGGCGAGCCCGGCGCCGGAGTTCACGAAGACCACGTGGCCCTGGGAGAGGCGCAGTTGGGGCAGGAAGTGGCGGGTCAGCTCGGCGGGGGCGATCAGGTTGACGTTCAGCTGGTGGTGCCAGGTCCTGGGAGTGAGGTCGCCGACCGCGCCGAGGTCGACGACGCCCGCGATGTGCAGCAGCCCGTCCACCCGGTCGGGCAGGCTCTGGTGCGAGAACGCCCAGGCCAGCCGGTCCGGGTCGGCGAGGTCCCCGACGAGCGTGCGCGCGCCGGGGAACAGCGCGGCCAGTTCCTTGGCGCGGCCCGCGTCACGGGCGTGCAGGACGAGCTCGTCCCCGCGCGCGTGGAGACGGCGTGCGACGGCCGCGCCGATGCCGGAACCCGCTCCGGTGATCACATGTGTAGCCATGGTCACCATGCTCGCATCAGCGGGCGGCGGTCTCCGCCTCCAGGAGGGCGAGAGCCGAGGGGCCGTCCTCGGCGAAGAGGACCAGGTCAGTGAGCGGGACCGGGAGGAAGCCCTCCTCCTCCATGCGGCGGAACTGGGCCCTGAGACCGTCGTAGAAGCCGTCGGTGTTGAGCAGCACGACGGGCTTGTGGTGCTTGCCGTGCTTCTTCAGCTCCAGGATCTCGGTGGCCTCGTCGAGGGTGCCGGTGCCACCGACCATGATCACGACCGCGTCGGACTTGGCGAGGAGGAGGGCCTTGCGCTCGGCCAGGTCCCGGGCGACGACCATCTCGTCGGCGCCCGGACGGGCCTTGTCCGCCAGGAAGTCGACGGAGACGCCGACGAGCCGCCCTCCGGCCTCCTCGACACCGTCCGCGACGACCTTCATCAGACCGGTGTCGGAGCCGCCCCAGACCAGGGTGTGGCCGGACGCGCCGAGGAGCCGGGCGAAGTCGCGGGCGGGGGCCGTGTACCGCTCGTCGAGGTCGGCGGCGGAGAGGAAGACGCAGATGTTCATGGCTTCACCGTATGCCCTGACCAGCGGGTTCCAAGATTTTTTGGAAATTCCCCCGGAAGAACGATGAGTTCCGGTGAGCGGCCGGGTCTCACCTGCCATGGATGAGGTGAGCATCACGTCGAACAGGTTCAGGGGCCGGGTCGTCTCGCGGGACGGCACGGAGATCGCGTACGAGCGGCACGGGGGCGGGCCGCCTCTCGTCCTGGTGAGCGGGGCCCTGGGCACGGCGGCGGCGGAACGGCCGCTCGCCACGCTCCTGGCCCGGCGGTTCTCGGTCGTGACGTACGACCGGAGGGGGCGCGGCGGCAGCGGGGACAACGGGGCCGGGGGCCACGGTGGGCGCGCGGGGGCGTACACGGCGGTGGAGCGGGAGATCGAGGACCTGGCGGCGGTGCTCGCGGAGGTGGGGCCGGGGGCGGCCCTGCACGGGCTGGGGACGGGCGGCGCGCTCGCCCTCTCGGCGGTGGCCGTCGGGATGCCCTCCGGGCCGGTGTCGGTGTTCGAGCCGCCGTTCTGCGCGGCGGCGGCCGAACGGCTCGCCGGGGCCGTGGCGCTGGCCTCCCTGGGCCGACGGGACGCGGCCGTCGCGCTGCTCCTCGCGGAGTCGTCGTTGCCCGCGGTGGCCTGGCCGGGGCTCGTCGGGCTCGCGCCGACCCTCGCGTACGACCTCGCGGTGCTCGGTGACGGAACCGTCCCGGAGCGGCTGTTCGCGGGGGTCCACGCGCGTGTGCTGGTGATCGACGGGGGTGCGAGCCCGGCCGGGACCCGGCGCGCGGCGCGCGCGCTGACGGCGGCGCTCCCCCGGGCCCGGCACCGTACGCTCACGGGCCAGACCCACGAGGTGGCACCACACGTCCTGGCCCCGGTCCTGGCGGACTTCCACACCGAGACCCGGGAGCCGGTGGGGCTGCTGTGACCGTTCCTTCCGCCTCGGGGCGGAAGGACGGATACGGGGCGGGGGGCGGGTGCGGGGGTGCGGGTGCGGGTGCGGGTGCGGGCACGGTGGACCGGGCGGTCACGGCGGGGCCGCCGCCCGACGCCGGTCAGGGCCGGGGCTGTCGCCGTCCGACACGGGTCGCAGCCGGGACGGCCGCCGTCCGACGCCGGTCGGGGCCGGGGCCGTCGCCGTCCGACACGGGGCACGACCGAGGCGGTCGCCACCCGACACGGGTCGCAGCCGGGACGGCCGCCGTCCGACGCCGGTCACAGCCGGGGCCGTTGCCGTCCGATGCTGGTCAGGGTCGGAACCGCCGCCACCGCCCGACACCGGTCACGACCGGCGCCGTCGCCGTCCGCTCGCGGGTGGTCGGTCGGAGTCGGTGTCACGGTCCTCGCCGTCCCCGTACGGGGATGGGTGGGTGCCGTCCTTCGGAGCGTCGGGGGCGGTCCGGGGGCGCGTCCGGGCGGGCGTCCTGCCGGGGGGGCCGTCGGTCCGGGTTACGCCGGGGCGGGTGCCGGGCGGCGGGTCGTCGTCGCGATCGTCGCCGAGCCGACGACCCGCGTCCCGTCGTACAGGACGATCGCCTGACCGGGGGCGACGCCCCGGACCGGCTCGTCGAAGGCCACGCGCAGCTCGCCGTCCTCCATCGCCGCGCTCACCGGCGTCTCGCCGCCGTGGGCGCGCAGCTGGGCGGTGTAGCGGCCCGGGGCGTCCGGGGCGGTGCCGCACCAGCGGGGCTTGATCGCGGTGAGCGCGACGACGTCGAGCGCCTCGGCGGGGCCCACCGTCACCCTGTTGTCCACGGGCGAGATGTCGAGGACGTAGCGCGGCTTGCCGTCGGCGGCCGGGTGGCCGATCCGCAGGCCCTTGCGCTGTCCGATGGTGAAGCCGTACGCGCCGTCGTGGGAGCCGATCGTCGTGCCCGCCTCGTCGACGATGTCCCCCTCGGCCTTCCCGAGGCGGGCCGCCAGGAAGCCCTGGGTGTCCCCGTCGGCGATGAAGCAGATGTCGTGGCTGTCGGGCTTCTTCGCGACCGCGAGCCCGCGCCGCTCGGCCTCCGCCCGGATCTCGTCCTTGGTGGTGAGGGTGTCGCCCAGCGGGAACATCGCGTGCGCGAGCTGCTTCTCGTCCAGCACCCCGAGGACGTACGACTGGTCCTTGGCCTCGTCGGAGGCGCGGTGCAGCTCACGGGTGCCGTCCCCGGTCTCGACGACCGTGGCGTAGTGGCCGGTGCAGACCGCGTCGAAACCGAGGGCGAGCGCCTTGTCGAGGAGCGCCGCGAACTTGATCTTCTCGTTGCAGCGCAGGCACGGATTGGGCGTGCGCCCGGCCTCGTACTCCGCGACGAAGTCGTCGACGACGTCCTCGCGGAACCGCTCGGCGAGGTCCCACACGTAGAACGGGATGCCGATGACGTCGGCCGCCCGGCGCGCGTCGCGCGAGTCCTCGATGGTGCAGCAGCCGCGCGCTCCCGTACGGAAGGACTGCGGGTTCGCGGAGAGGGCGAGGTGCACACCGGTCACGTCGTGACCGGCTTCGGCGGCGCGGGCGGCGGCGACGGCGGAGTCCACTCCGCCCGACATGGCGGCGAGGACGCGGAGGGGGCGCGGATTCTGAGTCATAGCACCACCAGGGTACGGGGCCCCGGGAACCGGAATCGCGGTGGTGAGCGTTCTCGGTGGCATGGACAGCAAGGGGAACGAGAGTTCGGCCGGTTCGGGCCGTCGGGTGGGGCGGCGCGCTCTGCTGTTCGGCGGCGCCGCCGCCGTGGTGACCACGGCCGTACTGGCCTCGGACGAGCTGGCGCGCACCTGGTGGCGGCTGCCGGGGATGCAGCGCAAGCGGGTCGACGGCGAGATAGACCACAAGGGCGCCGAGTGGACCTCGGCCGCGCGGGCGAACTGGCGGCGGGCCGACCGGCCGGACGACTACACGATCGACCGGGTCGTGATCCACGTCGTGCAGGGCAGCTACGCGACCGCGCTCCAGGTCTTCAAGAACCCGGGGCACGGGGCCGCCGCGCACTACGTCGTCCGCAAGGACGGGCACGTGGCGCAGATGATCCGGGAGCTCGACGTCGCCTTCCACGCGGGGAACCGGGCCATGAACGAGCGGAGCATCGGCATCGAGCACGAGGGCTTCGTCGACCGGCCGGAGGACTTCACGGCGGCGATGTACGCGGGGTCGGCGGCGCTGACGGCGGACATCTGCGCGCGGTACGGGATACCCGTGGACCGGGAGCACGTCATCGGGCACGTGGAGGTCCAGGGCACCGACCACACCGACCCCGGTCCGCACTGGGACTGGGACCGCTATCTGAAGCTGGTGCGGGAGGCCCGCCGCAAGCTGGAGCGGGAGGCGTCGCGGAAGCCCGCGTGAGGCCGGGGAGCCGCGCCTTCGGCGAGGGGAGTTCCTGGTGGGGCCACGGCTCAGGGGGGACCACGGCTCAGGCGGGGCCACGGCTCAGGTGAGGTGACGGCTCCCGTGGGGCCGCGGTTCAGGTGAGGCCCGCGGTGCGCGCCCTTTCCACGGCCGGGCCGATCGCCTCCGCGACGGCCGCGACGTCCTCCTTCGTGGAGGTGTGGCCGAGCGAGAAGCGCAGGGTGCCCCGGGCCAGGTCCGGGTCGGTGCCGGTGGCCAGCAGGACGTGGCTGGGCTGGGCGATCCCGGCGGTGCAGGCGGAGCCGGTGGAGCAGGCGATGCCCGCCGCGTCGAGCAGCAGCAGCAGCGAGTCGCCCTCGCAGCCGGGGAAGGTGAAGTGGGCGTTGGCGGGGAGCCGGTCGTCCGGGTCGCCGCCGAGGACCGCGTCGGGCACGACCGTCCGGACGGCGGTCACCAGCTCGTCGCGGAGCGCCCCGACCTCGCGGGCGAACTCCTCGCGCCGCCCGGTGGCGAGCCGCGCGGCGACGGCGAAGGCGGCGACGGCGGGCACGTCGAGGGTGCCGGAGCGGACGTGCCGCTCCTGGCCGCCGCCGTGCAGGACGGGTACGGGGGTGTGCTCGCGGCCCAGGAGCAGGGCGCCGATGCCGTAGGGGCCGCCGATCTTGTGGCCGGAGACGGTCATCGCGGCGAGGCCGGAGGCGGCGAAGTCGACCTCCACCTGGCCGACCGCCTGGACGGCGTCGGCGTGCAGCGGGACGCCGAACTCGGCGGCGACGTCGGCGAGGGCGCGGACCGGCATGACCGTGCCGATCTCGTTGTTCGCCCACATGACGGTGGCGAGGGCCACGGACCCGGGGTCGCGGGCGAGGGCCTCGCGCAGGGCCTCGGGGTGGACCCGGCCGTGGCGGTCCACCGGCAGGTACTCGACCTCGGCGCCCTCGTGGACGGCGAGCCAGTCGACGGCGTCGAGCACGGCGTGGTGCTCGACGGGGCTGGCGAGGACCCGGGTGCGGCGCGGGTCGGCGGCGCGGCGGGACCAGTAGAGGCCCTTCACGGCGAGGTTGTCGGCCTCGGTGCCGCCGGAGGTCAGGACGACCTCGCTGGGCCGGGCGCCGAGCGCGGCGGCCAGTGTCTCCCGCCCCTCCTCGACGGTCCGCCGGGCACGTCGGCCGGCGGCGTGCAGGGAGGAGGCGTTGCCGGTGACGGCGAGGTGGGCGGTCATCGCCTCGATCGCCTCGGGGAGCATCGGCGTGGTCGCGGCGTGGTCGAGGTAAGCCATGGTGCACCGATTCTACGAGCCCCCGCCCGCGCTCCCGGCGGGTGGCCTGTTTACGCCGCCGCCCGGTCCAGGAAGGGTGGCCGGTTCTCGTCGTCGGGCGGGGCGGAGGGCGGGCGGTACGGGGGTGGCGGGCCGCCCGGGTACGGCTTCGGCCCGGACGCCACACGGGCCGGGCGGCACGGGCTTCCGCTTCCAGGGACCCGGGGGCCGGACACCCGGCGCCGCCGCTTGCGGATGCCTTCCGTTTCCAGGCCCTGACGCGCCCGCATCGGGGACCCGGAAGGGCTCCGGAGCCACCGCTCCGGTTCCGCTTCCGCTGCGGACGTGTCCGGTCCCGGCTTCCGGCGTCCTCCGCTTCCGGGTCCGGTACGGCCCCGGTGGTCCCGTCCGGGCGGGGGCGGTGCCGCCTTCCGGGCCCGGCGCTCGCCGGTCCCCGCCCTCCCGGACCGTCCGGTCAGCCCCGGGGCGCGCGGGCCAGTTGGCGGGACTGGGCCACCAGGCGGTCCGCACTGTCCCAGACCTCGGCGTCCTCCTCCAGGAAGCCGCCCGCCAGGTTGCGGGTGGTGATGGCGACCCGCAGCGGGCCGGGGGCCGGGCGGCAGCGGACGTGCGCGGTCAGTTCGACCGTGGGCGTCCAGCCCTTGAGGCCCAGCTCGAAGGAGGTCGGCGGCAGCGCGTCGACCGTCAGGAGCAGCGACAGCGCGTCGGGCTCGTGGCCGTCCGCCAGACCGAACCAGGCCCGCATCTCGCCCTTGCCGGACGGCGCGCCGACCGCCCAGCCGACGCAGGACGGGTCGAGCCGGAGGTCCAGCCGCTCCGTGATCGCGGAGGAGCCGGGGATCTGCGGGGCGGGGCCGTCGGAGGCGCCGAAGCAGTTCTCGATCGGCGCCATCCGGGGCGGGGTGGCGGTGGTGCGGACGTCGTCCGGGAGCGCGTCCAGGTCGCCGTAGGAGGCGAGGACGCGGATGCGCTCGACCTCGGTGCCGTCCTCGGCGTACTGGAAGAGGGACGCCTGCCCGGTGGAGAGCGTCCGGCCGGTGCGGACGGTCTCGGTCCGGATCACCGCGGGGCCCGGCACGGACGGCGTCAGGTAGTGCGCCGAGACCGTGAACGGGTCCGGGTGCGGGAGGTGGTCGCCGAGCGCCCGGCCGAGCAGCGCCAGCAGATAGCCGCCGTTCACCGCGTGGATGATCGTCCAGCCCGCGGAGAGGTGCGCGTCGTAGACACCGGGCTCGCGGAGGGTGACGGCGGTGTCGCGGTCGAACTCGCTCCGCGCGGTGGCGGTCCCGCCGTCGGGGTCGGCGTCGGCGCCCGTCGCCACGGTCGTCCCGGTGGCGCTCGTCTCGGTCCTCGTGGTCATGCGCCCGACGGTACCCCAGCGCCACTACTAAGCGGTAGCTTTTTCTGGTTCCTCGCGGGCGGAGGAGCGCCGGTTCCAGGCCCGGGGCGCCCGCCAGTGGTAGCGCATCGCCAGCAGCCGCAGGATGAACGCGGTGAGGACCGCCGTCCCGGTGGTGAAGGCGTTGAGGGCGTCGAAACGGATGAAGAGCACCACCATCCCGGCTCCGACCATGGCCGGGACGGCGTACAGGTCCCGGTCCCAGCGCAGCAGCGACGGCACCTCGTTCGCGAGCATGTCCCGCAGCACACCGCCGCCGACGCCGGTCGCCAGGCCGAGCGCCGCCGAGGCGGTGAGGCCGAGCCCGTAGTCGTACGCCTTCACCGTCCCGGTCACGCAGAAGAGGCCGAGGCCCGCCGCGTCGAAGACGTTGACGGCGACCTGGGTGCGTTCGACCTCCGGGTGGAGGAAGAAGACGAGCACCACCGCGACCAGCGGCATCAGGAAGTAGCCGAGGTCCGTGAAGGCGGCCGGGGGTACGGCGCCGATCACCAGGTCGCGGAAGAGGCCGCCGCCCAGGGCGGTGGCCTCGGCGAGGACGGCGATGCCGAAGACGTCGAAGTTCTTCCGGACGGCGAGCAGGGCGCCGGAGATCGCGAAGACGAAGATCCCGACGAGATCGAGCGTGTGTTGGACGGAGGGGGTGAACAAGTCGTGGAGCACCGGCCAATTGTGCCGCTTGTTCCCGTGGGGGCCGCACGGGACGCCCCGGACGTACGGGCCCCCACCCCGACACCACCCGCGCGGCCACCGCACGGGACACCCCGGACATCCGGGACCGGCGGACCCCGGACCGGCGGGACCTCACGGGCACACGAGACCCGGCGGGACCTCCCGCCGAGCGCGGACCGGGCGGGACCTCGCGGACGTACGGGGCCCGGCGAGGCCTCCCGCTGGGCGCGGGGCCAGCGGACTTCGCGGACGTACGGGCCCGGCGGGACCTCCGACCCGGCGCGGGGCCCGGCGGGACCTCCCACCGGGCGTGGACTGGGCAGGACTTCGCGGACGTACGAGGACCGGTGAGGCCTCGGACCCAGCGCGGGGCCCGGCGGAACCTCGCGGACGTACGGGCCCGGCGGGACCTCCCGCCGAGTACGGACCGGGCGGGACCTCGCGGACGTACGAGGCCCGGCGGGACCTCGGACCCGGCGCGGGGCCCGGCGGAACCTCGCGGACGTACGGGCCCGGCGGGACCTCCCGCCGAGTACGGACCGGGCGGGACCTCGCGGACGTACGGGGTCCTGCCGAGGTCTCCCGCCCGGTGCGGACCGGGTGAGAGCACGCGGCACGGCCTTCGTGCTGTCTCCGCCGGGACGGACCACATCGATGCGCGGGACCTCGGGGCCGTACGGCCGCAGCGCGTGCCCCGGTCCGGGACGGAGTCACGTCGGCCCCGGGGGGCCGTCCGGGTGCGGCCGGGGCGGAGGTCCCCGGGGCGCGCGAAGGCCCCCGGTGCCTCGTGGCGCCGGGGGCCTCGCCGGGCGTCAGGCTTCGGAGCCGCCGTCCGCGCTCTCGGGCGCGTCGGTGCCCTTCGAGCCCTCGGGCTTCCCCGTGTTCCCGGGGGTCTCGGGGGCCTCAGCGGCCTCAGCGGCCTCCTCGGGATCGGGCGCATCAGAGGCCTCGGCGGCCTCTGCCGTCTCCGTCGCCTCGGCCGCCTCCGGCTCCGGGGGCTTCGTGATCTCTACCGACTGGCGGGCCGCCGGGACCGTCAGGACGTCCGTGTTCTCCGGGTGGTGGCAGGCGACCCGCTGTCCCGGGCGCAGTTCCACGAGCGGCGGCTCCTGCGTCTTGCACAGGTCCGTCGCCTTCCAGCAGCGGGTGTGGAAGCGGCAGCCCGGCGGCGGGGAGATCGGGGACGGGACGTCACCGGTGAGCAGGATGCGGTCGCTCTTGGCGCCCCGGCGGCGCGGGTCCGGGATCGGCACCGCGGACATCAGGGCCCGGGTGTAGGGGTGCATCGGGTTCTCGTACAGCGACGTGCGGTCCGCGAGCTCGACGATCTTGCCGAGGTACATCACCGCGATGCGGTCCGAGACGTGCCGGACCACCGACAGGTCGTGGGCGATGAAGACGTACGTCAGGCCCAGCTCGTCCTGGAGGTCGTCCAGGAGGTTGACCACCTGTGCCTGGATGGAGACGTCGAGCGCGGAGACCGGCTCGTCCGCGACGACCAGTCTCGGCTTGAGGGCGAGCGCGCGGGCGATGCCGATGCGCTGGCGCTGGCCGCCGGAGAACTCGTGCGGGTAGCGGTTGTAGTGCTCCGGGTTGAGGCCCACCAGGCCGAGCAGCCGCTGGACCTCCCTCCGCACCCCGCCCTCGGGCTCCACGCCCTGGAGCCGGAAGGGCGCCGAGACGATCGTGCCGACCGTGTGGCGCGGGTTCAGCGAGCCGTACGGGTCCTGGAAGATCATCTGGACGTCCCGGCGCAGCGGACGCATCTTCGCCACCCCGAGGTGGGAGACGTCCGTGCCCTGGAACTCGATCGTGCCGCCGGTCGGTTCGAGGAGCCGGGTGATGAGCCGCCCCATCGTCGACTTGCCGCAGCCGGACTCGCCGACGACCCCGAGGGTCTCCCCGGGGTAGACCTCGAAGTCGAGTCCGTCGACCGCCTTGACCGCGCCGGACTGGCGCTGGAGCAGGCCCTTCCGGATGGGGAAGTGCTTCTGCAGGCCGGTGACCTTGAGCAGGGGTTCCATCGTCTCGCTCACAGCTTCGGCGCAATCTCTTCGGTCCAGATGCGGGTGCGCTCCTCCTGCGGCATGTGGCAGGCGGAGTGGTGGCGCTCGCCGACGAGGGCCAGCTCGGGCCGCTGGGTGCGCGTGATGCCGCCCTCGGGGACGTCCGCGTACGGGCAGCGCGGGTTGAAGGCGCAGCCGCTCGGGATGTTGATGAGGCTGGGCGGGTTGCCCTTGACCGGGATGAGCCGCTCGGTCTGGTCCCGGTCGATCCTCGGCATCGAACCGAGCAGACCCCAGGTGTAGGGGTGCTGCGGTTCGTAGAAGACCTTCTCGGCCGGACCGCGTTCGACGCAGCGCCCGCCGTACATGACGAGGATGTCGTCGGCGAGTTCGGCGACGACGCCGAGGTCGTGGGTGATGATGACGACCGCGGAGCCGAACTCCTTCTGGAGGTCCCGCATCAGGTCGAGGATCTGCGCCTGCACGGTCACGTCGAGGGCCGTGGTCGGCTCGTCGGCGATGAGGAGTTCGGGGTTGTTGACCAGCGCCATGGCGATCATCGCGCGCTGGCGCATCCCGCCGGAGAACTCGTGCGGGTAGTTCTCGAACCGCTTGGCGGGCTCGGGGATGCCGACCCGGTCGAGGAGTTCGACGGCCCGCTTGCGCGCCGTCTTCTTGTCGACCTGGTGGTGGACCCGGTACGCCTCCACGATCTGCGCGCCGACCGTGTAGTACGGGTGCATCGCGGACAGCGGGTCCTGGAAGATCATGGCCATCTCGCGACCGCGCAGCCGCCGGACCTCCTCCGGGTCGGCGGAGAGCAGCTCGCGCCCGTTGAGCCAGATCTCGCCGGAGATCCTGGCCTTCTGACGGCCGTACTGACCGACGGTGTGCAGGCCCATGATGCCGAGCGAGGTGACCGACTTGCCGGAGCCGGACTCGCCCACGATGCCGAGGGTCTTGCCCTTCTCCAGCTGGAAGGAGAGGCCGTCGACCGATTTGACGACGCCGTCGTCGGTCGGGAAGTGGATCCTCAGGTCGCGCACGTCGAGGAAGGCGTCGGAGGGGGCGGCCCCGGTGCGGACGGGTTCGCCCAGCGCCGTCCCGGTCTTCGTCGGCTGGTCCGTCATGCGAGCCTCACTCGGGGGTCGATCACCGCGTACAGGAGGTCCACCACGAGGTTGGCGAGGACCACGGAGGCGGCCGTGATGAGGGTGACCGCGAGGATCACCGGAAGGTCGCGGTCGCCGACCGCCTTGAAGGCGGCGTTCCCGAGTCCCGACAGGTTGAACGCGGTCTCGGTGAGGACCGCGCCGCCGACGAGGGCTCCGAGGTCCATGCCGAAGATGGTCAGGATGGGGGTCATGGTGGAGCGCATCGCGTGCTTGCCGAGCACGACCGGTTCCGGCAGGCCCTTGGCGCGCGCGGTGCGGATGTAGTCCTCGCCGAGGACCTCCAGCATGGTGGCCCGGGTGAGCCGCGCGTACATCGCCGCGTACAGGAAGGCGAGCGTGACCCAGGGCAGCAGCAGACCGCCGAACCACGCGCCCGGGGACTCGGTGAACGGGACGTACTTGGCGTCCAGCCAGTCGAGTTGGGTGCGGAAGAGGAACAGCGCCAGCATGGCGGTGAAGTAGATGGGCAGCGAGACACCGGCGAGCGCCGTGACCATCGCGGCCCGGTCGATCAGGGTGCCGCGCTTGAGCGCGGAGACGATGCCGGTGGAGACGCCCATGACGAGCCAGAGCACGGCCGCGCCGATGACCATGGAGAGGGTGACCGGGATGCGGTCGACCAGCATGGTCCAGACGTCCTGCTCCGTCTTGAAGGAGTAGCCGAAGCACGGGGCCGCGCAGTGGATGGTGTCGCCACCGCCCGTGTAGTCGCGGCCGACGAAGATGCCGGAGACGAAGTGCCAGAACTGCACCAGGATCGGCTCGTCCAGGCCCAGCTTCTGCCGGATGCCCTCGATGGAGGCCGGGTCCGCCTGCTTGCCGACGAACATCGCGGCAGGGTCGCTGCCGGTCAGCTTGGGAATGAGGAAGAAGATGCTGAGCGTCACGAGCGTGACGACGAGCAGCATCACGGCGACCGCGAAGAGTCGCCGGACAATGTATGCAAGCATGCGGTCGGCCGGTCGGCGGCCGGGGGCCCTCTCGGGTCCCCCGGCCGCCGCCCTCGGCCATCACCTGCCCTTCGGACCTGGCGGCGGGTGGTGCGCCGGCGAAGCGGGTCGGATTACTTGACGACGCCGAGCGACGCGTAGTCGTAGCGGCCGCTGTAGGAGTCGGCCGTGTAGACGTTGGTCAGCCGGGAGCCGCGCCAGATGATGTTCTTCTCGTGGGTGAAGGGCAGGTAGACCGCGGCCTCCGAGACCTTCGTGTTGATCTGCTTGTAGAACTCGCCGGCCTTGTTCGGGTCGGTCTCCTTCAGAGCCTGGTCGAACAGGCCGTCGATGGCCGGGTCCTTCAGCTCGGAGAAGTTGTTGTTGCCGCTCTGCAGGATGAAGCGGCCGTCGACCAGCGGCTGGAGGAAGCCCTGGCCGGTCGGAAAGTCGGCGCTCCAGCCCATGATGATGATGCCGTAGCCCTTCTCCTTGACCACCTTCGGCGAACCGATGATGCCGGAGGTCTGGGCGCCGTCGAACTGGTCGATCTGGGCGTCGATGCCGACGGCCTTCAGCGACTGCTGGAGGGACTCGGCGGTGGCGATCTCGATCGGCTTGTTGTTGCGGACCGCGATGGTGGTCTTGAAGCCGTTCGGCTGGCCGCACTTCTTGAGCGCGTCCTTGGCCTTGGCCAGGTCCGGGGCGCCCGCGAGCTTGCCGTACGGGTCGACCTTCGGGTCCGCGCCCTTGATCGCCGGGGGCAGCATGTTGCTGGCGATGTCGCCACCGGCCTGCGGGCCGCCGCGGGCGGTCTGGAGGGACTTCGAGTCGGCCGCGTAGATGATGGCCTTGCGGCACTCGATGTCGGGGATCACCGTCTGCGGGAAGACCGCGTAGCGGATGAAGCCCGTCTGCGGGTTGTCGACGTTGCCCTTGTTCTGCTGGAGCACCTTCTGGCGGGCGGCGGCACCGACGCCGGTGGCGTTGATGTCGAGGTCGTACTCGCCCTCGATCAGACGGTTGTCCATGTCGTCGGCGTTCGTGGTGAACGTGACGCTGATCTTGTCCGGGAGCGCCTTGCGGACGGCGTCCGTCTTGGCGTCCCACTTGTCGTTGCGGACCAGCTTGATCGACTTGTTGGGGGTGTACGAGTCCCACTTGTACGGGCCGGAGGAGAAGGGCTTCAGGCCGTACTTGGACTTGGTGTCCTTGTCCTGGCGGACCGGCGAGGCGGCGGGCATGGCCAGCATCTGCAGGAAGTCGCCGTTGGCGACCGGCAGCTTGAAGATGATGGTCTTGTCGTCCGGGGTCTCGATGGCCTTCAGGCCGAGCTTGTCCGGGGTGGTGTCCTTGTAGGGACCCTTGTACTCGCCCTTGGGGTCGAGGGCCTGCTGGAGGTAGATCGGGCCGCCGGAGATGACGTCCTGCGCCCAGATGCGCTCGATGCCGTACTTGATGTCCTTGGAGGTGATCGGCTTGCCGTCCTCCCAGGTCAACCCGTCCTTCAGCGTGAAGGTGTAGGTGAGGCCGTCGGCCGAGACCTTGCCGGGGTCGGTGGCGAGGTCCGGGACCAGTTCGGTGGAGGCGACGCCGGGCGCGGCCTTGAAGGTGACGAGCTGGCGGGTGTAGTAGCGGGCGAAGTCCCACACGAAGCCGTAGTAGCCGCGCTGCGGGTCCCAGCTGTCGGCCTCCTGCGAGCCGATGAACTTCAGCTCGCCGCCCTTCTTGTCGGAGGGGTTGAGGACCTTGTTGACTCCGCCGTTGAAGGCGAGGCCGTCCTTGGCCTTGTCACCGCCGCCGCCGTTGCCGCCGCCGCCACCGCAGGCGGTGGTGACGACCATCGTGGCCGCCGCGAGCAGCGCGCCCGTGGCGATTCTGCGCCTCTGAGAACTCAGCAGGGTCATGGGTCTCGCAACCTCCGGGGTAGTGGCGGCCGACAACGGCGGTCCGCCGAGGGTGGATCTGCCTCCTGACGCCAGCGGCAGGGGCGGTGGTGCGGGTCGTCGGCGAACGGTCAGCGGGAGCCCTTCGGGTCGAGCGCGTCGCGCACGCCGTCGCCGAAGAGGTTGAACGCCAGGACGGTGATGAAGATCGCGAGGCCGGGGATCACCATGAACAGGGGGTCCGATTCATAGGTGTTGACGGCCTTGGAGAGCATCTGCCCCCAGGAGGCGGTGGGGGGCTTGACCCCGGCGCCGAGGAAGCTGAGCGCGGCTTCGGTGAGGATGTTGGTGGGGATCATGAGGGTCGCGTAGACCGTGATCGGGGCGACCAGGTTGGGCAGCAGCTCCTTGCGGAGGATGTAGAGGCGGCCCGCCCCCAGGCTGCGGGCGGCCTCCACGTACTCGCGTTCGCGCAGCGAGAGGGTCTGGCCGCGGACGATGCGGCCGACGTACGGCCAGCCGAAGAAGCCGATGACGACGACGAGGGCGCCGATCCGCACGCCCGAACCCTCGATGCCGAGCAGTTCGTTGGGGAGGACCGAGACCAGGGCGATCGTGAAGAGCAGCTGCGGGAAGGCGAGCATCACGTCCATGACGCGGCTGAGGACGGCGTCGACCCAGCCGCCGAAGTAACCGGCGACGATGCCGAGGACGGTGCCGAGGGCCACCGCGAAGACCGCGGCGAGGAAGGCGACGAGCAGCGAGATCCGGGCGCCGTAGACGATGCGGCTGAAGACGTCGCGGCCGTTGACCGGCTCGACCCCGAGGAGGAAGTCGGAGCTGATGCCGCCCCAGGCTCCGGTCGGGGTGCCGAAGAGCGGGTCGATCTGGTCCTCGTGGAACTCGTCGGGCGGATGACCGAGGAGGCCGACGATGACCGGGGCGAAGACCGCCACCAGGACGAGGAAGACGACGACGAAGGCGCCCGCGAGGGCGAGCTTGTCGCGCTTGAGACGGGTCCAGGCGATCTTCCAGGGCGAACGGCCCTCGATGGCCCTGGCTTCGGGCGGGGCGTCGACGGCGGCGGCCGGCTCGCCCGCACTCGTCTCGCGCAGTGGTGCCGTCATCGTGGTGAGGACCCCTCTCGGCCGCCGGTAGCCGGCCCTTGCCCGCCGCGGGTGGCGGCTCGGTGGAACAACCTGCTGGGCATGGGCTCGGAAGGGAGCCGAACACCCGGTGTTCCGGGGAGTCTTCAACGCGCTCGGGATCACCCGCCAGCCCTGACGAGCAATGTTTGCTCAAACGTGATGCGGTGCTGCGACTTCCGTTATCCGGACGTCAGGGTCATGTGAGCGGACCATCTCGGGGCCTCTTCCCCCCAATCGGACATGTGGACCCAAGTGCGCTTTCCGCTGGCGTAATTGGGGCGAAAGAAGGCCTCCGGAGCGAACTCCGGAGGCCGGTGGGGCGGGACGCGTCGCGTGGTGCGTCTCAGTATCCGGACGGCGCCGGGGGCGGATAGCCGTAGCCGTGGACGGGGGCGGGACCCTGGCCCGCGTGGGCCTCGCGGTCGTAGAAGGGGCGTCCGTTCGCCCGCAGCCAGAGCGCCACCGGGTCGTACGCGTCGGAGAGCGCGACCGTGGAGACGGGCAGCCCCTCGGGCACGGTGCCGATCGACTGGCGCATCATCGCGCGGACCGTGTCGACGGCGGCGGCCGAACCGTCGTAGAGGTCGAGCCCGATGACGAGGTACGGGGAGCCGAGCGCGGGCTGCACCCAGCCCCGGCGCAGGGCCCGGACGGCCGGGGTGCGGTGGGCGTTCTGGGTGAGCTGGGCGTAGAACTGCGGCATTTCCAGGGTGGGTTCGGTGATCCGGAGCGGCCCGGCGGGCATCCGGTCGAGCCCGGTGGCGATCCGGCGCAGATCGGCCCAGGGGATGCCGACGCCGCCGCCGGGGGCGTGCGGATTCAGCCAGACTCCCCAGCGGTCGGGGTAGAGGGCGCGGGCGATCTCCCGGCCGGTGACGAGCTCGTGGGCGCGGTGCCAGCCGGAGGCGGCCAGCTCCCGGTCGGAGGTGACGCAGGGCGCGTAGCCGTGGCCGTCCACCTCCATGTTCCCGTACTGGGCGTCGGCCGATCCCGGCGTGCCGTGCCAGAGCAGTATCCGCAGCTCGCCGTCGGCGAGGGCGTGCAGCAGCTGCTCGTACGCGTCGTAGCGTCCGGGTGCCACCTGGCGCAGCATGTGCTCGATCTGTTCGGCCGAGGCGGTGCCTGACGCGCTCACCCTGGTTCCCGCCCCTCTTCCGTCACCACGTCGGTCGTGCGTATGTCCTGCGGCCGTCCCCGGCGCGCGGAGGACTGCTGTGCGAAGTCCGGCCGCGCGAAGTCCGGCCGTGAGAAGTTCAGCTTAAACAGCCCGTCCGTCACACGGCGGCGCGCTGGTAGAAGGGGCGGACCCGCTCCAGCATCCAGTCGCCGACCGGGTCCTGCGCCATGTCGAGCAGGATGAGGTTGACCGGCCAGGCCACCTCGACCCGGCCGAGGGCGCGGCCGAGGGCGTCCAGGGGCGCGTTGCGGTCGACGCCGTCCCAGCCGGCGAGCTGGACGCCCACGAAGAGGGCGGGTTCGGTGCCCTCGACGCTGGCGAGGGCGCGGCGGGCGGAGACGACGACCCCGGTGGCCTCGAACTCGGCGGAGGCGGCGGAGAGGAAGTCGACGGGGTCGTCCTGCCAGTCGGGCTCGAAGAGGCGGACGCGACCGCCCGCGGCGGGGCCGTCGAGCGGGGTGCGGCCCGTCCGGCAGAGTTCGGCGACGGCGGGCGGGGGCAGCGGGACGCCGACGGTGCCGCCGGGGTTCACCGCTATGCCGAGCTGCGGGGGCAGGCCCCGGGCGAACTCGCGGGCGGGGGCGACGGTGAAGGACATGTGGCCGCCGACACAGGAGAGGAACTGCTGTTCGGAGCTGAAGACGGGGACGTAGGCCGCGCCGTCGATCTCCAGGGTGGGCAGGTCGAGGTCGGCGTTCTCCGGGCCGCCGCCGTTGGGCAGCGGCACCCAGACGGGGCTGCGGCCGAGGACCTCGACCAGGCGGGCTCCGGCCCCGGGATCGCCGAGTGAGGCGGCGAGGACCTCTTCCAGCTCGTTGCCCGGCCACGTCACGTCCACGGTCCCGTTTCCCCTTCTCGCCCGGCTCCGCCGTGCCGGCGGGCCCGCCAGCACCCTAACGCCGCCCTCGCGGCGCCGTGGCCCAAAGGGTACGGAACGTGGGGAGGACGGGACACGGACGACGGACGGAGGGGGTTGGGGAGGGGGCCTGGGGGCGGGCCGCCGGGACACGGACGACGGACGCGTGGCGGGCGGACGGCGGGCCGGGGGCACAGGCCGGAGCCGGGGCGGACGCGGGCGGGACGCGGCGCGGCCCCGGGCCGGAGCCGGGCGGAGGCCGGAGCCGGGCGGACGCGGGCCGGAGCCGGGCGGACGCGGAAGCCGAGCCGCACCCCGGGCACGGGCGGTCCGGCACCGGCACGGACCCCCAGGAGGCGCCCCGGAGACATCCCGGAGACGCCCTGGAAACGCCCCGGAGGGGAAAACGCGGGCAGCCGTCAGACGGCCTCCCCGAAGCCGATCCTGCGGAGCGCGTCGGCGGCGTCCCGGTCGAGCAGGGTCACCGAGGCGCAGCCGTGCGGGAGGCGGCCGGACTCGGCGGAGGTGACGAGCCGGGTGACGGCCCGCCGGTGCCGGGCGAAGGCGTACGAGGAGACGCCCCGGCCCCGGTCGCGCTGTCCGGCGCGGGCGGTGTCGGGGGTGACGTCGAGGAGGACCAGATGGAGGGCGCGGCCCCGGCGGCGGGCCTCGCGGGCGAGCCAGCCGCGCACCCAGGACTGGGTGCCGCAGTCGTGGACGACCACGCCGCCGCCGGAGCGCAGGGCGGCGCGGAGTCCCGCGTAGTGCGCGAGGCGGACCAGCGGGCGGTAGACGGCGTACGGCAGCAGGCGGGGCATCCGGGCCTCCCAGCGCTCGCGGGTGTCCTGGGAGTCGATGCCGCTGCCCTCCGCGGCGCGCTTCATGAGGGTGGACTTGCCGCTGCCGGGCAGCCCGGAGACGACGACGAGGTCGCCCGCCGCGAAGGTGAGGGCGCGGGGGCCGCGACCGCCGCGCTCGCGCAGGTCCCGCAGGAGCCGGCCCCTCCGGGTCCGGGCGCGGGCCCGCTGTGACGGTATTCCCGTACTCGGAGCGTACGCGCCGGTGTGCTGGAACCTCATCGCTTCTCCCCCCTGCCGGGTCTCAAGGAGACCCTTGCCCAAGAAGTGTAAAGAACTGGTAATGAGACACAAGCGATTTGCCGGGACGGGCCCGCGTGCAATGATGTGCCCGCCGGGCGGGCCGTCGCCCCACAGCGCACCGCCGCCCTTACAACCGCATACCGGCCGTTCGAATCCGCGCGGGAGAGTTCCGGACGCTCAGGCGTCCGGGCGCCGAAGGAGCAAGACCCTCCCTTGAATCTCTCAGGCCCCGTACCGCGTGGATGAGGCAGATCTGAAAAGCGGGACACCCTGCCGTGTCCCCACCCAAGGTGCAAGCCGATCTCTCGGTGACGAGATGCTCTCGGTGAACCTCTCAGGTTCCATGACAGATGGGGAGGACGTCCTCGCCGTCATGTGTTTCGTCACCTATCACGCCCTTGGGACCCGGGAGCCACCCCATGACCTCTGCCCCCCGCCTGACCGCCCTCGATGCCCTGCATCGTTCGCTGGGCGCGACCATGACCGACTTCGCGGGCTGGGACATGCCGCTGCGTTACGGCAGTGAGCGCGAGGAGCACCTCGCGGTCCGCACCAGGGCCGGTCTGTTCGACCTCTCCCACATGGGCGAGATCACCGTCACGGGTCCGCAGGCCGTGGAGCTCCTCGACCACGCCCTGGTCGGGAACATCTCCACGGTGGGCGTCGGGCGCGCCCGGTACACGATGATCTGCCAGGAGGACGGCGGCATCCTCGACGACCTGATCGTCTACCGTCTGGGCTCGGCCGAGACCCCCGAGTACATGGTCGTCGCCAACGCCTCCAACGCCCAGATCGTGCTCGACGCGCTGGTGGAGCGCTCGGCGGGCTTCGACGCCGAGGTGCGCGACGACCGCGACGCGTACGCCCTGCTGGCGGTCCAGGGCCCGGAGTCCCCCGGCATCCTGAAGTCGCTCACCGACGCCGACCTGGACGGGCTGAAGTACTACGCGGGGCTGCCCGGCACGGTCGCGGGCGTGCCCGCGCTGATCGCCCGTACCGGCTACACCGGCGAGGACGGCTTCGAGCTGTTCCTGAAGCCGGAGCACGCCGAGGGCGTGTGGCGGGCGCTGACCGAGGCGGGCGCCCCGGTCGGGCTGATCCCCTGCGGTCTGTCCTGCCGCGACACGCTCCGCCTGGAGGCGGGTATGCCGCTGTACGGCCACGAGCTGACCACCTCCCTGACCCCCTTCGACGCGGGGCTCGGCCGGGTCGTGAAGTTCGAGAAGACCAGCAACGAGGGCCGGTTCGTCGGCCGTGAGGCGCTGGAGAAGGCCGCCGAGCGCGCCGGGACCACCCCGCCGCGCAAGCTCGTCGGTCTGATCGCCGAGGGCCGCCGGGTCCCGCGCGCCGGTTTCTCCGTCGTCAAGGACGGCGTGGTCATCGGCGAGGTCACCTCCGGCGCCCCGTCCCCGACGCTCGGCAAGCCGATCGCGATGGCGTACGTCGACGCGGCGCACGCCACGCCCGGGACCGAGGGCGTCGGCGTGGACGTCCGCGGCGCCCACGAGCCGTACGAGGTCGTGGCCCTGCCTTTCTACAAGCGCCAGAAGTGACGCGGCCGTCTCACTTCTCGTCTCATCCCGCAAGACCCACGTTCATCAGCACTCCCCCGATCCAGGAGAATCAGGCCATGAGCAACCCCCAGCAGCTGCGTTACACCAAGGAGCACGAGTGGCTGTCGGACGCCGTGGACGGCGTCGCGACCGTCGGCATCACCGAGTTCGCCGCCAACGCGCTCGGTGACGTCGTCTACGCCCAGCTTCCCGCCGTCGGCGACACCGTCACCGCGGGCGAGACCTGCGGCGAGCTGGAGTCGACGAAGTCGGTCAGCGACCTGTACTCCCCCGTGACGGGCGAGATCGTCGAGTCCAACCAGGACGTGGTGGACGACCCGTCCCTGGTGAACACGGCTCCGTTCGAGGGTGGCTGGCTGTTCAAGGTGCGTGTCGAGGGCGAGCCGGACGAACTGCTCACCGCCGACGCGTACGCCGCGTTCTCCGCCGGGAACTGAAGACCGGGCCCGAGACCCTTAGGGATCGATTCATGTCGCTTCTGAACACTCCCCTCCACGAGCTGGACCCGGACGTCGCCGCAGCCGTCGACGCCGAGCTCCGCCGTCAGCAGTCCACCCTCGAAATGATCGCCTCGGAGAACTTCGCTCCGGTCGCCGTCATGGAGGCGCAGGGCTCCGTCCTCACCAACAAGTACGCCGAGGGCTACCCGGGCCGCCGTTACTACGGTGGCTGCGAGCACGTCGACGTCGCCGAGCAGATCGCGATCGACCGGGTCAAGGACCTGTTCGGTGCCGAGTACGCCAATGTGCAGCCGCACTCCGGCGCCTCCGCGAACCAGGCCGCCCTCTTCGCCATCGCCCAGCCCGGCGACACGATCCTCGGCCTGGACCTGGCGCACGGCGGTCACCTGACCCACGGTATGCGCCTGAACTTCTCCGGCAAGCAGTTCGACGTGGTCGCGTACCACGTCGACGAGGCCGGTCTGGTCGACATGGCCGAGGTCGAGCGCCTCGCCAAGGAGCACCGCCCGAAGGTGATCATCGCGGGCTGGTCCGCCTACCCGCGCCAGCTGGACTTCGCCGAGTTCCGCCGGATCGCCGACGAGGTCGAGGCCTACCTGTGGGTCGACATGGCCCACTTCGCGGGCCTGGTCGCCGCCGGTCTGCACCCGAACCCGGTGCCGTACGCGGACGTGGTGACCTCCACCACGCACAAGACGCTCGGCGGCCCGCGCGGCGGCATCATCCTGGCGAAGAAGGCGTTCGCCAAGAAGCTGAACTCCTCGGTCTTCCCCGGTTTCCAGGGCGGCCCGCTGGAGCACGTCATCGCGGCCAAGGCCGTCTCCTTCAAGGTCGCGGCCTCGGAGGAGTTCAAGGAGCGCCAGCAGCGCACCGTGGACGGCGCCCGCGCCCTGGCCGAGCGCCTGGTCCGGGACGACGTCACCGAGCACGGCGTCTCCGTGCTGTCCGGCGGCACGGACGTGCACCTGGTCCTGGTGGACCTGCGCGACTCCGAGCTCGACGGCCAGCAGGCCGAGGACCGGCTCCACGAGGTCGGCATCACGGTCAACCGGAACGCCGTCCCGAACGACCCCCGCCCGCCGATGGTCACCTCCGGTCTGCGCATCGGCACGCCCGCGCTCGCCACCCGGGGCTTCGGCGCCGAGGACTTCACCGAGGTCGCCGACATCATCGCGGAGTCCCTGAAGCCCGGCTTCGACAGCGAGAAGGCCGAAGCCCTCAAGGCCCGGGTGACCGCCCTGGCGGACAAGCACCCGCTGTACCCCGGCCTGAAGTAGTTTCGTACCCTTCCGTTCGTACGAATCTTCGGGGCACCGCGCACACTGGACCGTGAGCGCGGTGCCCCACTCCATGTCCCCGTACGCCCCCTTTTCCCGCGCTTCTCTGCTCCACCCCGGCAGACAACGGCGTCTAGCCCCCCAAGGAGTCCTTCCGTGGCCATCTCGGTCTTCGACCTGTTCTCGATCGGCATCGGCCCGTCCAGCTCCCACACGGTGGGGCCGATGCGCGCGGCCCGGATGTTCGCCCGCCGTCTGAAGAACGAGGGCCTGCTCTCCCACACCGCCTCCGTACGGGCCGAGCTGTACGGCTCCCTCGGCGCGACCGGCCACGGCCACGGCACCCCCAAGGCCGTCCTCCTCGGCCTGGAGGGCAACTCGCCGCGCACCGTCGACGTCGAGCGCGCCGACGAGGAGTTCGAGCGGATCAAGAAGAGCGGCCGGATCAACCTGCTCGGCGCGCACGAGGTCCCCTTCGACTTCGACGCCGACCTGATCCTGCACCGGCGCAAGGCCCTGCCGTACCACGCCAACGGGATGACGGTCTTCGCGTACGACTCCGAGGGCGGCCTCGTCCTGGAGAAGACGTACTACTCGGTCGGCGGCGGGTTCGTCGTCGACGAGGACGCGGTCGCGGGCGAGAACCCGATCATCCCCGACGACACCCATCTGAAGTACCCCTTCCGCACCGGCGACGAGCTGCTCCGGCTCGCCAGGGAGACGGGCCTGTCGATCTCCTCCCTGATGCTGGAGAACGAGAAGGCCTGGCGCACCGAGGACGAGATCCGCGCGGGCCTCCTGGAGATCTGGCGGGTCATGCAGTCCTGCGTCTCGCGCGGCATGTCCCGCGAGGGCATCCTGCCCGGCGGTCTGAAGGTCCGCAGGCGCGCCGCGAACTCGGCCCGCAAGCTGCGCACCGAGGGGAACCCGGCGGCGCACGCGATGGAGTGGATCACCCTCTACGCGATGGCCGTGAACGAGGAGAACGCGGCGGGCGGCCGGGTGGTCACCGCCCCGACGAACGGCGCGGCCGGGATCATCCCCTCCGTCCTGCACTACTACACGAACTTCGTGCCCGGCGCCGACGACGACGGCATCGTCCGCTTCCTGCTCGCGGCGGGCGCGGTCGGGATGCTCTTCAAGGAGAACGCCTCCATCTCCGGCGCCGAGGTCGGCTGCCAGGGCGAGGTCGGCTCGGCCTGCTCGATGGCGGCGGGCGCCCTCGCGGAGGTCCTCGGCGGCTCCCCCGAGCAGGTGGAGAACGCGGCCGAGATCGGCATGGAGCACAACCTGGGCCTGACCTGCGACCCGGTCGGCGGCCTGGTGCAGATCCCGTGCATCGAGCGCAACGGCATGGCGGCGGTCAAGGCGGTCACGGCGGCGAAGATGTCGATGCGCGGCGACGGCAGCCACCTGGTCTCCCTCGACAAGGTCATCAAGACCATGAAGGAGACGGGCGCGGACATGAGCGTCAAGTACAAGGAGACGGCGCGGGGCGGGCTCGCGGTGAACATCATCGAGTGCTGAGGTCTCCCCTCGGGCGGCCCCGGTCAGGGGGCTTCCCCTTCGGGCCCCGGTCGGCGTTTCCGGTTCTTCCGGCGCCGGGCGGGGCCTTCGCCGTTTCGCGGGGCGGGTTCCGGCCAGGGGGTGGGTGGCTGGTTCGCGTGCTTGTCCGGGGCTGGGGTCCCTCGCATCCTGTCCCAGGTGTACCGGACGCCCGCCTCCGGGGTCCCACGGACGTCGTCCGGTGTCCGTGCGCGTCCGGGGACGTTCCCCGTGGTCGTGGGCGGGCCGATGTCGATCCGCCCGCGCCGTCCGCGCGTGGCCCGATGGGGAGGAACCCCTCATGCGCTCGTCGATCACCTCCGGCGTCCGAAGAGCCCTCGGTCGCGGGGTTCCCGCGGCCGGTGCCTGCGCCCTGCTCGTGACCACGCTCACCGCCGGTGCCTCGCCCGCCCGCGCCGCCGGGAGCCCGGCCGCCGCGCTGTCCGGCGGGGCACTCGCGTACGTCGCGAACCACGGCGACGACACGGTCTCCGTGATCGACACCGGGACCGGGACCGTCACGGCGACGGTCGCCGTCGGGGACGGTCCCCGCAACGTGGCCGCGTCCCCGGACGGCTCCCGCGTCTACGTGACGAACGCGAACGCCGACTCCGTCTCGGTCATCAGCGCCGCCACCCTGTCGGTCACCGCCACGATCGGCGTCGGGGACAGCCCCAAGGGCATCGCCGTCTCGCCGGACGGCGCCCGCGCCTACGCCGTCAACAGCGGCTCCGGCACCGTCTCGGTGATCGACACCGCGACGGACACGGTGACCGCGACCGTCGGCGTCGGCAGCGACCCGCAGAGCGTCGCCGTCACCCCCGACGGCACCGGCGCCTACGTCACCAACTACGCCTCCCAGTCCGTCTCGGTCCTCGACACCGCGACCGGCACGGTGACCGCGACCATCGGCCTCAGCGGCTTCCCCCAGGACATCGCCGTCACCCCCGACGGCACCCGCGCCTACGTCACCCGCCCGTACTCGGACTCCGTCGTGGTGATCGGTACGGCCACCGGCACCGTCACCGCCTCCCTCACCGTCCCCGGTCTCCCCTACGGCGTCGCCGTCTCCCCCGACGGCACCCGCGCCTATGTGACCCGGAGCCAGACCGGGGCCGTCTCCACCATCGACACCGCCACCGGCGCCCTCACCTCCACCACCACCGTGGGGAGCAACCCCGTCGACGTGGCGGTGTCCCCCGACGGCACCCTCGCCCACACCGCCGACAGCGGCTCCGCCACCGCGTCCGCGATCGACACCGCCACCGGTACCGCCACCGGCGTCCCCGTGGGCGCGGGCCCCAGCGGTGTCGTCGTCACCGGGCCGTCGGGCGCCGACCTGCGGGTGCGGCTGGCCGCCACCCCCGTACCCGGCCTCCTCAACGGCCGCATCGACTACACCCTCACCCTGACCAACAACGGCCCCGGCACCCTCACCTCCGCCACCGTCGCGGCCACCCTGCCCGTCCACACCGGCACCACCGGCCCCGACTGCGCGCTCGCCTCGGGCCGGGCCGTCTGCACCGTCGGCGAACTGGCCCCCGGGGCCAGTACCACCCGTCACTTCTCCGTCCCCGTCGCCCTCCTCAGCCTCGCCACCCCCTACAAGGTCACCGCGACCCGCGTCACCAGCAGCCCCGCCGACCCCGCCCCGGCCAACGACTCCGCGTCCCGCATCTGCACCGCGGTCACCAGCCTGATCATCAGCTGCGCCTGAGCGGAACCGCCTCGACGACACCGGCCCCGGGGCCGGGCACGACGAAGGAGACCGCGCGAGGCGGTCTCCCGGTGGACGTCGATCGAGCGGCGAGGGCCCCGTGCCCCCGTGCGGCGCCCGGCCCCGGAGCGATCCGGGGCCGGGCGCCCTCGTCAGGGGCGGACCCAGAGGACGTAGACGTCCGGGCGGGGCGGCCCGAAGGACTCGCAGAGGAAGAGCGCGCCCCAGATGGGCTTGCCCGCGACGCCCGCCGCCTGGCAGTCGGCGTAGGACGCGTGGTGGCTGCGGGCGTAGAAGCCGGGGCCCGCGGCCTCGGCGGTGCCCACGGTGCCGAGCGAGAGGGCTCCGGCGGTGGCCGCGGTGGCGAGCGCGGCCGCGATGCGACGGTACATGGCATGTCCTCCTGAAACGCCGGGATGCCCCGGCGGGATGCGTGACGATGCGATGTGGTGCGTTGCGTTGCGATGTGGTGCGTTGCGTCGTGGTGCGTTGCGTCGTGGTGCGTCGCGACGGGTGTTCGGCTGCGCGGCCGGGACGAACGTACCGTCACGGACAGGGACACACAATAGGTCTAGGCCAACCTCCGGAAGGCGGACGCCGCACCAGGAACGGCGCCCTGCCGGAAGGGGACGCCACACCAGGAACGGCGCCCTGCCGGGAGGCGGACGTCACACCGGGAGCGGCACCACGCTCCGGCCCGTCTCGTGCGCGTACAGCGTCGCCCGGTCGCGCAGCGCCGCGTGCACCGCCATCCCGGCGTCCCTGCGCCGCTGCGCCGGACCGTCCGGCAGGTGCAGGATGCCCGCGTTGCCCCGCGAACCGCGCTGGATCTCCGCCGTGCGCGGGATCCGCAGCGCCTGGTAGCGGTCCAGCCGCGCCCCGGTCGTCGCCGCCGCGGGACCGGCCAGACACGCCGCCAGGTCCATCGCGTCCTCCACCGCCTGGTTCGCGCCCTGCGCCATGAACGGCAGCATCGGGTGCGCCGCGTCGCCGAGCAGCGTCATCCGCCGGGAGGACCACACGTCCAGCGGCGGACGGTCGTGCAGCGCCCACTGGAGGGTCGACTCCACCGCGCCGACGACGTCCGCGACCAGGCCCGTCCAGCCGCCGAACACCCGCCGCAGCTCCTCCGGGTCGCCCGGCACCGACCAGGACTCGCCCGGCGAAGCGGCCATCGGCACGGTCGCCGCGAAGCTCAGGTACTCCCCCGCCGCGACCGGATAGCACACGAAGTGCCCGCCCGGACCGAGCCAGAGGCGCACCAGAGGCGCGCGGGCCGCGTCCGGCAGCCGGTCCACCGGGACCAGGCCCCGGTAGATGCCGAGCCCGGCGAACTCCGGCGCGTCGCGCCGGAACGCCTCGCGGACCGTGGAGTGGATGCCGTCGGCGCCGACCACCAGGTCCGCCCCCCGGACCGTGCCGTCCTCGAAGGTCAGCCGGACGCCGTCGGGGCCCTCCGGGGTCTCCCGCGCCTCGCTCAGCCGCTCGCCGAGCCTGAGGCTGCCCGCGTCGACCAGCGAAAGCAGGGCGTCGTGGAGGTGCGCCCGGTGCACCGTGTAGTACGGGGCCCCGAACATCCGCTCGCACTCCGCGCCCAGCGGCGTCCGGGCGATCGGCCGTCCGCTCCAGCCCCGCACCTCCATGGCGTCGATCGCCACGGCCCGCTCGCGCAGCAGCCGCCCGAGACCGAGCCGCAGCAGCGGCCGTACCGCGTTGGGCGAGAGCTGGACGCCCGCGCCCACCTCCGCGAGCCGCCGCGTCTGCTCGTACACCGTGTACGGAACGCCCAGGGAGGAGAGCGCACCGGCCAGCGTCAGGCCGCCGATGCCGGCGCCGACCACCGAGACGTGCGGCCGCTCCTCCGTCCCCCACTCGTCCAGATCCCCGAACCGCACCTTTGAGACCGCCTTCCGCGTCGCTGCCGTGTCGGCACCTCCGGCGTCGCCGGGCGCGGTGCCCCGCCGCCCGGCCGTCCGCCGCAACCCGAGCATGGAGCGGCCCCGGGGCCCCCGGCAACGCGGGTCACGGCCCGCGCTGACAACTGTCGCGGCTTCCATGACGTCCGTCACCGCCGCCCCCGCGCGCCCGTCCGGGGCCCCGCCCCGCGCCTAACGTCGAGGCCGCGCCCCGGAGTCCGTCCGCGGGCCGCGACCCCACCACGTCCCACCACCACACCGGGAGCACACAGTGACACGAGCCGAGGGACCGCGGTGACCGCCGCGGTGGCCGTGGAAGGCCTGCAGAAGCGGTACGGCGACCACGAGGCCGTGCGCGGCATCGACTTCACCGTCGCCGAGGGCGAGATCTTCGCCCTGCTCGGGCCGAACGGCGCGGGCAAGACCACCACCCTGGAGATCCTGGAGGGCTTCCGCGACCGCGACGGCGGACGCGTCGAGGTCCTCGGGCGCGACCCCGGCGTCAAGGCCGACGGGCAGTGGCTGCGCGGCCAGGTCGGGCTGGTCCTCCAGGACATCGCCGTCGAGCCGTACCTGTCGGTGCGCGAGACCGTGGCCCGCAACGCCGGGTACTACCCGGACCCGCGGAACGTCGACGAACTCCTCGACCTCGTCGGTCTGCACGAGAAGAAGGGCGCCAAGGTCAAGGACCTGTCCGGCGGCCAGAAGCGCCGTCTCGACCTGGCGCTCGGCGTCGTCGGCCGGCCCAGGCTGCTGTTCCTGGACGAGCCGACCACCGGCTTCGACCCGAACGCCCGGCGCGGCGCCTGGGACGTCGTGCGCAACCTGCGCGACGACGGCACGACCATCGTCCTCACCACCCACTACATGGACGAGGCACAGGCCCTCGCCGACTCGGTCGTGGTCATCGCCGAGGGCCGGATCGTGGCCTCGGGCACGCCGGACACCCTCGGCGGGCGGGACAGCGCCAAGACCCGCGTCCGGTTCGCGCTGCCGCCGGGCGCCGCGCTCACCGACGTACCGCTGGCCGTGAGCGACGTCGAGGACGGCCTGGTCACAGCCGAGACGACCGAGCCGACGGCGGCGCTGCACCGGCTGACCGGCTGGGCGCTCGACCGGGGCACCCCGCTGGAGCGGCTGACCGTCGAACAGCCCACCCTCGAAGACGTCTATCTGAGCCTGACCAGCGAGTACGTACAGCAGGAAGCCTCCTCGCCGTCGTCCGAGCGGGAGCACCGGGCGCCCGCGGGACGAGGCCGCCGACCCGGACGGAGCCGCTCATGACCACCCTGATCCCCCCGACCACCGACACCGCCCCGGCGACCGCCGCGCGCCCCGCCGAAACACCGCGCGAACGGAGCGCGCTGGCCCTGCTGGGCCATCAGATCCGTTACGAGCAGCTGTCGTTCTGGCGCAATCCGCAGTCGATGGTGTTCACCTTCGTGCTGCCGATCGTCATCATCGGCATCTTCGGGGCCGTGTTCAGCGGCGGCCAGGGCGAGGACTTCTTCTTCGGCCTGACCGGGATGCAGTACTACACGCCGGTGATCGCCGCCGTGTCCGTCCTCGGCGCCTGTTACGGCCAGCTGGCGATCGTGCTCGCGATGCGCCGCCAGACCGGGATCCTCAAGCGGCTGCACGCCACTCCGCTGCCCGCCTGGGTGTACTTCGCGGGCCTGCTGGTGCACTGCGTCGTCGTCAGCGTCGTGGACGTCGCCCTCGTCTTCGGCATCGGCGCGCTGTACGGCGTGGAGCTGCCCACCAACTGGGGCGCGGTGCTGCTCACCCTGGTGCTCGGCGCGGCCAGCTTCTGCGCGCTCGGCGTCGGCGTGGCCTCGCTGATCAAGAACTCCGAAGCGGCCCCGGCCGTCGTGCAGTTCATCCAGTTCCCGCTGGTCTTCATCTCCGGCAGCTACTTCCCGATCCACGCGGAGTTCCTCAACACCCTCGCGGGCCTGCTGCCCGTGAAGCCGTTCAACGACGCCATGCTGGCGCTGTTCGTCGAGGGCTCCGGCTTCCAGTGGAAGGACCTCGCGGTCCTCGCCGCCTGGGGTGTCGTCGGCGCCCTGATCGCCGTCCGCAGCTTCCGCTGGGACCCGCGCCCCGAGTAGGACGGGCGCGTCACGAGCACCACGAAAAGGCCCGGCCGGGGAACCGGCCGGGCCTTTCGTGACTCCCCGTGGGGGCGGGGGTCAGGGGACGGGCACCACGGGGGCGGCGGTGCCGTGCGGTACGGGGAAGGCGTGGGCCAGGACCGCGTAGGTGCGCAGCTCCTCCAGGAGGCTCAGACCGAGCCGGTTGTGGAGCATGTGCGCGTGCGAGAAGAGGACCATGCCGGGGTGGGCCGGGGAGTGCGCCCGGATCTCGTCCGCGTGGGCGGCGATCCGGTCGTGCCAGCCGGTGAAGGGGCCGTGGGCGGCCGGATCGACCGCGACCCCGCCCTCGACCCGGGTGACCGCGTCGAGGAGGGCGGCCGGGTGTCCGGCGTCGGCGGCCCAGGCGCGCCAGGCGCCGAGCCCGTGGGCGTAGTAGAAGGCGGCTTCGGCCGGGTTCCCCAGGGCGGCGGCGACCGCGACGGTGCCGCGCAGCGCGAGACCGGCCCGCTGCCGCTCGCCGGTGATCCGGGGCAGGGCGGCGAGGACGAGGGAGCTGGAGAGGGTGAAGAGGGACTCGGCGGCGGGCATCAGGGCCGTACCGCCGTAGCGGTCGTGCTCCGGCTCGTAGGCGGCCCGGTGGACGCCGGGCGGCAGCAGGGTCTTCACCGAAGTGTTCTCGCCGGTCTCGCCCGCGGCGGCGAGCCGCTCGGCGGCACCACGGTAGGCGGCGGGGTCGAGCGGCTCCTCGCCGGACGCCGGAGCCCCGGCCACCGCGAGACGGGCGGTGAGGGCGGCCTCGACGCGGGCCTTCGCCGGGTCGTCGAGCCCGCCGACGCGCAGCCGCAGATGGGGGCCCGCCTGCCAGTAGCGGATGAAGAACCACGGGGTGCCGGGGGCGAGTTCGCGGACGGTGGGCCCGATGACATCGGTGACGGCCCGGTCGTGGGCCGACCGGGCCGCGGTGCCGAGGTGCAGGTGCCAGGCGGTCCATCCGGTCGGCGGTTCCGGGGCGGGCTCGGGGGTGGCCGGGGCCGGGGCGAGGGTCGCGCTCGGGGGGTGGGGCGGGGTCACGGGTCGCTCCTTCAGAGTCTGAGGTCGAGCAGCGCGCCGCCGGTGTCCTGCGGCACTCCCACCACCACGGACAGGACGATCATCTCGTCGGGGTCCAGGCCGAGGACGCGCTGGGTGGGGATCTCCTGGAAGGCCCGCACGGGGCGGGCGAAGAGGCCGGAGGCGGCGGCCGACAGGCAGAGCCCGTGCGCGGCCCATCCGGCGGCGTGCTGGACCGCGCCCCAGCCCGGGGTGCCGAGGCGTTCGAACAGTTCCCGGACGCGCACCGACAGGAAGACGGTGAGCGGGGCGTGGCGGATGCCGCAGCCGTTGACGGGCGAGACGCCGTATCCGTACCGCTCCTCCAGGAGACCGGGGACGTCCGGGGCGGCGCGCAGGAGGTGCGCGGTGCCGCCCTGGAGCCGGTGCACGCCGTCCGTGCTCCCTTCGACGCCCCGGACGGCCGCCGTGACCTTCAACAGGTCGAAGGCGGCAGCCAGTTCGGGACCCGGCGGGGGTACGGAGAGCCAGCGGGCGGCGCTGTCGAGGGCTTCGGCGGGGACCGCGCGGCGGCGTCCCGTCATGCCGTGGAGGGCGCGCGGCATCCGTCCGGAGTGGCGGCGCCAGAGCAGTTCGGCCCAGTCGGGCACGGTCGCGGAGGGGCCGAGCCCCGGGGGGACGGCGGTGGTCAGCGGGACCGGCGGACTCCCGTACGTCTGCCCCCGGTTGACGCGGATGAGTTCCGCGAGCGCGGGGTCGGCGCGGGTGAGGCGCTCGGGCGGGTCGGTGGGGAGGGACGGGGCGCGCGGCGGGAGCGGGGCGCGCGGTGAGAGCGGGGCGCACGGCGGGAGCGGCGTATCGGCCCCGCCACCGGCGTCGTCCGCTGCCGTTGCCGTTGCCGCTTCCGCTTCCGCTTCCGCTTCCACGACGAGGGGCAGGGACCAGGCCCAGGGGTCGTCGAGACCCAGGGCGGGCAGCAGCGCGTGGGCGTCCGGGCCGGGCAGCCGCAGCCGCGCGGGCACGTCGAAGAGTTCGAGGCCCAGGCTCAACGCCCGCAGGGTGAAGCCGAGTTCGAGGGCGACGAGGGAGCCCCGGAACCACTGGTACGCGGCCGGGACGCTGGTGTAGCGGCCGGTGAGGACGATGTTCCCGGCGGGCCCTTCCGGGGTGCCGGTGAGGGAGTGCCGGTCCGGTTCCAGGAGCCGCCAGGGCTGGCCCGCGCCTCCGTCCACGAAGGCGTGGACGGGGAAGAGGCAGCGCGGCGAGGCGTACGGCCGGTGGTCGTTGTAGGGGTTCTCGGGCTCCCTGCGCTGCGGCCCGAAGGCGGTCACGAGGGCGCGGCCGAGGCGGATTCCGAGGGGCTCGGCGGAGGGGCCGGGGGCCGGGGCGCCGGGGGTCCCGGCGAGGGGCCCGGGGGTCGGGGCGCCGGGGCGGTGGGCTGTGGCGCCGACGGGAGATCCGGCGGTGTCGCCGGGGCGGTGAGCGGTCGCGGGGCCGAGTGGTCCGGCCGCGTCACCGGGGCCGTGAGCGGTCACGCCACCGGGCGGTCCGGCCGCGTCGCCGGGGCGCGTGCCCGGGTACGGCAGGGCCGCGAGGCGGTCGTGGGTGCCCAGCGGCAGGGTGGTGCGCGGGCCGTCCCCGCGCGGGGACGGGGGCGGGACGTGGGTGTCGGGCGGGGGCTGCGGCACCCAGGTCCACGGGGGCGCCTCGGGGGCGTCGTCCCCGGCCCCGTACGCGTACCAGAGGGGTTCGCGGGCGATGCTGTTGTCCCCGTCGGGACCCGGCAGGTCCACCGGGGCGCGCCGGGGCGCCACCGCGCGGGGGGCGGACGGCGGCGTCGGGGGGAGGGCCGAAGCCGAAGGAGCTTGGGCCGGGGTCGAAGCCGGAGTCGGGGCCAGGGCCGGGGCCTGAAGGCCGTGGCCCGGGACCAGGACCCGAAGGGCCGGGGTCTGAAGGCCGTGGTCCGGGTCCGGGATCCGAAGGGCCTGGTCCGGAGCGTGGTCCGGAGCCTGGTCCGGAGCCTGGTCCGGAGCCTGGTCCGGAGCCTGGTCCGGAGCCTGGTCCGGAGCCTGGTCCGGAGCCGGAGAAGCGTAGACCTGGGCCGAGGCCGGAAGGGCCCGGAGTGAGTCTGCGGCCGGGAGGGACGGACCCGGAACCGGAGGAGCTGGGACCGGGACCCGGACGACCGGGGCCGGAGCCGGGACCCGAAGGCCGTGGCCCGGGACCGGAGCCGAGACCCGAAGGCCACGGTCCTGGGCCGGGGCCCCGCTGTCCTGGTCCGGGGCCGTGCGGTCCTGTGCCCTCGGTGGGGAGGTCGTCATGGGAACGGGTGGGGGTCGAGGGGGAACGCCCGGTGTTCCTGGTCGGTGCCGCGCAGCGCGGCGGTGAGCCGGGGCAGACCGGCGAGCCGCTGCTGGGCGTGGCCGAAGCACATCGGGACGATGCCGGGGACGACCGCGCGGGCCACGTGGATGCCCGCGTCGGCGTGCTCGCGGCTCGTCTGGTCGACGAGGACGATCCGGTCGAGACCGGCGTCGGCGAAGAGTCCGCGCACGAAGTCGAGGGCGCCCCGCACGTCCCCGCCGGAGCCCCGGTCCATCCGGCCGGGCCAGCCGGGGAACGCCTCTTCGAGGGTGACCCGGGGTCCGCCGAGGGCGGCGGTGGCGCGGACGGCGGTCTCGGGCAGCGACGAGAAGCGGACGTGGTCCTCCAGCTCCCGCACCAGCCACGGGTCCGCGACCATCGGCTCGACGGTCTCCCGGGTCCAGTCGACGGGGTTGGTGACGAGCTGGGCGACCTCGCGCAGGGCGCCCCGGATCGCGGACTGCGGGTCGGCGCCGGAACCGGCCGAGGAGAAGGTGGCGGGGAAGGGGTTGAGCCGGTTCACCGCGAGGACCCAGACGACCGGCAGGCCGATGTCCTGGGTGGCGACGAGCAGGTGCACGTCGAAGCCCCGCGACTCCATCAGCTCGATCATGGCCCGGCTGGTCGGGTCGGTGAGGCGGTCGTTCGGAATGACCGGCAGGGGCGCGGCCCGGTGCCAGGACAGCAGGAACGCGTCCCGCTCCGCCAGTTCGAACAGCGAGTGCAGGGCGGCCTCTTCGAGGTTGGCGCCGACGGCGCAGCCGCTGGACGACTCGTAGAAGTAGTGCTTGCGGCCGGGCGTCCCGGCCAGCCGGGCGGCCCTGCGGTCCCTGCGGTGGTTGTACTCGTACTGGTAGAAGGCGTGGTCGGCGGGGACGAGCAGCGGGCGCCCGTCGGCGAGGTCGTGGCCCCACACCCAGTCCATCGGGGTGTCCGCGTCGAAGGGGGTGGCCCGGCTGGTGGGGTGGGCGAGCTGCTCGGCGGTGTACTGCCCGAGCCCGGCGGGGTCCACGGCGTGGTCCGCGACCCGCGCGTAGGAGCGGCCGGTGAGGACGGGCACGTCGTACGGGAAGCCCGCGAGCCGCTCGTACGCCTCCAGGATCGCCACCGGGCCGGTCTCCGCGAAGGTCCGGGCCCGCCCGTGGCCCATCGCCGGGGCGTCGGGCACCACGGCCATGCTCATCGCGAAGGGGGCGCGGGACTCGCGGAGGAGCGCGCGGACCGGTCCGAAGCGGTCGTCGACCAGGCGGTCCTGGAGCACTCCGCGTTCGACGAGGCGGCTGGCGGCGGTGCGGGTCGGGTCGTCGGGGAAGGCGGGCCGGCCGGTCAGGGCCAGCGGCGCCGGGGTGGTGGTGCCGTCCAGGCGGTCGTGGGCGGGGCCGCACAGCGGGCAGTGGAAGCTGCGGGCGATCCGGTGGCGGCGCAGACCGCCGGGCGAGACCGCGAACAGTTCGCCGGGGCCGAGCGGCCGTCCCGCCAGGTGCTCCAGGGCCGCCCGGAGCAGTTCGGGCAGGAGCGGCGCGCCGGGGCCGGGGGCGGCGGTCGCGTACCGGAGGTCACCGGCCAGCGGGTGGTCGGGGACGGTCCGGTCGCGGACCTCGGCGCAGCCCGCGCAGCCCGCGTCCGTGCCGGGCGTCCTGAGCGGTCCGACGAGGACCTCGTCGGCGCGCAGCCGCACGGAGAGGTGGGCCAGGCCCTCGGCTGTGGCCCCGGCGAGGCGGTCCCGCTCCCAGTCGAGGTGCCAGCCCCGGTCGACGGCGACGGTGACCCCGGGGAGGGCGGCGGCCAGGTCCGCGAGCGCGGCGAGTACGGACTTCCAGTCCTCGTCGGCGGGGTGCGCGGCGAAGCCGGGACCGAGCGCGAGGGCGGGGGCGCGGGTGAGCGTGTCAGTGGGCATCGTGGGCCTCCACGGGGCCGTACCAGAAGGGGAGTTCGCCGAGGACGGGGTCGTACCGCGTCGCCTCGCCCCGGTAGCCGGTGCCGGAGCGGGCGGCCAGCCGGGCGCGGAGTGCGTCCAGGGCGGCGCGGTCGGCGAAGAGCAGGGCGTCGGTGGAGAGCGGGTCGACGGTTCCGTCGGCGCCGGTGGTCTGGGTGCGGGCGAGCGCGGTGCACAGGGCGGTGCGGGCGGCTTCCGCCGCGTCGGCGCCCCAGCCGCGCCCGAGGACGGCGCCGTCGGCGGTCACCTCGGCGAGCCGCCAGTCCAGACCGGGCACGGCGAGCAGCCGTACGGCGGGTTCGTCGGCGAGGAGGGTCCGCAGGCCCGCGAGGACGCGCAGCCCCTCGGGGTCGAGCGCGGCGCACGCCCCGCCGCCCGCGGCCCCGGCGGGAGCGCCCGCCGGGAGGGCCGCGGGCGGCACGTGCGGGGTGACGGTCGTCGCGAGGGGTTCCGCCTCCTGGGCGAGCAGGCGCAGCGCGCCGTCGAGGAGCCAGTGTTCCCTGGTGAGCCCTGCCGCCGGGGTGGGGGCCCCGGGGATGTGGGCGTGCGGACCGGCCGCCGGGGTGGGAGCCCCGGGGATGAGGGTCCGCAGGGCCGCCAGGCAGGCCGCGACGGTGGCGGTCTCCTGGTGGGCGGCCCAGGCGAGGACCGTGGTCGTGGTGCCGCCGGTGGTGGTGCGGGGGGTGGCGGCGCGCAGGGCGAGCGGCATCTGGGGCAGGTCGGCGCCCTCGCCGAGGGCGACGGGCCCGGTCCAGCGGGCGCCGAGCGGAGCGGCGGCCTCCCGCGCCCCGTCCGGCTCGGGCCGGGGGTCGGCGGGCGCGGCGGCGAGGGTGTGGGGTCCGGGACCGTCGCCGTGAGCGGGTGTGGGTGCGGGGAGGGCGTCGCCGGTCGGCGGTACGGGGACGGTGGTGCCGTCACCCGTCGGCCGGGCGAAGGCGGACGGGCGGACGGGCCCGGCGGGCCCGACCGGCTCGACCGGCTCGACCGGCTCGCCGCTCGTCTGCCGTACGGAGGCGTCGGCGCCGGTCGGCCGGACGGAGCCGGTCGGCCGTACGGACGTGCCGTCGCCGGTCACGGTCCCGGCCGTCCCGTCGCCGGTCGGGCGCGGGGCGTCGGAGGGGGAGCCGGGTCGGCCGGGCGCGGCCGCCTGATGGGCTCCCTCGACGGTGACCCGGTCGGAGACCAGGTCCGTCCCGTGCACCACATGGGCCTCGCCCGGGGCCGCCGTACCGGTGAGGACGTCGACGAGGAGCTGGGCGCCGAGGGCTCCGGCGAGCGCGTCCGCCACCGGGCGGGGCGCGGGCGCGGTGCCGTCGGCGGCGGCCCAGGCGCGGGCCCGGTCGCGGAAGGCCGGGCCCGCGTCCGGTCCGGTGGCGGTGACGGCGGGTCCGACGAGGGTGACGCCGGAGCCGCCGAGCCGCACCGGGACGACGAGGGCGGCGGGCGCCCCGCCCGCGCGGTCCTCCCGGCCCGTCCGGGTGTCCGGGCCCGTCCGGGTGTCCGGGGCTCCGGGGTCCCGGTCGTCCTCCCGGATGTCGAGGACCGCGTCCGGGACGCGGTCCGGGTCGGGGGCGGTGAGGACCGTGCCGATCCCGGCCCTGCGCAGTCCTCGGGCGGCGGGACCGGTGGCGGTCCCGGGGCCGGTGACGAGGACGGTCGCGGCGCGCAGCCGGGCGAAGGCCCCGTACGGGTCGTCGAGGAGTCCTTCGAGCCGGGCCAGGGACTCGGCGTGGGCCCGCCGCACCTCGGGGGACGGCTCGGGCGCGGTGTGCGCGGCCGGGTCGAGGAGCAGTCCGTTCTCGCGGAGCCTGTCGACGAGGAGGCGGACGGCGGGGCGGGCGCGTTCGGTGCCGATCCCGGCGACGAGGGCGTCCTCGTCGGTGCCGTTCTCCAGGAGCGGGACGCAGCCCTGGGCGACGGCGTGCAGCACCTCGGAGCCGCGCAGGACGAACTGGGCGCGGGCGCCGCTGAAGTAGACGCCGCCGGGTACGGGCGCGTAGTGCAGGTCGGGGCGTGTCCTGAGCATCGTCACCGCTCCTCTGCCTCGGTCGTGGGGTGGTAGGTGAAACGGCCGCCGGGGGCCCGGCCGACCTCGACGACCCATTCGGTGGCGTGGGTGCCGTCGACGACGCCGGGCAGCGCCTCCTCCAGGTAGCTGCCGCCGGTGTCGGCGCCGCGCCGTTCCAGCATCCGGGGCAGGACGCGGACACCGAGCGCGCTGCTCAGGTCCACGTACTGGGGCTTCTGCTGGAGCCGCTTGGACTGGATGTCGGGGGCTCCGACGGAGAGCGGGCCCTCGTCCTCGGGGACGGTCTTGACGACGACCTCCTCGGGGACGCCGTGTCTGGCGCGCCAGGCGGTGAGGGCGAGGAGCCGGTCGTGCTCCTCGGGTCCGGCGGCCAGGGCGGTGCCCAGTTCCTCTCCGCCGTACCAGCGGCGGCGGCCGATGAGGACGTCGCCGACGGCCATGCGGGGCGCGGTGCGGGTGCCGGACCGGTCCCAGGGGGTGGCGGCGTGCCAGCTGTTGGGGAGGGCGTTGAAGAGCCGGCCGCTGATGGCGAGGCCGGAGGCGACGGAGAGCGGCGGCGGGAAGAGGCCGGGGTGGCCGGTGCCGAGCGGGAGGACCCGCAGCGGGGTGCCGTCGGCGTCCTCGACGCGCAGGGAGTCGGTCTCCGGGTCGTGGGCGAGCCGCAGTCCGAACCAGTCGTCGGGGGTGAGGCCACCGGGCAGGACGGGGGCGTGGGCGTTGACGTTGAGCCGGTGCAGGCCCAGGTCCTCGGTGACGCGGGCGCCGTCGTGGCCGTACACCCGGCGCACGTGCTCGGCGAGGCGGGGCAGCGCCCGGCCGCCGAGGCGCCGGTCGGCGTCGAGGAAGCGGGCGTAGAGCATCCCGTGGCCGGGGAGGCCGTCGTTGAGGACGAGGTGGCCGTCGCCGCGCTGGAGCAGGACGCCGTAGATCAGCGGGTCGCGGCGGAAGCGTTCGGGGAGGGCGGCGGTGAGTCCGGCGACCTCGGCGGGGCTGATGCGGAGGGTGTCGTCGCCGCGTGCGACGGCCTGTCCGATGAGGGCGTGGACGGCTTCGGTGACCTCGCGGCGGATCTCGTAGACGCGTTCGAGGGAGCCGTCGGCGGGGCCGATGCCCTTGAGCGCGGCGGGGTCGCCGGGCCCGTCGGGGCCGTAGACGGCGGCCATGGCGGCGGCGCGGCGGGAGACCTCGCCGACGACGAACGGGGCGTGTTCGGCGAGGGGGACGTTGGCGCCGGGGCCGAACCGTTCGACGAACGCGGCGGTCATGAGGACCCGGACGTCGTGCAGCCAGTCGAAGACGGTGAGGAGTTCGACGGCCGGGCCGAGGTCCTTGAGGGATTCCTTCCAGGGTTCCGTGGCCACCTTGAGCGGCGGCATCACGTAGTCCTCCTCGACGGTGACGTGCGCGGGGCGGCCGGCGGCGTGGCTGAGTTCGCCGAGGGCGCCGCGGAGTTCGGCGAGGGCGGCGCCTCGGGCGGCGGCGGGCGCGTCGGTGAAGGCGGGCAGTCCGGCCTTGACGCGGTCGGTGAGTTCCCGGGTGGCCGGGCGCGGGTCGTCCGGGGAGAGGAGCGCCGTGTAGTCGGCGGAGCCGTCCTCGGCCTCGTGGAAGGTGCAGAGGAGGCCCTGGGCGACGGCGCCCCGGACGGCCTGGGCGGCTTCGTCGGGGGTGCGGCCGGAGCGCCGGGCGACATGGGCGACGACGGACGGGAAGGGGCGCGGGCCCATGCCGACGGCGTCGAGGAGGTCTCCGGCGGGGCCGCTGAGGGAGACGGCGGCGCGGCGCGTCCCCTCGGGTCCGGACTTCAGGAAGAAGAGCTTCCCGGCGGCCGGGTCGGGTGCCGAGGTGGGCGGGAGGCCGATCCAGAGCTGTTCGAGGGGCAGACCCGAGGGGTCGGGCAGGCCGCCGACGACGTAGTTGAGCATCACGCGGTCGAGCCCGGGGAAGGCGGTGGCGCCGGGGAACCCGGTCTCGTCGGGCCCCGCCGCGCCCGGATCGGGCTCGGCGATGCCGACGGCGGTGAAGCGGGCGAGGGGGCTGGTGCGGACCATGGCGCGGGTGACGTACTGGATGAGTCCGCGCTCGGACTTGCGGGACTTGGCGGGGACCTTGCCGGGGGCGTGGACGGCGGCGCGGTAGCGCTCCGCCTCCTGGTGGACCTCGGGGGCGACGAGCGCGAGGGAGCGCAGCAGGTCGGGGTCGCCGAGGAGTCCGGCGAGGACGCCCCGTTCGCGTTCGGCGGCGTCGGGGTAGCGGGCGACGAGCTCCGCGCGGGCGCGGTCGCGGTCCCGGCGGGAGGCGAGCCACGCCCCGGTCGCGGGGCCGGCGGTCTCCGGGGTCCCCTTCGGCGCCTTGTCGTTGTGCACGGACCGGCGCAGGGCGATGAGTTCGCGTCGTGCGGCGTCGTCGGCGGCGGCGCCGATCCGCTCGTACAGCTCGTCAGAGGCGGTCGCTGCGGCGGTGGCGAGGGCCTGCTCGGAGGCGGTGACCAGGGCGAGCAGACGGCGCAGCTCGGCATCGGCGAGCCGGGCCCGGCGCAGCGGGTTGACCCGCAGGAACCAGAGAGGCTCGGGGGCGGGGGCCGACGCCGGTACGGGGGCGGGGGCCGTCTCTCGCGCGGGGGCCGTCCTTCGCGCGGGGGCGGGCGCTCGTACGGGTACGGCCACCGGCGCCGGGGCTCCGAGGAGGTCCGTCGGGGTGCCGATCACGGGGGCGGTCATCGGAGGGCTCCCTCGGGGGCGGTGCCCGGCGCGGTGGCGCTCGGGGCGGGGGCGGCGGGGCTCGGTCCCCCGGCGGGGGCGCCCGGCGCACGGGCGGCGAGGCGCTCGCGCCAGGAGACGCCGAGGACCTCGTCGACCGTCTCGGCGACGGCGAAGCAGGTGTAGTAGCGCTGCATCGGGGAGACGGTGAGCAGCGGGAGCTGCTCGTAGAAGAGGTTCGTCAGGAGGCGGAAGGAGGCGAACCACGGGGAGGGCGAGGAGGTCACTCCGGCCGCGCCGACGGTCCGGTGGAAGTCGCTGTCCGGCTGCTCGCCCCTCGGGACGGTGGTGGTGGCCCCGGGCGGGCCCATCTCGGAGCGGTCGAGGCCCGCGGTGGCGCCGTCGAGGAGGTCGAGGGTGAGGGTCCCGGCGGCGACCGCGCTCTCCAGCGCCCCGGCTCCGTAGGCGAGTCCGGTGCGCCAGGCGGCGGCGGTCGCGGAGACCTCGCCGCTCAGCCGCTGCTCGACGACCCGGCGGAGCGCGGGCGCGTCCTTGGCGAGGCGGTCCCGGAAGACGGGCCGGACGTCCTTGGTGGGTGCGGCCCAGGCGAGGAAGGCCTCGACGTGGGAGCGGGGCGAGAAGACGCCGTAGCCGAGGCCGAGGGTGTGGGTGTCGGCGAGGGCGACGAAGGCTTCGGCGAGGCGGAGCGTGCCGGAGCCGGGGGCGCCCGCCAGGTCGTCGACGGTACGGAGCAGGGCGGGCGTGAGGGCGCCGTGGACGACGGTGCGGAAGCGGTCGAGGCGCGGGTCGCGGACGGTGCCGCCGGGCCGCTCGGCGGAGACGGTCCGGTCTGTGGAGGCGGCCCTGTCGGTGGAGGTGATCCGTTCGACGGCGCCGTGCTCGCGGAGCGGCAGGTACGGGGGCTGGACGGCCTCCAGGCGCCCGAACTCGCGGGCCTGGTCGAGGTAGGTCTCCTCGGTGAGGGCGCGGGGCGGGTCGAGCGGTCCGGCGGTCAGGTCGCGGGCGACGCGGTCCCAGTCGGGGCCGCCGCCGGGGACACCGGCGGCGTCCCGGGCGAGGATGTCGACGTGCGGCCCGTGGAGCCACCCCCGGCGCAGCTGGACGGCGGGGGCGCCCGCCTCGTTCAGCGCGCGGGCGACCGGTACGACGTACCGGGCCAGCCAGACCGGTGTGACCGGCATCCGTGTGTGCAGCCGCACTCCCGTCAGGCCGTCGGAATCCGGCTTCACGGCAGTGCGCTCCAGCGCATCAACCCCCATGATTTCGCACCTTCCGAGAATTCGAGAACAACGTCCTGTGCCTCTTCGCTTTTCTTTTCCGGTCCTCGCGTCTCAGCGGGCCGGACCCCATCATGGGGCGATGGAATTGCGGGGCGGTAGCGGAAAAGGGACCGCCCTTACATGTGTCATCTCATCCGTGACGCGCGGGCCGGGGCCGGGCCGGCTACCCGCCGGTCGGACTGGCTGAAAACAGACAAGCCGCTCTGATGATCGTTGTAGTGTCCGCGCCATGACTACGGAATCCACCGACGCCGAGTGCCTGGCGCTCACGCGTGATCTGCGCCGTCGCGGCGCGATCGTCCTCGCCGTCTTCGCCCTCGTATGGGCCTTCGCGGGCGGTTCGGGGATAGCGGCGGCGCCCGTGTCGGTGGCCGTCGGGATCGTCGCGGCGGCCGTCACCGTGGCGGCGGTCGTACTGGCCTTCCGGGGCACCGCGGGCCCGGTGACCCGTCTGGTGCGGCTGCCGGAGAAGTGGAACCGGGGCGTCGGCATGGTCAACGCGGCCGAGGTGGTGGCGATCTTCGCGGTGATCGCGGCGTCGAACGCCTCGGGGCACCCGGAGTTCATCCCGGTCGGGATCTGCCTGGTCGTGGGGGTGCACTTCTTCCCGCTGGCCCGGCTCTTCGACCAGGGGCAGTACCGGTGGACGGCGGTCCTCCTGACAGCGGTCGCCGTGGTGGGCCTGGTCGTCCTGGCGGCCGGCACCAGCGCGGAGACGATCCGCGCGGTGGTGGGCCTCGGCGCGGCGGCCGTGCTGTGGGCCTCGTCGTTCCATGTGGCCCTGCGCGGCTGAAACCGTTCCCCTCGGCGGGGTCCGCCCGCCGATCACCCGTCCCACGTCGCCGCACGGCATTCGCCGTCACACGTCATTCGTCATACGGAGAAACGCACGCGAGGATGCGCCACCCGGCCGGAGCCGGGCGGTCGCATCCTTCGTGCGTCGTGCGTTCAGCCTCTGTCGCTCGGTCAGCAGGCCGAGCAGGTGGAGGAGGACGACGACGAGGTGCCGATCGAGCCGCTGGAGGCACCCATCTCCGGGAGGGCCACGCCCTGGGCGACCTCAAGGGTCTCCAGCTCGGCGACGTCGAAGTTGTCGAAGGCCGCGTCGTCGCCGTTCTTGATGTCGTCGATGCTCATGGTGTGTTTCCTTTCGGCGTTTCGGTGAGGGGGAGGTTCAGCAGGCGGAGCAGGTGGAGGACGAGGAGGAGGAGGTACCGATCGAGCCGCTGGAGGCACCCATCTCCGGGAGGGCCACGCCCTGGGCGACCTCGAGGGTCTCCAGCTCGTCGACGTCGAAGTTCTCGAACGCCTTGTCCGCGTCCTGGCCCTGCTTGATGTCGTCGATGCTCATTCTGAATTCCTTTCCGAATTCTTCTCCGCAACCGTTCGGCTGCAACACCAATAATGCTGACCCGCCCTCTCCCGCACCAGCCTTTCCCGGTACCACCTGACGTTTATCACGCCCGGAATAACCGGCGTCACTGCGGAGTGCTCAGGGATTCCCGGGAAGGGACCACTCGGGGCTGTTGAGCATCTGCCAGCCCTCCCCCGGCTCACCTGCGACGGAGTCGTCCGGGCGCCTGCTGCCGAGCAGGAAGTCGCCCACGGAGGACTCCTGGAGGTAGTCCAGGCCCAGCAGCTCGGCGGACATGTCCGCGTCGCCGTTGCCGAGGGCGCAGGGGGCGAGCCCGAGGGCCGTCGCCACCAGGTACATCGTCTGGTAGAGCACGCCGGTGTGCCGGAGCGTGGTCGCGTAGGCGATGGCCCGGTACTTCCACGACATGCGCTGGAAGCGGGCGGTGACCGTGACGAGGACGTCGGGGCGCGCCTCCATCCCGGTGGCGCGGGAGGCGACGTGGAAGAGGGACTCCCTGGCCGCCTCGTCCCCGTTGCGCAGCACCAGGCGGTGGCCGACGGGGTCGTAGTAGTAGACGCCGGGGGCCAGTCCCGCGCAGCGGCGCACGGTGACGTACAGCTCCAGCTCGTACCCCTGGCCGCCGCTCGGGTAGGGGCGGGAGACCACCTCGTCGCGGTCGCCGCCGGGTTCCGGCGTGTAGTGGGCGCGGACCCGGGCCACCCGGTAGAGGAACTCGCCGAGCTGGCGGGCGGTCATCTCCTGGTCGCCGTAGCCCCGGATGGAGCGGCGGGTCTCGATGGCGGTGGTGAGGGAGGGGTCGTGCGCCGCGATCTCCTCGCGGGTCGGCCGGTGGAGGGCGACGGCGGGCCCTTCGGGGACCGGGCGGACGGCCGGCCGGGGCTCGACGGCCCCCCGGTGCGGGTAGACGGCGCCGAAGACGTCGTCGTACCGGCCGGAGCGGACGCGCGAGTGGAAGAGGAGGTCGTGGAAGTCCCACTGCCGCAGCACGGGCTCGTCGTCGGAGCCGAAGGAGCCGTTCCCGTCGGCGAGTTCGGCGAATCCGGCGCCGACGAGGTGGCCCAGGAGGCCGGTGGTGGCGGGCCCGTCGAGACCGGCGTCCGCGCCGAGCCGGGCGGGGGTGCCGGGCTCGCCGAGGGCGGCGGCGAGGGCGCGGACGGCGGGGTCGGCGAGGACCGCGCGGAACTTGACGAGCGGCGACTCCAGGACGAGGGCGCCCGCGCGGGTCCGGCAGAAGGCGAAGCGGGAGAGACGGACGGTCGCGTCGGCGGGCACGACGGCCGGGCGGTACGCGGAGTCCCGGGCGACCGGTTCGAGGCGCAGCAGCTCGCGGCCGTCGTCCGGGGCGAGGACGGCGTGGGCCAACAGGTGCCGGGCCCGGTCGAGGACCTTCCCGAACTGGGCGCGCTCGGCGGGCCGGAGGCCCTCGTACAGCTCCTCGGCGGGTACGGGCCCGGCGGCGAGACGCTCCAGGGCGGTACGGACGCCGCCTCGGACGGGCCGGAGGGCGAGGGAGGTGACGGGCCCGGCGAGGGTGGCGACGTCCCCGTCGGAGAAGAGGACCCGCGTACCACCGATGAACGCGGGCACGACGGGAGCGGCCGGGGGCCGCGCGGGATCGGCTGGGGCGGCCGTGCCTGTGGGACTGGTGGGGCCGGTCACGCCCGTAGGACTGGTGGGGTCGGTCGGACCAGTCGTGCCCGTGGGACTGACCATGCCGGTCGTGCCCGTGGCGCTGGTCGGGCCAGTGGGGCCGGTCGGGTCCGTGGAGCCGGTCGGGCCAGTGGGACCCGTGGAGCCGGAAGGGCCCGTGCCATCGGCCGGGCCTGCGGTACGGCCGGTCCCGGCGGTACGGCCGGTCCCGGCAGGAGCGGGGCGGGACTGTGGGGTCTGCGTGGTCGGCACGGTGCCTCCGGGTGCGCGTGGATGACGGTCCGGCGCCGGGGCCGTACGGCCCGGTGGCCGGCGGACGGAAAGGCGCCGCAGGCGGGGCAGACGCCGGAAAACACTCTCGTGCGCGGAACCCGGCCCAGGCCGGTCCCCGCCGGAACCGGTGACATTTCCCGGGCGGTACGTGACGGACCGCGCCCCTCACCGTGACGCACGCCATTCCCCGCCGTGACCCACACCCCTCCTCACCGTGACGCACGCCATTCCCGACCGTGACGCGCGCCATTCCCCGCCGTGACACCCGCCATTCCCCCGTGACGGCCGTCATTTCCGGAGGCCCCCGTTCCCGCGCCGACCGGCCGGAATGACCGAGGTCATCGATCGCGTGACACATGCAAGCGCCGACGCGAACTCCCTCGGCGTTCGGGCCGGTCGCCCACATGCTCGGAGAACGAATTCACCACCGTTCCCGGAAAACCGTCACGTTAGGAATCCGCCGTGTTCTCTCGCCGCCATGCGGTACGACTCGGACTCACCGCCGGTGCCGTCGGTGCCGTCGGCGCGGCCGGCGGGGTGTTCCAGAGCCTCACCTCCGGCACTCCGGCGGTGGCCGCCGAACCCCCGGCGGGCCCGCCGCAGGTCACCCCGTTCTCCGTCCCGCTGCCCCGGCCGCGCGTCCTCGCTCCCTACCGGCGGACCCGGTCGGCCGACTACTACGCGGTCACCATGCGCAAGGCGCGGGTGGAGATCCTGCCGGGCCTCCGGACCGAGGTCCTGACGTACGACGGCACCTTCCCCGGCCCGACGATCCGCGCCCGCAGCGGACGCACCGCCGTGGTGCGGCAGATCAACGGCCTGTCGATGCCGACCTCGGTCCATCTGCACGGCGGGAACAACCCGCAGGAGTACGACGGCGGGATGATGGACCTCATCCAGCCGGGCGCGTCGAAGACGTACGTGTACGCCAACCGGCAGGTGGGCGCCACCCTGTGGACGCACGACCACGCCCACCACATGGAGTCCGAGCACGTCTACCGGGGCCTGTCCGGGCTCTACCTCCTCGGCGACGACGCCGAGGACGCGCTCGGACTGCCGTCGGGGCCGTACGAGGTGCCGCTGATCCTGCGGGACGCGCACTTCGACGCGGCGGGGCGGATGGTCTACACGATGGACGACGCCCTCAACCGCACCACCATCCTGGTCAACGGCGCCCCGTGGCCGCACCTGAAGGTGAAGGCCCGCAAGTACCGCTTCCGGATGGTCAACTCCTGCAACCTGCGGATCTTCGTGATGGCGCTCTCCGACGGGAGCCCCATCATCCACGTCGGCTCGGACGGCGGGCTGCTCCCGGCGCCCGCGCCGTCGCCGGTGATCGTCCTCTCCCCCGGCGAACGGGCCGACTTCGTCATCGACTTCTCGCGGTACGCGCCGGGCACCCAGGTCACGCTGGCGAACATGCTGGGCCCGGGACCGACCGAACTCGTCGGGCAGATCATGCGGTTCGACGTGGAGGAGAAGGTGCCCGACACCAGCCGGGTGCCGGACGTCCTCACCACCCTGCCCGCGCTGCCCGCGCCCACCGTGGAGCGCACCTTCGAGCTGCGGATGGACGAGCCGGGCACCGGCCACCAGGCGTACATCAACGAGAAGACCTTCGACCACGACCGGATCGACACCGAGGTCGCCTGGGGCACCACCGAGGTGTGGACGGTCAAGAACACCAGCACGACCGTCCCGCACAACTTCCATACGCACCTGGTCCAGTTCCGCATCCTCGAACGGGACGGAATGCCGGTCTATCCGGCCGAGGCGGGCCTCAAGGACACCGTCCTCCTCTTTCCCGGCCAGACCGCGAAACTCCAGTTGACCTTCGACACGCACCGAGGCGTGTTCCCCTACCACTGCCACATGATCGACCACAGCGCGATGGGAATGATGGCGCAACTGCGCGTCTCCTGACCACGGGAGATCCCCTTTCACGCAACCCCGTTCCCGCACAAGAAAGCCACGGGGCCCGCACACCACCAATCCCTCTTTCCGGAAAGGAGGAACCATGTACGTACGCCGCATTCTCGACGCACTGGGGAAGGACCCCGGGCGCGTCGTCGTCCACCACGCCGCCGAGGCCGTCACCGCGGGGCGGCTCGCCGGTTCGGTACGGGCCCTCACCGCCCTGCTGCACTCCCGCGGCGTCCGCCCCGGAGACACCGTCGCCGTGCTGACCGGCCCCAACCGGCCTTCGATGCTCGGCGCCCGGTACGCCGTCCACCTCCTGGGCGCCACCTCCGTGTACGTCCGGTCGATGAACCCGCGCACCGACACGGAGACCTTCTCGGTCGCCACCCAGGCCCGGCTCCTGGCGGACCTGGGGGCGTCGGTGCTGCTCGTCGACGACGAGAGCGCCGAGCGCGGCGCCTGGCTCGCCCGCCGCGTCCCCGCCGTGACCGTGCTGCCCCTCCCCTGGCGGGACGCGGCCCCCCGGGACCTGCCCGACCGGCTGCCCGAACCCCGACCCGGGGACCTGGCGACCGTCGAGTTCACCAGCGGCAGCACCGGCCGCCCGAAGATGGTGGCCCAGCGGTACGACACGCGCGAGGAACTCGTCAGGCGGCTCGCCCATGGCCTCGATCCCCGGGGACCCGCGACGCTGCTGTCCGTCACACCGATCAGCCACACCACCGCGCCGATGGCCGACGCGGTCCTCGCGAGCGGCGGACGGGTCGTCCTGCACGACGAGTTCGACGCGGGCGACGTCCTGGACGCCTTCGAACGGCACCGGGTGACCGACGTCTACCTGGCCGTCCCGCACCTCTACCGGCTCCTGGACCACCCCGCCGCCCCGCTCACCGACCTGTCGTCGCTGCGCCGCATCACGTACAGCGGCACCCCGGCGGCCCCGGCGCGGGTGGCACGGGCCGTCGAGCTCTTCGGCGACGTCCTCATCCAGGTGTACGGGACGACGGAGGCGGGCGGCATCAGCAGCCTCAACCCGCTGGACCACCGCGAGCCGGAACTGCTCGGCTCGGCGGGCCGCCCGTTCCCCTGGGTACGGGTGGAGATCCGGGGCCCCGGCGGCGGTCCGCAGGTGGAGCGGGGGGTGACGGGCGAGATCTGGATCAGCTCGCCCACGGTCACCGCCGGGTACCTCGGCGACGAGGAGCGCACCCACACGGTGTTCCGCGACGGCTGGCTGTGCACCGGCGACCTGGGACACCGGGACCGGTACGGCTACCTCCGGCTCGACGGCCGGGTGGGCGACGTGATCAAGCACGGCGGTCTGAAGCTGGACCCGGCGGCCATCGAGGAGGTGCTGATGCGCCATCCGCAGGTGCGCCAGGCCACCGTGTTCGGGGTCCGCGACCGCGACTGGGTGGAGCAGGTGCACGCGGCCGTCGAGCTGTACTCGGGGGCCGGGAGCACCTCCTGCGACCTGCGCGGATACGTGGCCTCGACGCTGACCCCGGAACACACCCCGGTCCGGGTCTCGGTCTGGCCGAAGCTCCCGCTCACCCCCTCGGGCAAACCGGACCGCGCCTATCTGCGCTCCGTGTCGCCACCGGACCCCGACGCCCCGGACGCCTCCGGCACGGACGGCCCGGCCCTCAGCTCCCCGCGCGGAGCCACCGCGCGGGCCGACCCCGTCCGCGCGCGCGGCCCGGGTCACCAGCCCGATCACGCCTCCTCGCGAACCAGAAAGGGCGTCCCATGACCGGATTCGGCCACTTCGCCCGGTCGCTGCGGCTACGGCGGCTCTACCGCCACAGCACGGCCGGCTTGATGATCACCCCTCTCGACCACTCGATCCACGACGGTCCCGTGGTGCCGAAGGGCACCACGCTCGACCAGCTCGCGGCCCGGATCGCGGCGGGCGGCGCCGACGCCGTCGTCGTGCACAAGGGCAGCGTCCGGCACATCAGCCCGGAGCGGTTCGCCGCGATGTCGCTGATCATCCATCTCAACGCGAGCACCAGCCAGGCGCTCGACCCGCACGCCAAGTACGTCGTCGCGGGCGTCGAGGAGGCCCTGCGCCTCGGCGCGGACGCGGTCAGCGTCCACGTCAACCTCGGCTCCGACGACGAGCGGCAGCAGATCGGGGACCTCGGACGGATCGCCGACGCCTGCGACCGCTGGAACCTGCCGCTGCTCGCCATGGTGTACCCGCGCGGGCCGAGGATCGACGACCCCCGGGACCCGGCGGTCGTCGCGCACGCCGTGACGATCGCCGCCGACCTCGGCGCGGACCTGGTCAAGACCGTCTTCCTCGGATCCACCGCGGAGATGCTCGACCTGACCGCCGCCTGCCCGGTGCCGGTGCTCGTCGCCGGCGGACCCGCCCTGGAGAAGGAGGAGGACGTCCTGGCCTATGTCAGGGACGCCATCGCCGGAGGGGCGGGCGGGGTGGCCATGGGCCGCAACATCTTCCAGGCCAAGGACCCGCGCGCGCTGGCGGCCAAGGTCGCCCGGATCGTGCACCACTTCCCCGAACAGCACTTCACCACGGGCCCGTTCAGCGAGTCGGGCGGCCGGGAGCGGCTTTCCAGCGAACGCCTCACCCCCGACCACCTCGACGGAACGCCGCTCGACGACCCACCGCTCGACCACTCCCACCTCGACGAACTGACAGGAGGTCCGCACCATGACGGACGCCAAACTGTGCTGGCTTGACATCCGCGAGGCCGGCGACGCCACCGCCGCCGTCCTCGAAGAGGCCCTGCACCAGAAGATCGACGGCATCGTGGCCGCCGACCCGGCGGTCTTCGCCGGTCTCCCGCCGACCGTCCGCAAGGTCCTGCTCTTCGAGGGCGGCGCCCCGGAGCTCCCGGCCGACCTCGGCGGGGTCGACCTCGTGGTCGTCCCCGGCCCGCGCGACGCCCGCGCCGCGCTGGAGGCCGCCCACCCGGACGTGAGTTTCGGCCGGTACGTGGAGATCGTCGACGCCGACAGCCTGGAGGACGCCTGCCTGGCGGCGCGGCTGGAGGCCTGGAGCGTCCTCGACTTCCGCGACCCGACGAAGATCCCGCTGGAGATCGTCATCGCCGCCGCTTCGGGGGCGTCCGGCTCGATCGTGACGACCGCCGCCGACACCGAGGAGGCCGAGATCCTGTACGGCGTCCTGGAGCACGGTTCGGACGGGGTCCTGATGCGGGGCCGCAAGGTCGGCGACGCGACGGCGCTGCGGACGGCGGCCACCGCGCAGGGCGGGGAGATCTCCCTGGTCGAACTGACGGTCACGGCGACCACCCACATCGGCATGGGCGAGCGCGCCTGCGTCGACACCACGACCCACTTCCGCAAGGACGAGGGCATCCTGGTGGGCTCCCACTCCAAGGGCATGGTCCTGTGCGTCAGCGAGACCCACCCGCTGCCGTACATGCCGACCCGTCCGTTCCGGGTGAACGCGGGCGCCCTCCACTCGTACACCGTGGGGCAGAACGGCCGCACCCACTACCTGAGCGAGCTGCACGCCGGCAGTTCGGTCCTGGCGGTCGACGTCGACGGGCGCACCCGCCCGGTCAGCGTCGGCCGGGTGAAGATCGAGACCCGTCCGCTGATCTCGATCGACGCGGTCGCGCCCAGCGGGCAGACCGTCAACCTGATCCTCCAGGACGACTGGCACGTGCGGGTCCTGGGTCCCGGCGCCGCGGTGCTCAACAGCACCGAGCTGAAGCCGGGCGACCGCATCCTGGGGCACCTGCCGACGGCGGACCGTCACGTGGGCTACCCGATCAACGAGTTCTGCCTGGAGAAGTAGGTACGTCCGGAGCGCCCCGCTCCACCACGTCGTGAAGCCCCGCCCCGGCACGCCTCGTGCCGGGGCCGGCGCGCGTCCGGGCCGTCCCCCGCCCGGCGGGGTCCTCACAGCAGTCCGCACTCGGTCGCGATGCGGGCCGCGTCGAAGCGGTTGCGGCCCCCCAGTTTCTTGATCGCCGCCGAGGTCAGGTTCCGTACCGTCCCGGCCGCGAGGTACAGCTCGCCCGCGATCTCCTTCACCGTCGCGCCGCCCGCCGTGAGCCGCAGCACGTCCGTCTCGCGGACGCTGAGCAGCAGCGCGTCCCCGGCCGCCGGGGGCCGCAGCAGTCCGGGATCGACGGTGAGACAGCCCCCGGCCACCCCGACGAGGGTGGTGATCAGCTGGGGCAGCCGGGCCGTCTTGGGGACGACGCCGAGGGCCCCGGCGGCCACCGCCCGGTCGACGACGGACGGGGTGGCCGCGCCGACCATCAGGGCGACCCCGCAGGTCGGATGGTGCGAGCGGACCTCGGTCGCCGCGTGCAGCGCCTTGCCCCCCATGGTGCTCTCGCCGAGCAGCAGGACGGTGGGACGGTGCCGCTGTACGGCGGGCAGTACGGCTTCGAAGGTCGTGGCGAGTCCCACGACGTCCAGGCCGTTGGTGCCGTTCAGGGTCTCGGCGAAGGCCTCCAGGACCAGTTGGTGGTCCCCTGCCACGACGACTCGGATGGACATGTCTCTCCCCGTGGTACTTCTGTGGCGGCGGCCCTCGGGGGCCGCCGGTCAGCGACTGTTCGCCGTGCCGCGTCGGCGGCCAGGCCGTCGACGACGGAGCGGACCCAGATGCGGTCCCCGGCCGTCGTCGTGTCCGGTCCGGTGGCGCCGGACGAGGTGCCCTCGACATGGCGGGCGGCGGCCGGCAGGGCGGCGGCGAGGGCGGCCGAGAAGGCGCGGAAGGCGCCGTGCGGTCCCGCGCCGGTGCCCGGCGGCGGCAGGAGGACGACGGCGGCGTCCAGCGGGCCGACGTCGGCGGCGATCTGGCCGGGCAGCCGGGCGGCCTCGGCGGGGTCGCCGATGTCGATCCGGTACGGCAGGGCCACGAGTCCGGCGTCGGTGAGGGCCTTGCAGAGGAAGGCCGCGTTGGTGGCGGCGTCGTCGACACGGTCCGGATGACCGGCGCCGACGACGGCGACGACGGCCCCCGCCGCGCACAGGCGGGTCGTGAGTTCCCGGCCGACGCCCGTGGTGGCGTCGACGACGAGGACGACGAGACCGTCGAGTCGCGGCGGGACGGAACCGGTCTTAAGCACGTGAACTCCCTTTCGAGGAGATCGTCGAGCGGGTAGCGTGATCTTCGAACGAATGGCTGAATCGGGTCAGCTTCGGCAATGGGGCGGGAGGGCCCCGGTTCGGAGCCTCCGTCCCGCCACGGGCCGGAGGCCGCATCACTGTTGGGGGCAGCACGTGGACGAGGTCTCGTCGCTCGATCAGCACACCCTGGGGGTGTACCGCGCGATCCTGTTCCACAAGGAGCTCGATCCGCGACGCCTGGCGGAACTCCTCGACTGCACGTACGAGAAGGTGGAGGAAGCGCTCGAACTGCTGACGCGCCTCTCCCTGCTCGCGCCCTCCCGGGACGCCCCGGGCCGGATGCGCGCGGTGAACCCCTCGCTCGGTCTGAAGGTGCTGCTCCAGCGGGAGGAGCGCGAGCTGGCCTCCCGGCAGCAGCGGATCGAGCAGAACCGGGCGGCGCTGGCCGCCCTCGCGGCCGAGTACACGGCCTCGGGCCGGTCGGGCGGTCTGGACGGCGCGGAGCACCTCGACAACGTCGACGACATCCGCACCCGGCTGGAGGCCCTGGCCGAGTCCTGTACGTACGAGTCGCTGGCCTTCCATCCCGGCAAGGCGCTGACCCAGGAGTCCGTCGAGGCGGGCCGCCCGCTGAACGAGCGGGCGATGGAGCGGGGCGTGCGGTTCCGCACGATCTATCTGGACAGCGTCGCGGGCGACCGGGTCACCCGGGCGCACGCCCAGTGGATGGCGGAGCGGGGCAGTGAGATCCGCACCTCGCCGACGCTGCCGATGCGGCTGCTCATCGTGGACACCTCGGCGGCGGTGGTCGCCGGGCTGCCCGGCCAGGCCCAGCCGTCCGCGCTGCTCTTCAGCAGTCAGCCGGTGGTCCTGGCCATGCGGGCCCTGTTCGAGGCCTACTGGGAGCACGCCTGCCTGCTGGACGGCCCCGGTGACGCCCTCCCGGGTGGGCTCACGCCCCAGGAGCGCAAGCTGCTCCAGCTCCTGGCGAGCGGTCTGACCGACGATGCCGTGGCGCGTGCGCTGGGCATCGGGGTGCGGACGGAGCGGCGGATCGTGGCGGACCTCATGGAGCGGCTCGGGGCGTCCAGCCGGTTCGAGGCGGGGGTGCAGGCGACCCGCAGGGAGTGGCTCTGAAGCGGGGCTGCGGCGGTGGCGGCGGTCGTGGCGCGCATGGCGGTCAGTTCCTCGGGGCGATCGGCCAGACGAAGTCGTCCGGGAGGTCGACGACGCGGCACGGCAGGCCGACGCCCGGCAGGCAGGGCAGTACGGGCTTGGGCGGCACGGGCCAGACGAAGTCGTCCCCGCCGAGCGTCACCTTCGTCGGCGCGGTGGGCGCCGCCTGGGCCGGGGCGGCGGTGAGGAACCCTCCGAGGACGGCGGTGGCGACGGCGGCGAGGACGATGCGGGAGCGACGGGAGCGACAGAACATGTGGATCTCCGTTCCAGGTCCGGGTGCGGTACGGGTGCGACGTACTCGCGTGTCGTGACTTCCTCGGCGGCCGGTGGCTTTTCAGCCGTCCCGGCCGCACACCCAGAGGAAATCACTGTGGGGGCCCCGGTGTCCGCTTCCGGACATGCCAGGAAGCTGCCTGGCAAAGAGCTGCCTCACGACCTGCGGAAAAAGCATTGGTCTAGTCCGATCGGACCCTCAGGTTCCGGCCAAAAGCCCAGGTGAGGGGCGCGCGACGATCTGCCGTGCGCCGGGGGTCGATCCGGCCATCGGCGGGGCTACGGCGGCAGGGTGACGGCCCGGCGGACGTCGGACTGCGGCCGGGGGACGCTCAGGGGGTGGTCCCGGGCGGGTCGGGGACCACCGTCAGCAGCGCCGAGACGACCAGGATCGCCACCAGGACGGAGACCTCCGCCCGGGCGGGCCCCTGCGCGTTCGCGCCCGAGGTCATACGGCTCCGGGCGGCGAGCGCCAGCAGGCTCGCACCGCCGAACAGGGCCAGTTTCACCAGCAGGACACGCCCGTAGGCGGTGCTCAGGACGGCGTCGAGGGGCAGCTTGCGCAGGGTGGAGACGGTGCCGGTGACGGCGAGGGCCGTGTACACCCAGGCGGCCATCCGGGCGTACCGGGCGAGGACCTCCCGGCCGCCGCCGCGCAGCCGCATCACGCGCAGGACGTAGAACAGCGTGCCGGTCCAGAGGCAGGCGGCGGTGAGGTGCACGAGGGTGAGGCAGGTGCCGAGGAAGGGGGCGCCCTCGGGGTGGGCGCGCAGCGCCTCGGCGCCGATGGCGACGGCGAGCGGCAGGGCGGCGAGTCCGGGGCGCCGGGAGGAGGCGCAGAGGGCGGCGAGGACGCAGCCGTTGGCCGTGACGAGCAGGAGGCGGCCCTCCCGGAGTCCGTACACGACGCTCGGGCTGAGGCCGCTGACGGCGACGAAGAGCAGCAGGAGTCCGGCGGAGGCGGCGGCGGCGAGGAGGGCGGCGGGGACGGCCAGGGCCCTGGGCCGGGCGCCCTCGCCCGCGAAGCGGCGTCCGGTGATCTCTCCGACGGGCACGGCCAGACCGGTGAGCAGCAGGAGCCGCAGCAGGGTGGTGGTGCCGGCCGCCGGGGTGCCGAGTTCGCCGGTGCCGTACTGGGCGAGTCCGGCGCCCAGCAGGGCGACGGCCAGGACGGCGGCTGCGGCGAGCGCCGCTGCGGTCAGCCGGCTCGGGGTGCCGAGGGGTCCGGGAAGCGTCACCGGACGATCGTCACCGAGCCCCGGACGGGCGGCAACTCAGCGCCGCGCCGCCCGCCGGGGCGGTGGGGTCAGGCCTTGTCGAGGCTGCCCCAGAACTCGTCCCAGGAGAGCCTGCCGTCGCCGTTGCCGTCACGCTGCTTGATGAGGGCCTCGGCGACCGTCTCGGTGACGTGGAAGTCGCCCAGCTGCGCCATGACGCTCTTGTACTCCGCGGCGGTGATGTAGCCGTCCCCGTCCACGTCGTACCGGTTGAATGCCGTGCGTGCCGACTCGATGTCCGCCACTGCTTCCGCCCCTTCTTGGTGCTTCTCTGACGGGGTCAGATTAACGGGCCGGTCGGGGCCGGATGAGGGGGGTGGGGCCGCTGCGGACCCACCCCCGCCCGCTCGCCCGCCCGCTCACTCGCCCGCTCGCCCGCGCCGGTCGGGTCCGGTCAGCGGAAGATCCCGGTGTGGCCGAGCGAGTAGCGGCCCGGCTGCGGGTAGACGGCGAGTCCGTGGGGGCCGCTCCCGACGGGGATGCGGGCCAGTTGCCTGCCGCTGGTGGTGTCGATGGCGTACACCTCGGAGTCGTAGCGGCCGGAGAGCCACAGGACCTTGCCGTCGGCGGAGACGCCGCCCATGTCGGGGGAGCCGCCGTCGGGCAGCCGCCACTTCTTGGTGAGCTTGTTCCTGGTGAAGTCGAAGACGGAGACGGAGCCCTCGCCCCGGTTGGAGACGTACATCTCGCGGGAGTCCCGGCCGACGTAGAGGCCGTGGCAGCCCTTGCCGGTGGGCAGCAGGGCGGGGGTGGTGAACTTCTCGCCGTCGAGGACCCACATGCCGTTGGCCATCATGTCGGCGACGTAGAAGGTCCTGCCGTCCGGGGAGATCTTCACGTCCTGCGGCATGGCGCCCTGGAAGGGCAGCTTCTGCTGGCCGACGACCTCCATCTTCTCGGTGTCGACCTTGAGGAGTTCGCCGGAGAACTCGCAGGAGACGATGAAGTAGCGGCCGTCGGCGGAGAAGTCGGCGTGGTTGACGCCGTAGCAGCTGACCGGGACGGTCTTCTTCCGTTCCATGGTGTGCGGGTCGCGGAAGACGAGTTCGCGGTCCATGCTGGCCATCACGATCGCGTACCGCCCGTTGGGCGTGAAGTAGAGGTTGTACGGGTCGTGGACCTCGACGGGCTTGCCCGCCTTGCCGGTGGCGGGGTCGATGGGGGTGAGGGTGTGGCCCCGGTTGTTGTTGACCCAGAGGGTCTTCATGTCCCAGGAGGGCACGACGTGCTGGGGCTGTCTGCCGACGGGGATGGTCTCGACGACCTGGTAGGTGGCCGGGTCGATGACGGAGACGGTGTTGGAGTTGGTGTTGGGGACGTACACCCGGGAGGGGAAGCCCTTGACGACCGGGGAGAGCCGGTCGGGCCGGTCGGCGGCGTAGACGTCCTCGGGGTCCAGGAGCGGGGGCATCCCCGGCAGTCCCGGCGGGGTGACGGCGGGCCGCCGCGCGGTGGGCGCTTCGGCCCGCTTGACGGGGGCGGCGCCGTTGCCGGTGTCGCCGCCGCCGCAGCCCGCGAGGGCGGTGAGGAGGACGGCGGTGAGGAGGGTCCCGGTCCGCCGTGCGAGGTGTCTCCGCGTGGGGTGTGCCATCAGGTCAGCAGCTCCGTGGTGGTGACCGCGCGCAGTCCGCGGCGGTCGAGGTCGGCGAGGAGGAGGGGCAGCGCGGCGGCGGTGTCGGGATAGCCGAAGTGCAGGCTGACGACGGACCCGGCGCGGACCGTCCCGGTGACGTTGCGGACGACGGCGGCGGCGCCGGGCGAGGTGAAGTCGAGCGAGTCGACGTCGTACGAGAGGACGTGCGGGTATCCGGCCCGGCGGGCGGCGCGCACCACGGCGGGGGCGGCGTGCTGGGTGCGGGAGGGCCGGAACCAGGTGCCGACGGAGCCGGTGAGGCGGCGCAGCCGGTCGGCGCAGGCGGCGATCTCGGCATGGGCCTGGTCCTCGGTCATGTCGTTGATGTCGATGTGGTGCTGGGTGTGGTTGCCGAGGTCGTGGCCGCCGTCGAGGACGCGGCGGGCCAGTTCGGGGTGGTCGTCGAGCCAGCCGCCGACGGCGAGGACGGTGACGCGGGCTCCGGCCTTCTCGGCCTGGGCGAGGAGGGTGCGGGCGAGGGCGGGGTCGCCCTGGCCGTGGAAGGTGAGGGCGACGCGGGGCCGGTCGCGGGGGCCGTGGGCGATCTCGACGGGCTGTCCGGGGAGGCGCCGGGGCGCGGGGGCGGCGGGGCGGACGGCTTCGGGAGCGGGGCGCCGGACGGCGGCGGGCGCGGCGGGGCGGGGGTCCGTGCCGCAGGCGGTGGCGAGGGCTCCCGCGAGGGCGGCGGCCACTCCCGCCCTGAGGACTCCTCGGCGGTCGGTCGGCTTCACTCGACCATTTAAAGGCGGGAGCGACCGTTTGGTGAAGATTAGGCCAATTAAGGACGTTTACGAGTCCAGAAGAGGCGTCCACTATGCGGACAAGACCGGGAAACAATCGATGAACCGCATAGTCATTCATTGTTTGCAAGGCAGGTGCCGCACGTCACCAACGATTCACCGTCTAACTATCCCGGTTTTGCCCATTTTGCCCCACTAAAGACTTTTGGCGAGGTGACCCCTTGTCTGTCATAGTCGGAGCAACGACCCCCTTGACCCGGGCCAGGTCGACAGAGCGGCCGTGGATACACCCCCCCGTCCACGGCGCATCACACGGAAGCCCCCTACTGCCTCACCATGGCGCACGGGGGCTTCCGTGCGTGCGGGGGCGGTCGGGTCCGTCCAGGAACGTGACCTGCCCCAGCTGTCCCAGGGGAGTGGCCCGCCTCGGAGGGGTGACCCGCCTCGGAAGGGTGACCCGTCGGCCCAAGGTCGGCCGTTCAAGGGCGGCCGGTCAGGGATGCCCGCTCAAGGAAGGGATGCCCGCTCAAGCGGGGCCAGTCAGGGATGCCCACTCAGGGGGCCGCTCAAGGTTGCCGCTCAGAGATGCCACTCAGGGGGGCGCTCAGGGATGCCGGTCAGGGATGCCCGCTCAGGGCCGGTCGGCGACCCTCATCTCGAACCAGGTCGTCTTGCCCCGGGGCGCCAGGTCCACGCCCCAGCGGTCCGAGAGCTTGTCCACCAGGAAGAGACCCCGCCCGCTGGTGTCCAGTTCGTGCACCGGCATCAGACAGGGCAGTCCGCGCGAGGGGTCGCGCACCTCCACCCTGATCCAGCCGCGCCGCCGCTGGAGCCGTAACGCGAAGACCCGGGCGCCGGTGTGCCGCACCGCGTTCCCCACCAGCTCGGAGACGAGCAGCACCGCGTGCTCCGCGATCTGCGGACCCAGCGACCACTCCCGCAGCACCACGTGCCGGGTGAGCCGCCGGGCCACCCACGCGGACTCCGGACGGGACGGGAGACGCACGTCCTCGTCGGCCGGGTTACCGTACAACTCCACTACGTGAGCGGCCTGTTCGTCGTCCGCGGCCGATGACCACCGCGCTGCGGCGGCGCTCGCGCGCTGCCACGGTTGTTCCCTGCCCTCCAGGCCCGCCATGCCCCCATCATGGCCGTACCGGCGCGTCCGCGGGGGCCGTTCCCGTGGAATCGGCCCCCCGAACCGGCCTGTCAGACGAACTTCGCCTTCCCCGGGCCCTCCTCGACGAAGCTGCGCATCCCGCGCTCCCGGTCCTCGGTCGCGAACAGCGCGGCGAACCAGGTCCGCTCGATGGCGAGACCGGTGTCGATGTCGGCCTCCAGACCCTGGTCGACCGCCTCCTTCGCGGCGCGCAGCGCGACCGCGGGACCCCGGGCGAGCCGGGCGGCCCACGCGTGCGCCTGCTCGTACACCTCGGCCGCCGGGACGACCCGGTCGACCAGACCGAGCGTCAGCGCCTCGTCCGCCCTGACCATCCGGCCGGTGAAGATGAGGTCCTTCGCCCGGGAGGGGCCGATCAGCCGGGAGAGCCGCTGGGTGCCGCCCGCGCCCGGGATCAGGCCGAGCAGGATCTCCGGCTGGCCCAGCTTGGCGTCGTCGGCGGCGATCCGGTAGTCCGCGCAGAGCGCCAGCTCGCAGCCGCCGCCCAGGGCGTAGCCGGTGACGGCGGCGACGACCGGCTTGGGGATGCGGGCGACGGCGGTGAACGCGTCCTGGAGGGCGCGGGACCGCTTGACCATGGCCACATGGTCCATGACCTGCATCTCCTTGATGTCCGCGCCCGCCGCGAACACCTTCTCCCCGCCGTACAGGACCACCGCGCGCACGTCGTCGCGGTCGGTCGCCTCCTGGGCCAGCTCGCGCAGCCGGTCCTGGGTGGCGACGTCCAGGGCGTTCATCGGGGGGCGGGCGAGCCGGATCGTGCCGACGCCTTCGGCGACTTCGAGGTTCACAGTCATGGGAGGAAGGTTAGTGGCCGTTAACGGCCGGGGGCCCGGTGCTGTTGCTCACAGCACCGGGCCCCCGTCGGGCGCGCGCCCCGCGCGAATCGCCTCGCGGGACCGCTTCGCGCGACGGCGCTACGCGATCCACTCCGACCACGGCATGTTCCAGCCGTTGAGGCCGTTGTCCGGCTGGATCTGCTTGTCCTTGGAGTTCTTCACGACGATCACGTCACCGATGAGCGAGCGGTCGTAGAACCAGGCGGCGGGCATCGACCCGTCGCCCGCGCCCCGGGCGTCCCGGAGGCCGACGCAGCCGTGGCTCACGTTGGAGGAGCCGAAGGTGCCCGCCGGGGCCCAGTAGTTGCCGTGCACGAAGGTGCCCGAGGTGGACAGGCGCATCGCGTGCGGCACGTCCTTGATGTCGTACTCGCCGCCGAAACCGACCGTGGCGCCGTTCATCCGGGTCACCTTGTACTTCTCGCTGATGACCATCTGACCGTTGTACGTGGTCGTGGACGGGGCGCCCGCGGTGATCGGGATCGTCCTGATCACCTTGCCGTCGCGCTCGACCTTCATCGTCTTGGCGCTCGCGTCGACCGTGGAGACCTGACGGCGGCCGACGGTGAAGGTGACCGTCTTCTTCTGCTTGCCGTAGACGCCGGGGCGGCCCTCGACACCGTCCAGGTTCAGGTGCACGGTCACCTTGGTGCCCGCGGCCCAGTACTGCTCGGGGCGGAAGTCGAGCCGGTCGTTGCCGAACCAGTGGCCCTCGATCGGCACCGAGGGGACGGCCGTCACCTTGATGGCCTTCTCCACGGCCTCCGGGTCGGTGATGCCCCGGGTGAAGTTGATGGAGACCGGCATCCCGACGCCGACGGTCGAACCGTCCTCCGGCGTGTAGTGGCCGATGAAGGTGTTCTTCGGGACCAGGGTGGTGAAGGTGGTGTCCTTCGCGGACTCACGGCCCGCGGTGTCCTTCGCCACGGCGTGGACCTTGTACTGGGTGCCGCCCGACAGATGCGCGACCGGCGACCAGCTCGCGCCGTCCGCGGCGATCCTGCCCTCGATCTCGGTGCCCTTGGAGTCGGCGACCGTGACCGTGCTCAGCTTGCCCTGGGCCGCGGTGACCTTCAGGACCCCGCTGGTGGCGACCGAGTCGGCGCCGTCCTTCGGCAGGATCGTCACCACCGCCTCCGAGGCCGTGTTCTCCTGCTGCCCGCCGCTCGCCGCCGGGGCCTTGCCGCCGTCGCCGCCGGCCGTCCCCCCGCCGCCGCAGGCGGTGAGCAGCACCAGCAGCGCCCCCGCCGTCAGGGCCCGCAGACGGACGCCCCCGCGTCGTCCCGCCCCCACCGATGCCCCCGATATCGGCTGCCCGTTCACTGTGGTTGTCTCCCCTCGCAGGGCCCGGTCACGTCACGGGCCCACCCCCGGTGCGCTCGACCCGCGCACCCGGCGCTAGACAATCACACCGCAGGACACGAAAGATCCTCGTGAATGTCACCGTTCCGTCCCGATCGACCGGTACGGAGGGCCGCCCGTGCCGGGGGGTGCGGGCGGTGCGAGGGGGAGGCGTGGTCAGCGCAGCGCGGACCCCGCCCGCCAGGCCTTCCACTCCATGTTCCAGCCGCCGAGGCCGTTGTCCGCGGCGACCGTCCGGTCCCGCGAGTTGACCACCTCCACCACGTCCCCGATGAGCGTCCGGTCGAAGAACCAGCCCCCGGGGGCGTCCGGGCTGCCGCCCTTCTCGTCGCGCAGCCCCACACAGCCGTGGCTGACGTTGGCCGAGCCGAAGGTGTCCGCCGAGGCCCAGTAGTTGCCGTGCAGGAAGGTCCCCGAATCGGTGAGCCGCATCGCGTGCGGCACGTCCTTGATGTCGTACTCGCCGCCGAAACCGACCGTCCGCCCGTCCATCCGCGTCACGTCGTACAGCTCGGTGACCACCATCTTCCCGTTGTACGTGGTGGTCTTCGGGGCGCCCGCCGTGATCGGCAGGGTCGCCAGGACCTCGCCGTCCCGCCGGACCTCCATGGTGTGCGCGGCGGCGTCCACCAGGGACACCTGGGAGCGGCCGACGGTGAAGCCGACCGTCTTGCGCTGGATGCCGTACACCCCGGGCGCCCCCTCGACGTCCCGGAGTCCCAGCTCGACGGTGACCCGGGTGCCGGGCCGCCAGTACGTGGCGGGCCGGAAGTCCAGCCGCTCCTTGCCGAACCAGTGGCCGACGACCTCCACCGGCGGGTCCGAGGTGATCCGGACGGCCCGCTCGACCTCGGCCCGGTTCACGATCGGCAGGCTGAAACCGAAGGAGACGATCATGCCGGTGCCCACCGTGGACCGGTTCTCCGGCTTGAAGTAGCCGATGAAACGGCTCTCGGGCACCACCGTCGTGAAGGTGGTGTGGCGGGCGGAGCGCCGTCCGTGCGCGTCCAGCGCGACCGCGTCCACGCTGTACTTGGCGGCCAGCGCGAGCCGGGTGTCCGGCCGGGGCCGCCAGCGCAGCCCGTCGGCGGAGATCTCCCCGGCGACCTCGGCCCGCAGCCCGTCCTCGACCTGCGCGACCTTCACCCGTTCGAGCCGCCCGCTGTCGATCCGCACCTCCACCGGGCCCTCGGCCGGCACCCCCCGCCCGCCGTCGTCCGGGCTCACCCGGATGACGTCGCCGGGGTCCCGCTGGGCGCCCGGCAGACCGATGCCGAAGCCGCCGCCGCCGTCCGCCCCCGTACAGCCCGCGAGGCCCGCCACCAGTCCCGCCACCGCGAGGGCGCGCCCCGCCCGCTTCCATAGACATGTCACGTGCGGCCCAACGACCGCCACCCTCCGGGGGAAACGTCCGTACGGGTCATGTTGGGAGGACGGCCCTGCGGGCAGAACAGGGGGAGGACCGCCCGAGGGGGGCGGCGGCCGGGACGCCGCCGCTCCCCCGGACGCGGGCCCGACGAGCCGCGGGAGGCCGGACGGTGGCGAGCGCAGCCGAGCAGGAAGCGGTACGGGGGCGGGCCGGGGAGCGGCCCGCGCCACCGGTGTGGCCGGGGGCGCCGACCCCGCTCGGGGCCCGCTGCCGGACCGGACCCGACGGCGTCCCCGGCACCAACTTCGCCCTGTGGGCGGGCGGCGCGGAGGCCGTCGAGCTGTGTCTGTTCGACCCGGACGGCACCGAGCGGCGGCTGCCGCTGACCGAACTGACCCATGAGATCTGGCACGGCTTCGTGCCGGGGGCCGGTGCCGGGCAGCGGTACGGCTACCGGGTGCACGGCCGCTGGGACCCGTGGACCGGCGCCCGCTGGAACCCGGCGAAACTGCTCCTCGACCCGTACGCGCGGGCCGTCGACGGCGACTTCGCGCTGCCGCCCGAGGTGTACGGGCACGTCAGGGACTGGCCGCAGCAGCACGTCGCCGACACCGTCCGCGACGAGCGGGACTCGGCGCCGTACGTCCCCAAGGGGATCGTCGTCCATGACGACGACGACTGGTCCGACGACCGCAGGCCCAAGACGCCCTGGCAGGACTCCGTCATCTACGAACTGCACGTCAAGGGCTTCACCCGGCTCCACCCCGGCGTCCCCGAGCATCTGCGGGGCAGCTACGCGGGGCTGGCCCACCCGGCGGCGGTCGAGCACCTCGTCCGGCTCGGGGTGACGGCGGTGGAACTGCTCCCGGTGCACCAGTTCGCCCACGAGGACCATCTGCTGCGGCGCGGGCTGCGCAACCACTGGGGCTACAACTCGATCGGCTACTTCGCCCCGCACGCGGGCTACTCGTCGTCCGGGACCGGCGGGCAGCAGGTCGGCGAGTTCAAGCGGATGGTGCGGGCGCTGCACGCCGCCGGGATCGAGGTGATCCTCGACGTCGTCTACAACCACACGGCGGAGGCGGGCGAGCTGGGCCCCACCCTCTCCCTCAAGGGCGTCGACAACCGGGGCTACTACCGGCTCCAGGACGACGCCCGCCGGTACGCCGACTACACCGGCTGCGGGAACACCCTGCACGTGGTGCGCCCGCAGGTGCTCCGGCTCATCACCGACTCCCTGCGGTACTGGGTGACCGAGATGGGCGTCGACGGCTTCCGCTTCGACCTGGCGGCGGCGCTCGCCCGCTCCATGCACGACGTGGACATGCTCTCCCCGTTCCTCGCGGTCGTCGCGCAGGACCCGGTGCTCCGCCGGGTCAAGCTGATCGCCGAGCCGTGGGACGTCGGCAGCGGCGGCTACCAGGTCGGGGCCTTCCCCCCGCTGTGGACTGAGTGGAACGACCGCTACCGGGACGCCGTACGGGACTTCTGGCGGGGTGCGCTGCCCGATGTGCGGGACCTCGGCTACCGGCTCTCCGGCTCCAGCGACCTGTACGCCTGGGGCGGGCGGCGCCCGTACGCCTCCGTCAACTTCGTCACCGCGCACGACGGCTTCACGCTGCGGGACCTCGTCACGTACGAGCGCAAGCACAACGAGGCCAACGGCGAGGGCAACCGGGACGGCACCCACGACAACCGGTCCTGGAACTGCGGCACGGAGGGCGAGACCGACGATCCCGGGATCAACGCGCTGCGGCTGCGGCAGCAGCGCAACCTGCTCACCACCCTGCTGCTCTCCACCGGGGTCCCGATGCTGGTCGCCGGGGACGAGATGGGCCGCACCCAGGGCGGCAACAACAACGCGTACTGCCAGGACAACGAGACCGGCTGGGTCGACTGGACCCTCCCCGGGGACCCCGGGCGGGCCCAGCTCCTGGCCCTCGCGCGGCGGCTCCTCGCCCTGCGCCACCGGCATCCGGTGCTGCGCCGCCGGGCCTTCTTCTCCGGCCGTCGGCAGGGCGCGGACGGGCTGCGGGACCTGGCCTGGTTCACCGCCGGGGGCACCGAGATGACCGACGCCGACTGGTACGCGCCCACCGCGACGCTCGGCCTGTACCTGTCGGGCCGGGACATACCGGGCCGGGACGAGCGGGGCGAGCAGGTGATCGACGACAGTTTCCTCGCCGTCCTCCACGCGGGCCCCGGCCCGCTGGACTTCCGGCTGCCGGGAGCGCCGTGGGCGCGGACGTACGCGCTGGTCGTGGACACCGGGCGGGAGGACCAGTCCGGGGAGCCGGGCACCCGTCACGCGGGCGGCTCGGTCCTGGCGGTGGGGGCGCGGTCGGTGGTGCTGCTGCGGGTCGAGGACTAGCCCGTCCGGCCACCGCGGCGCGACGGCGGTGGCCGGACGGGGCGGGTGTCGTCCCCTGCGGGCCGGGGCGCGGTCCGCACGGGCACCCGTGCCGCGGGCCGCCCTGACACCCCCGTGCGGCGGTCCCGCGTGTGCGAACAGTGTCGGTCCGCGCCCCCGGCCCTGTCCTTGACCCACGGCGCACGACTCCTTGACTCTCCGTGCGGGGTCACGGCGGACGGGCGGGGAGCGCGGGGGCGGGCCGGGGGAGCGGGTGGCGGCCGGGGGAAGCGGGTGGCGGCCGGGGAAGCGGGTGGCGGCCGGGGAAGCGGGTGGCGGCCGGGGGTCAGGAGCCTCCCAGGATGCCCCGGTCGTATCCGGCGGCCACCGCGGCGGCCCGGTCCTTCACTCCCAACTTGCCGTAGATGTGGGTGAGATGGGTCTTCACGGTGGCCTCGCTGATGAACAGCTCGGCGGCGATGGCCCGGTTGGCGGTGCCCCGGGCGACGAGGGCGAGGATCTCGCGCTCGCGGGCGGAGAGCGCGGTGCCCTTCGGGGCGGCGGGCGTCCGGACGGCGGTCACCAGCCGGGAGGCGACGGCCGGGGAGAGGACGGTACGGCCTTCGGCGGCGGCGCGTACGGCCCCGAACAGCTCCTCGCGCGGGGCGTCCTTGAGGAGGTAGCCGGTGGCGCCCGCCTCGATCGCCGGGAGCGTGTCGGTGTCCGTGTCGTACGTGGTGAGGACGAGGACCCGGGATCTGGCGCCCCGGCGGCCCAGTTCGGCGATGGCGTCGACACCGCCGCCGCCCGGCATCCGCAGGTCCATGAGGACCACGTCCGGGTCGAGGGCCAGGGCGAGCGCGACGCCCTCGACGCCGTCGGCGGCCTCGCCGAGGACCCGGAAGCCGGAGCCGGGCGCGGCGAACATGCCGCGCAGCCCGTCCCGTACGACGGGGTGGTCGTCGACGATCAGCAGGGTGATGTCCGTCATGGCAGGGCCAACGGTACGCGGGCGGAGATCGCGGTGCCCTCGCCGGGGGCGGCCTCGACGGTGACGGAGCCCGCGAGCCGCAGGGCCCTGGCCCTCATGCCGTCGAGCCCGAAGCCGCCGCCGCACCGGCCGCCGGGGCCGGTGCGTCCGGGTCCGGCGTCGGGGTCGAAGCCCCGGCCGTCGTCCCGTACGTCGAGGGTGATCTCGTCGTCCATGTAGGAGAGGGTGACTCCGGCGCGGGCGGCGCCGGAGTGCCGGGCCGCGTTGGACAGGGCTTCCTGCGCGATCCGCAGCAGGGTGGCGGCGACCTCCTCGTGCAGCGGGAGTTCGGTGCCGGTGACGGTGAACCGGGTCCGGACACCGGTCCGTTCGGACCAGTCGGCGACCGTCTTGCGCAGCGCGTCGGGCAGGGTGTCGTGTTCCAGGGCGGCCGGGCTCAGGTTCTGCACGGAGCGGCGGGCCTCCCCCAGGCTGTGCCGGGCGAGGTCGGCGGCCCGCCGGAGGTGGACCTCGGCGGCCTCCGGCCCCGAGGTGGCCTGGGCGGCCTGGAGCTGGGTGACGATCCCGGTGAGGCCCTGGGCGAGGGTGTCGTGGATCTCGGCGGCGAGCCTGCGCCGCTCGTCGGCGATCCCGGCCTCCCGGGCCTGGAGGAGGAGCTGGGCCTGGAGGGCCGCGTTCTCGGCGAGGGCCTGTTCGAGCCGCCCGTTGGCGAGGGCGAGGGCGTCGATGGTCGCGATCCGCTCGGCCGCCTTCTCGTCCTCCTTCTCGCTGAGGTGGGCGAAGACCACGACGAGGCAGGCGTTCAGCCCGAACAGGCCGCCGAAGGCGACCCATTGGACCGGGGAGCCGGGCGGCAGCCCGCCGGACTGCGAACCGGCCATGGTGACGGCGGTGACCAGGAGCCCGGCGTGGCCGAGCCGCCGGGGCAGCAGGTGCATGGCGTCGAAGTAGCCGAGGCAGGCGTAGATCGCGAAGAACGGGTTGCACCAGGTGAGGACGAAGGCGAGGGCGGTCCGCAGCAGGAAGTAGCCGGTGGCGCCGGGCGCGGCGGCGGGCAGTCTGACCCGGTCGCCCGGGGTCCCGGCCCCGCGCCGGGCGGCCGTCCGGCGCGTGTGCAGGCCCCAGAGCAGTTGGAGCAGGACGGCCACCGCGACCAGCGGTCCGGTCAGGGCGGGTCCCGGGCCGCCGCCGAGGAGCGGCGCGGTCGCCGTGGCGATGGCGGCGGCGACGGCGAGGAGCGCGTACGGCCCCCAGCGGAAGAACCGCAGCCAGAGGCCCACGGTGTCGGTCGGCACGGTGGCGGTCCCCCTCGTCCCGGGCGGTGTCCGCCGCGCGGTCCCGGCGGGACCCGCGGGGCGCGCCGCCGTTCCTTCCGCGCGCGCCGCGCACGCGGTCACTGCCAGCGGAACCAGCGCACCGAGGCGCCGGTCAGCACCGCCGTCCACACCAGCATCACGGCGAGCGCCGCGAGGCCGGGCCAGCCGCCCGACGCGGCGGCGTCCAGGGCCTCGGACGCGGCGCCGTACGGGCTGAACCGGACGATCTGCTGGAGGGTATCGGGCATGGCCTGGACCGGCACCCACACTCCGGCCGTGAACATGGTGGGGAAGAAGACGAGCGTGCCGACGGCGGTGGCGGTCTTCTGGGTGCGGGAGACCGCGCACACGGCGGAGCCGAGGGCCAGTCCGACCGCGACCGCGAGGAGCAGGGCGAGGGCGTAGCCGACCGGGTTGCCGGGCAGGGCGACGCCGAAGGCGAGCCGCCCGACCGTGATCACGACCACGGCGGACACCAGCGCGGCGGCGCCGTGCAGGACGAGCTGGGCGGTGAGGAGCGTCCCGGCGCGGACGGGGGTGGTGGACATCCGGCGCAGGATGCCGCGTTCCCGGTATCCGGCGAGGACCGGGGGCATGGCCTGGAGGCCGGACATGACGACGGCGAAGAGGACGGCGACGGGGACGTAGACGTCGATGGTCCGGCGTCCGCCGAGGTCGGCGCTGGCCTCCCGGAAGGAGGGGATCAGTCCGAGGACGGCCAGGAGGATCGTCGGCGAGGCCATCACCCAGAACAGGGAGCCGGGTTCGCGGGTGAAGAGCCGGGTCTCGGTCCGCAGGACGGCGGCGGTGGCGGAGCGGGGTGCGGCGGTGGCGGTGCTCATCGGTGGTCGGTCCCTGTCAGGTCGAGGTAGGCGTCGTCGAGGCTGGCGTCGCTGACCCGGAGCTGTCCGGCGGTGACGCCCCGGCGGGCGAGGAGGGAGACGAAGGCGGTGACGGTCTCGTCGGTGCCGCCGAGGACGGTCCGGCCGTCGGCGCTCGTCAGGGAGACGGCTCCGGGCAGGGCGCGCAGGTCCGCCGGGTCGAGCGGGGTGTCGGCGGCGAAGGAGATGGCCTTGGCGGCGGTGGCGCGTCCGATCAGCCCTTCGGGGGTGTCGAGGGCGGCGATCCGGCCGCCGTCGAGGAGGGCGATCCGGTCGCAGAGCCGCTGGGCCTCCTCCATGAAGTGGGTGACGAGGAGGACGGTGACGCCGCCGTCCCTGATGGACTCGACGAGTTCCCAGACCTCGCGGCGGGCGCGCGGGTCGAGGCCGGTGGTGAGTTCGTCGAGGACGACGACGCGGGGGTCGCCGATGAGGGCGAGGGCGACGAACAGCCGCTGCTTCTGGCCCCCGGAGAGCTGGGCGAACCGGGTGCCGAGGTGCGGGAGGAGGCCGAGGCGTTCGGCGAGGGCGTGCCGGTCGGCGGGCCTCGGGTAGAAGGAGGCGTAGAGGTCGAGCGCCTCGCGGACGGTCAGCTTGGGCTGGAGCTCGCTTTCCTGGAGCTGGACGCCGAGGACCGGGGTGAGGTCCGCGCGCCGGGCGGCGGGGTCGAGACCGCAGACCCGGACGAGGCCCTCGTCGGGCGCCCGGAGCCCTTCGACGCACTCCACGGTGGTGGTCTTCCCGGCCCCGTTGGGCCCGAGGATCCCGAACACCTCCCCCTCACCGACCTCGAACGACACCCCGTCGACGACCTTCCGGCCACCGTAGGTCTTGCGCAGTCCCCGTACTTCGATCGCGTTCATGCCCCCACTTTTCCGGCCCGCCGCCTCCCGGACCATCGGCCGTCCCGCTCGGAACGGCATCAGCCGATCGGTTGAGGGGGGTACGACTTCGGGACGCCCGGCCGACCACGCCCACCCGCTCCCTGGGGCCCGGCGCGGAACAGGTCGGGCGGTCATCCGGGGTACTCGACCGGTGGGCGCTCGGGGCGGAGCCGGGTGAGGACGCCCCGGAGCGGACCGGCCGGGACGAGCCGGTCGCCCGCCGGAGGCCGGTACCAGAACGGCCCCGGCGGCGTGTGCCGGGTGACGGGTGGCAGCGCCAGGGTGCGGGGCGCGCCGAAGCACACGGCGTACGGGTGCGGCGCCCACCGCCCGGCGGAACGGCTATTCGGCGACCAGTTCCGGGGCGAGGTCGCGCCATGCCCGGCGGGCGAAGGTACCAGGGGTGTCGGTGACCACCTGTACGGCGACGTGGTCGGCCCCGGCCCGCCGGTGCTCGGTGAGCCGGGCGGCGATCCGCGCGGGGTCGCCCCAGACGAACAGCGCATCGACCAGCCTGTCGCTGCCGCCCGAGGCCAGGTCCTCGGCGTCGAATCCCCCGCGCAGCCAGGCTGACCGGTAGTTGCGCAGTCTCAGGTACGGAGCGAGCATCGCCCTGGCCCTGGCGCGGGCTTCCCCGGCATCGGTGTGCGCGATGACGGTCTGCTCCACTGACAGCACGGGGCCGTCACCCAGCACCGACCGTGCCCACGCGGTATGGGCGGGGCTGACCAGATAGGGATGCACTCCCGTGGACCTGGCGGCTGCCAGCCGGGTCATCCGCGGCCCGTGCGCACCGATGACGCGCGCCGACGGCGGCAGCGCGGGAACCGCCGCGTCCAACGCGTCGAGGTAGGAGCACAGAGCCCGGTACGGCTCGTGGTAACGGCCGACGAAGTCGGCGTGGCTGACGCCGAGTCCCACCAGCAGCCGATCCCGTTGCCGTCGCGGAAGCGAGTGGTACGTCGCGGCGAGTCGCTCCGGGGGCCTCTCCCAGATGGACACGCACCCCGTTGCGACGATCATCCGATCGGTCGCGGCCAGGACCTCGGCCGCCGTGACCAGGTCCCCGCTCGGATTGCCACCCGGGCTGCCGCCGAGCCATACGGCACCGTACCCGAGCTCCTCCAACTCGGCCGCGGCGTCCCGCGCCTCGCTGCGATCTCCGTGGGTGAACGCCAGGCTCCAGACACCTACTGCCGCGAGATCCATACCGAGCCTTCCTGCCGGGTGCGGGACCCCCGATTGAACGGTGCGGGACAGGGCCCGCCTTCCCAAAAACCGTGACCTGTCCGGAAGCCGACCCACAGCGTCCGGATCAACCCGCCCTGACGGCCCACAGCCCCGGGAGCACCCGGACATGGCTGGTCGACTGGGCCCGGGCGGCCCGGGGTCCCGCGTGGGCGGACACGGTTCTGTGGGGTCAGCGGCTGGTGCTGGACGGCGGGCAGACCCCCGAGCGGGCCGCCCGCCGGTGCGAGCGCGTCCCCGCGTTCGCGCGGGCGCCCCGCGAGGCGGTGGTGGTCCTCGCCGAGGCCGACGCCCGGTCCTGGGAGGCGTGGCGGGCGTACGGGACGAGCGGCCTGGACCGTACCGTGGCAGCGGCCCGGACCTGGGCCGACCACTGGCAGACGCCGTAACCGGGCCCGGACCGCCACCGCTTCGGAGCGGCCGGGGCGGGGACGGCTGCCGGGGCCGTGTGACGGAAATCCTGATGAGACGTGTCAGGGGTGAACCGTAAGGTCGGGCCTGATGCCCGAGAATCCTGTCGCCCCAGAACCCCCCGCCCCCGAGCCCCTGTCCGGTCCCGGACCCGCCTCCGCGCCGGGTCCCGCTCCCGAGCCCACCGCCGGTCCCGCGCCCGGCCCCGGGGACGGGTCCACGCCTGGGGCCGGGTCCACGCCCGGCGGGAGGTCCACGCCCAGCGGGGAGTCCGCGACCGGCAAGGCGTCCACGTCCGGGGACGGGTCCGTGCCCGGCGGGAGGTCCGTGCCCGGGGACGGGTCCACGCCCGGCAAGGGGTCCTCCGTGCGCGGGCTGCTGCGGCTCTGGCCGTACGTGCGGCCCGTGCGCACGCGGTTGTTCACGGCCGCGTGCGTCGCGATCGTGGCCTCCTGTCTGTCGCTCGTCATCCCGCTCGTCCTGAAGTGGCTCGTGGACGGGCCCGTCCAGGACCGCGACCCGGGCGGGGTGTGGCTCGGCGCGCTCTATCTGCTGCTGCTCGGCATCACCGAGGCCGTGCTCTTCGGCTTCCGCCGCTGGCTGGTCGCCCGCCCCCTCGCCTCCGTCGAGGCCCGTATGCGGGCCGATCTGTACGGCAGGCTCCAGCGGCTGCCGATCGCCTTCCACGACCGGTGGGCGTCCGGCCAGCTCCTCTCGCGCGGCACGACCGATCTGATGCTGATCCGCATGTTCCTCGCGTTCCCGCTGACGTTCCTCCTGGTCAACGGCGTGACGATCCTCGCGGGTTACGTCCTGCTGCTCGCCCAGGACTGGTCACTGGGCCTGGTCCTGCTGACCCCGGTCATCCCGCTGGTCCTCGTCTGCTCCGTCTTCGAGGGCCGGTACGGGGTGGTCGCGCGGCGCGCCCAGGACCAGGTGGGCGATCTGACGACGGTCGTCGAGGAGAGCGTCCTCGGCATCCGGATCGTCAAGGGCTTCGGCCGCCACCGCAGTCAGGCGCGCGCCTTCCGCGAGCTGTCCGGACTGCTGCGCGGCACGGAACTCGTCAAGGCCCGGCTGCTCGCCATGATCTGGGCCGTCATCACCTTCGTACCGGAGCTGGCGATCGGCGCGGCGCTCGTCCTCGGCACCGTACAGGTGGCGGACGGGGATCTGTCGGCGGGGACGCTCGTCGCGTTCCTCTCCACGGCCCTGGCGCTGCGCTGGCCGGTGGAGTCGATCGGCTTCCTGCTCGCGATGAGCCAGGAGGCGGCGACCGCGACGGAACGTTACTTCGAGGTGATGGACTCCGAGGTGGAGCCGGACGCCCCCGCCGCCGGGGGCCCCTCGGCCGACGGGCCCGACGGGGTGCGGTTCGAGGCGGTGTCGTTCCGCTACCCGGACGCCCCGGCGGACGCCCCGCCCGTACTGGACGGCGTCGACCTGCACATCCGCCCCGGCGAGACCCTCGCCCTGGTCGGCGGCACCGGCTCCGGCAAGACCACGCTGACCGCCCTCGTCCCCCGGCTCCACGAGGCCTCCGGCGGGCGCATCCTGCTCGACGGCGAGGACATCTCCCTGATGGAACGGGAGCGGCTGCGGTCCCTGGTGTCGGTGGCCTTCGAGGAGCCCACGCTGTTCTCGGCGAGCGTCGGCGAGAACGTCCTGATGGGCGCCGACGCCTCGGCGGGCGAGCCGGAGCTGCGCCGCGCCCTGGGCGTCGCGCAGGCCGGGGGTTTCGTCGACCGGCTGCCCGGCGGCGCCGGGACGCAGGTCGGCGAGCAGGGCCTGAGCCTGTCCGGCGGGCAGCGGCAGCGGCTCGCGCTGGCCCGCGCGGTCGTCGGCAGACCCCGGTTCCTGGTCCTGGACGACCCGCTGTCCGCGCTCGACGTGCACACCGAGGCACGGGTGGAGGCGGCCCTGCGCGAGGTGCTGCGGGAGACGACGGCGCTGGTGGTGGCGCACCGCCCTTCGACGGTGATGCTGGCCGACCGGGTGGCCCTGCTGTCCGGAGGCCGGATAGCCGCCGTGGGCACCCATCAGGAACTCCTGCGGAGCAGCGAGGAGTACGCCTGGCTGATGTCCGGGGAGAGCAAGTCAGGGGAGAGCAAGACCGGGGAGGGTGCGGCCGGGGAGGGTGCTCCCGGGGCCGGGAAGGACCCGGCCGGGAAGGACCCGGCCGGAGAGGGCGGAGGCGGCGGGAGCCGGGACGTCGCCGCGAGTGGAGCCCGCGAGAGCCGGGCCGGGGAGAGCAGAGGCCCCGAGAGCCGGGCCACGGAGAGCGGAGCCCGCGAGAGCGGCGCCGGAGAGGCCGGGAACCGATGACGGACACCGCACTGACCGGGCACCGCGACCCGGCGGAACCCACCGACCCCACCGATGCCACCGGCCCCGCAGGTCCCGCCGGTCCCGCCGGTCCCGAGGGGCGCGCGTCCGGGTCGCCGGAGTCGTCCGGGGACCCCTTCGACCGGGACGATCTGCCCGCGCCTCGCGGGGCGACGGGCGCGCTGCTGCGCTCCCTGCTGGCCGCGCACCGGGTCCGGGTCGTGCTCGCGGCGCTGGTGCTGCTGGTCAAGGAGGTGGCCGTGCAGGCGGGGCCGCTCCTCGTGGCGTACGCCATCGACCGGGGCGTTCCGGCGTTCCGGGCCGGTGACCACGGGCCGGTGATCGCGGTGGGGCTGGGCTATCTGCTGTGCGCGGCGCTGTCCGGCCTCCTCCAGTACGTCTTCGTGCGCGGGGCGGCCCGGATCAACCAGGACGTCCTGCTCGACCTCCGGGGCCGGATCTTCCGGCACGCCCAGGTCCTGAGCGTCGACTTCCACGAGCGGTACACCTCGGGCCGGTTGATCTCCCGTTCGACCACGGACGTGGAGTCGCTGCGGGAGCTGCTGTCGGAGGGGCTCCAGGAACTGATCGGCGTGGTCCTGTCGTTCGTGTCGATCTCCCTGGTGCTGCTCTGGCTGGACCTGGGCATCGGGGCGGTGGCGGTGGCCTCGTTCGTACCGCTGTACCTGCTGGTGCGGCTGTACCGGCGGCGGGCGGGCGCGGTGTACGCCGAGCGTTCGACGGCGATGGCGGGCGTGATCGTGAAGTTCGCGGAGACGATGAACGGCATCCGCCCGGTACGGGCGTTCCGCCGGGAGCGGGCCAACGACGCGGAGTTCGCGGCGCTCAACCACCGGCACGAGCGCAGCAACGGCGACGCGCTCCTGGAGATGGCCCGGTACGTCCTCGGTTCCCGGCTGGTCGCCAACACGGCCGTCGCGGGCATGTGCCTGTGGGGTGCCCAGCGGGTGGCGTCGGGCTCGCTGGAACTGGGCGTGCTCGCCGCGGCGGTGCTGTACATGCGGCGCCTGTACGACCCGATCGACCGGCTCGGCATGTTCCTCAACTCCTACGAGTCGGCCGCCGCGTCCCTCGCGAAGATCGCGGGTCTGCTCGCGCAGGCGCCGGGGGTGCCGGAGGCGGCGGAGCCCCGGGAACTGCCCGTGCGCACCGGCGCCCCGGGCCGCGAGGTGGTCTTCGACGGGGTGCGGTTCGCGTACCGCACGGGCGGTGAGGTGCTGCCCCGCTTCGATCTGACGGTCCCGGCGGGCCAGACGGTCGCGGTGGTGGGGGCGACGGGCGCGGGCAAGTCGACGCTCGCCAAGCTCCTGGCCCGTTTCTACGACCCGACGGACGGGGCGGTGCGGCTCGACGGCGTGGACCTCCGCGACCTCACGGTGCCGGAACTGCGCCGGGGTGTGGTGATGGTGACGCAGGAGGCGTTCCTGTTCTCGGGGACGGTCGCGGAGAACATCGCGATCGGGCGTCCGGAGGCGACGCGCGCGGAGATCGAGGAGGCGGCGCGGGCGATCGGGGCGCACGAGTTCATCGTGGGCCTGCCGGACGGCTACGACACGGACGTACGGAAGCGGGGCGGGCGGATCTCGGCGGGCCAGCGGCAGTTGGTGGCCTTCGCGCGGGCGCTGCTGGCCGATCCGGCGGTGCTGATCCTGGACGAGGCGACGAGTTCGCTGGACGTGCCGGGCGAGCGGGCGGTGCAGCGGGCGATGGACACGGTCCTGGCGGGCCGTACGGCGGTGGTGATCGCCCACCGCCTGTCGACGGTCGAGGTCGCGGACCGGGTCCTGGTGATGGAGGACGGCCGGATCGTGGAGGACGGCACCCCGTCGGACCTGGTCTCCGGCGAGGGCCGGTACGCGGGTCTGCACCGGGCGTGGCGGGAGAGCCTGGTGGGCTGAGCGGACCGGGCCGGTGGGCCCGGAGGACCGGGGGAGACCGGGCAGAGGAGACCGGGCAGAGGAGACCGGGCCCGAGCAGGCCGGGGCCGCGCCGACGGGGCCGCGCCGACGGGGCCGACCGGCTGTGGGAGCCCTCCTGTCGGCAGGGCCGACCCCGCCACCGACGGGGGCCGCACCACGCCGACGGGACCGGTCGGCCGAGGACCGGCACCTCCTCGGCGGGGCCGCCCGGCTGCCCCGGGACGGCATCACGCCGAGCGGCCGACCGGCCCGGGAGGGACCGGCACGGCCCAGGAGCAACGGCCCGCCCGGAAGGGACAGCACCAGCCGACAGCACCAGCCCAGGAGGAGCGGCACCGGTCCGGGAGGGACGGCCCGCCCGGAAGGACAGCACCGGACCGGCAGGGGCGGACCGGCAGGGGCGGCACCGGACCTCCCGCCCCTCCCCCTCGCCTCTCCCCCCCAGACGCCCACCAGATCCCCGTTCCAAGGGAGTTGGCCGACGGAGGGGCTGGCTCCCGGGGTCGCTCTTTGCCAGAATGGGGTCTGTCCTTTGCCAGATCCCGGTCCGCCCTTTGCCGGACCGGGGATCCCCGCCCCTCCGCGCGGGCGCCCGGACGCCCGTGGGCCCGGCCCGCCCGCCCCGGAGCGGGGCCCGGAATCCGTACGGACGGGTGCCCGGACCCGTACGGAAAGGGCCTGGGCCCCCGTGGCGGCGGGGCCGGACCCCCGGCCGTGCCGCGCCCGCGTCCCGGGACCCCGACGGCCGGGGAGAACCGCCCCCGGCCGGATCGGCGCGGGCGGTATTCGGGCATCCCCGACGCCGGGCCGGACGAAAAGAACCGGCCAGCGGGCGACGCGAACCCATCGGGTCGGACCCGCCCGGGAGCGGCTCCCCCGAGGGGCGGCCGACGCCCCCGTCTCGTTCTGTGGACAGGCCTCACACACCCGCGCCCACCAACGCCCGACGGTGACGTGTCCATGATCGACGAAACGTCCGCTTAATGAACACAGCCGTACGGGCAGCGAACGATTTCCGGTCAAGTTGCCGACGCGGTCATGACAGGTCCCCGTCATTCCTGACACTCTCTCCCCGGCTCACCTCGTACCACCGTTCGCAGCTTCACCCGAACGGGCTCCGCGTCACAAGAACGTGCTCCACAGCTCTGCTTGCTCCGCCCGGACGGGCGCAACCCAGTCCGCCGGTACCCCCCTCGCAAGAAGGAGTCTGCGTGAGATCCACGCCCAGCCGTCGCGCCACCGCGACCGGCGCCCTGATCGCCGCCGCCGCCATGCTCTCCATGGGCTTCCAGACGGGCGCCGCCACCGCGGCGGACAGCCCCCTGGGCATCGCCCCCAAGGCCCAGCAGGGCGGCCAGGCCGATCCCGGCAAGCTCCCCGCCGACCTCTCCCCCGCCCAGCGCACCGCGCTCATCAAAGCGGCGGACGCGGACAAGGCCGCCAAGGCCAAGGAGATCGGCCTCGGCGCCCAGGAGAAGCTGGTCGTCCGGGACATCGTCCAGGACAGGGACGGCACCACCCACACCCGCTACGAGCGGACCTACGCGGGACTGCCCGTCCTCGGCGGTGACCTGATCGTCGCCGAGTCCAAGGCCGGCGCCACCACCGGTGTCACCAAGTCCTCCCGCGCGGAGCTCAAGAACATCGCCACCACGGCCACGGTCGCCCCGGCCGCCGCCGAGAAGCAGGCCGTCGGCCTCGCCAAGGCGGACGGCGCCGACAAGGCCTCGGCCGCCGCCCCCCGCAAGGTCGTCTGGGCCGCCCAGGGCACCCCCGTCCTCGCGTACGAGACCGTCGTCGGCGGCTTCCAGCCGGACGGCACCCCGAACGAGCTGCACGTGGTGACCGACGCCAAGACCGGCGCCAAGCTCTTCGAGTGGCAGGGCGTCGAGAACGGCACCGGCAACACGCAGTACAGCGGCACCGTCACCCTCGGCACCGCGCCCTCGTACTCGCTGACCGACACCGGCCGGGGCAACCACAAGACGTACAACCTCAACGGTGGTTCGTCCGGCACCGGCACCCTCTTCACCAACACCACCGACACCTGGGGCAACGGTCTCCCCGCCAACAAGGAGACCGCGGGCGCCGACGCGCACTTCGGTGCCGCGCTCACCTGGGACTACTACAAGAACGTGCAGGGCCGCACCGGCATCCGCGGTGACGGCGTCGGCGCGTACTCCCGGGTCCACTACGGCAACGCGTACATCAACGCGTTCTGGCAGGACAGCTGCTTCTGCATGACGTACGGCGACGGCGCGGGCAACGCCAAGCCGCTCACGTCCATCGACGTGGCCGCCCACGAGATGACCCACGGCGTCACCGCCGCCACCGCCAACCTGACCTACAGCGGCGAGTCCGGCGGCCTCAACGAGGCCACCTCCGACATCTTCGCCGCGGCCGTCGAGTTCTACGCCAACAACGCGCAGGACCAGGGCGACTACCTCGTCGGCGAGAAGATCGACATCAACAGCAACGGCACCCCGCTCCGCTACATGGACAAGCCGAGCAAGGACGGCTCGTCCAAGGACGCGTGGTACTCCGGCATCGGTTCGATCGACGTCCACTACTCCTCGGGCCCGGCGAACCACTTCTACTACCTGCTCTCCGAGGGCAGCGGCACCAAGACCATCAACGGCGTCACCTACAACTCGCCGACCTCCGACGGCCTGCCCGTCACCGGCATCGGCCGGGACAAGGCCTCGCTGATCTGGTTCAAGGCGCTCACCACCAAGTTCGGCTCCTCGACCAACTACGCCGGAGCCCGCACGGGCACCGTCGCGGTGGCCACCGAGCTGTACGGCGCCGGCAGCCCCGAGGTCACGGCCGTCGAGAACGCCTGGGCCGGCATCAACGTCGGTCCGCGCCCCGGCGGCAACCCGCCCACCGGCAAGGTCTTCGAGAACGCCGCCGACGTGTCCATCCCGGACAACGGCGTCGCGGTGACCTCCTCCCTGACCGTCTCCGGCGTCGCGGGCAACGCCCCGGCCAACCTCGCCGTCGGCGTGGACGTCGTCCACACCTGGCGCGGTGACCTGATCGTCGACCTCATCGCCCCCGACGGCACGGTCTACAACCTGGCCAACCGGACCGGCGGCAGCGCCGACAACATCCAGGAGACCTTCACCGTCGACGCCTCCTCCGAGGTCGCCAACGGTGTCTGGAAGCTCCGCGCCCAGGACAAGGCAGCCGCGGACACCGGCTACATCAACGGCTTCAAGCTGACCTTCCCGTAAGCCAGGGAACGACGCCTGAAAGCATCCGACGGACGCCCCGGGGGCTCGATCCCCCGGGGCGTCCGCCCGTCTGCGTAGGGTTGCCGCATGATCAAGGTGCTGCTTGCCGACGACGAGACGATGATCAGGGCCGGTGTCCGGGCCATCCTCGCCACCGACCCCGGGATCGAGGTGGTCGCCGAGGCGGGGGACGGCCGCGAGGCCGTCGAGCTGGCCCGCGAGCACCGGCCCGACGTCGCCCTCCTCGACATCCGGATGCCCCGGCTCGACGGACTCGACGCCGCCGAGGAACTCCGCCGGGTCGTGCCGGAGACCGCCGTCGTCATGCTCACCACCTTCTCCGAGGACGCCTTCGTCGCCCGCGCCCTCGGCTGCGGCGTCAGCGGCTTCCTGCTCAAGTCCGGCGACCCGCGCGAGCTGATCGCCGGGGTCCGCGCCGTGGCCGGGGGCGGCGCCGCCCTCTCCCCCAGCGTCGCCCGCCGGGTCATCGACACCCTCGGCGGCGAACGGTTCGCCCGCGCCGCGCGGGCACGGGCCCGCCTCGAACCGCTCACCGGCCGGGAGCGCGAGGTCGTCGCCCTGCTCGGCGCCGGACTGTCCAACCAGGAGATCGCCGAGCGCCTCTACGTCGTCGAAGGCACCGTCAAGGCCCATGTCAGCGCCGTCCTCGGACGGCTCGGCCTGCGCAACCGGGTCCAGCTCGCGGTCCTCGCCCACGAGGCCGGACTGGTGCCCGATGCCTGAGGACCGGCCCGAACGCCTCCGGGAACACCTCTTCGACCTGCTCCTGTGGCTGCTGCTCTGCGTACCGGTCCTGCTGAAGTCGGACCCGGACGACGGCGGGAGCTGGACGCTCGTCGCCGTCGGCGTCGCCGTCCTCGGAGGCTGTGTCGCGGTGAGCCGCCGGTGGCCGCTGCTCGCGCTCGCCGTCGTCGTCGCGGCCAGCCTCCCCGCCTCCCTGGAACTGTTCACCCCCTCGTACAGCCTGGCCCTGATCGCCTTCGGCTACCTCGCCGGACGGCGGCAGGAGCACACCCGGGCCGCGCTCTGGCTGTTCGGCGCGGTCGCGGCCGTCGGACTGCTCCTCACCCGGCTCACCCACACCTCCCTCGGCCAGTGGTTCACCCTGCTGCTGGCCCTGGCGCTCGCCGTCGTCGCGCCCTGGCTGATCGGCCGGTACGTCCGCCAGTACGACCGGCTGGTCCGCAGCGGCTGGGAGCTGGCGGACCGGATGGAACGGGAACAGGCGGCCGTCGCCGACCGCGAGCGGCTGCGCGAGCGGTCCCGGATCGCCGGGGACATGCACGACTCCCTCGGCCACGACCTGGCCCTGATCGCGATCCGCGCGGGCGCCCTGGAGGTCTCCCCCGAGCTGGGGCCCGACCAGCAGCGGGCGGCGGGCGAACTGCGGCGGGCGGCGGCGGACGCCACGGCCCGGCTGCGGGACATCATCGGGGTGCTCCGCGAGGAGGACCCCACCGCCCCCACCACCAGCCCGCCCGGCGAGACCGTCGAGGAACTGGCCGCCCGCGCCCGCGCCTCCGGACTCGCCGTCACCGTCGACGCCACCCCCGTGCCCACCCTGCCGGGGATGTCCGGCCTCGCCCTGCACCGGGTGGTGCAGGAGGGGCTGACCAACGCGGCCAAGCACGCACCGGGCGCGCCCGTCACGGTCTCCGTGACCCCGGACCCGGCGAACGTCCGGGTCCGGGTGGTCAACGGCCCCGGGCCGGACGGCGGCGGCCCCGGCGGGCGGGACGCGTCCGGCGGTACGGGCCTGGTCGGCCTCGACGAACGGGTCCGGCTGGCGGGCGGCAGGCTCGCCCACCGGGCCACCGAGGACGGCGGTTTCCTGCTGGAGGCCGTACTGCCCCGGCGTCCTCCCGCGCCGCTGCCCGCCGCGCCGACCTCGGCGCGGGAGCTGGACCGGGCCCGCCGCGAGGTCCGCAGGGGCCTGGTGCGGGCGGTGTGGATCCCGCTGGCCCTGCTCGCCGCCCTCGGCCTGCTGATGGCGGGGGTCGCCCTGTGGACGCAGGCCCGGTCCTATCTGGAGCCGGAGGACTACGCCCGGATGCGGATCGGGATGTCCCCGGCGCAGCTCGCCGAGGTCTCCGACGACCTGCCCGAGCATCCGCTGGACAAGCCGCCGCGGGGCGTCCCGCCGGAACCTCCCGGTATGCACGAGTGCCGGTACTACCGGGCCACGATGCTCGCCGCGATCCCGGTGTACCGGCTGTGCTTCGTCGACGGCCACCTCGCCGCCAAGGCCGAGGTCCCCTGACCCCGCCGCCCGGCGCCCCCGGGCGGACGGTCCGGGCTACCGCAGCAGCACCCCCGCCCCCTCGACCGGGGTCTCCTCCGGGAGGGCCGTCAGGCCCAGTTCGGCGGGGTGGGCGAGGAGGGGGTGGGACGGGCGGACGCGGACCGTGCAGCCGAAGGTGCCGGTGCGGTCCAGTTCCAGGGTGCCCGCGTAGGGCCGGCCGCCGTCCAGGTCCGGGCCGCCCGCCGGTTTCAGCGGGACCGTACGGGTCTCGGTGAGGGTGTCGTCGGCGTCGACGCGGCCGGTGACGGCCCGCACCTCGACGTCGTCCGGGCCGAGGTCGCCGAGCCGCACCCGGGCCCGGACGACCGGGGTGGCGCCCAGCTCCGCGTCGGTCGGCTCGTCGTCGAGCCCGTCGCCGACCTCGACGCGGTCGACGCCCACCCCGGGCCAGCCCGCCCTGACCCGCGCCTTCCAGGACGCGAGGTCCCGCGCCCGGTCCGGGGTGAGCGCCCGGCGGGCGGCGGCGGCGGGCGCGTAGAGCCGCTCGACGTACTCGGTGACCATCCGGTCGGCGAGCACCTTCGGGCCGAGGTCCGCGAGGGTGCGGCGGACCATCGCCGTCCATCCGGCCGGGACGCCGTCGGGGCCCCGGTCGTAGAAGCGGGGGGCGACCCGGCGCTCGATCAGCTCGTAGAGCGCGGCGGCCTCCAGGTCGTCGCGGCGCTCCTCGTCGTCGGCGGCGGCGCCGTCGGCGGTGGGGATGGCCCAGCCGAAGTCCGGCTCGAACCACTCGTCCCACCAGCCGTCCAGGACGGACAGGTTGAGGCAGCCGTTGAGCGCGGCCTTCATGCCGCTGGTGCCGCAGGCCTCCAGCGGGCGCAGCGGGTTGTTCAGCCAGACGTCGCAGCCGGGGTAGAGGCCCCGGGCCATCGCCATGCCGTAGTCGGGCAGGAAGACGATCCGGTGCCGTACCCGGGGGTCGTCGGCGAACCGGACGAGTTCCCGCACGAGCCGCTTCCCGCCGTCGTCGGCGGGGTGCGCCTTGCCCGCGACGACGAGCTGCACGGGCCGCTCGGGGTGCAGGAGCAGTGCCCGCAGCCGGTCGGGGTCGCGGAGCATCAGGGTGAGCCGTTTGTACGAGGGGACGCGGCGGGCGAAGCCGATGGTGAGGACGTCGGGGTCGAGGACGGACTCGGTCCAGCCGAGTTCGGCGGCGGCGGCGCCGCGCTGCCGCCAGGAGGCCCGCAGCCGTTCCCGTACGTCGGTGACGAGCCGTTCGCGCAGGGTGCGGCGCAGCTCCCACAGGGCGCGGTCGGTGGGGTCGGGGCCGAGGCGGCCGACCTCGGGGGCGACCCAGGTGGGGGCGTGGACGCCGTTGGTGACGGAGGTGATCGGGACCTCGTCGGTGTCGAAGCCGGGCCAGAGTCCGGCGAACATGTCCCGGCTGACGGCGCCGTGGAGGGTGGAGACGCCGTTGGCGCGCTGGGCCAGGCGCAGGCCCATGGCGGCCATGTTGAAGACGCCGGGGTCGCCGCCGAGGGGGGTCTCGTCGCCGAGGGCGAGGATCCGGGCGGTGTCGACGCCGGGCAGGGCGGCGTCCTCGCCGAGGTGGCGGGCGACGAGGGGGCGGTCGAAGCGGTCGATGCCCGCCGGGACGGGGGTGTGGGTGGTGAAGACGGTTCCGGCCCGGACGGTCTCCAGGGCGGCGTCGAAGTCGAGTCCCTCGCCCTGGAGTTCACGGATGCGTTCGAGTCCGAGGAAGCCCGCGTGGCCCTCGTTGGTGTGGAAGACCTCGGGGGCGGGGGTGCCGGTGAGGCGGCAGTACGTCCGGACGGCGCGGACCCCGCCGATGCCGAGGAGCATCTCCTGGAGCAGCCGGTGTTCGCTGCCGCCGCCGTACAGCCGGTCGGTGACGCCCCGTTCGCCGGGGGCGTTCTCCTCGACGTCGGAGTCGAGCATGAGGAGCGGGACGCGGCCGACCCGGGCGATCCAGAGGTGGGCGTGCAGGCTGCGTCCGCCGGGCAGGGCGAGGGTGGTCCTGGCGGGGGTGCCGTCGGTCTCGCGGAGCAGGCTGACGGGCAGTTCGCCGGGGTCGAGGACCGGGTAGTGCTCCTGCTGCCAGCCGTCGCGGCCGAGGGACTGGCGGAAGTAGCCGTGGCGGTAGAGCAGTCCGACGCCGATCAGCGGGACGCCGAGGTCGCTGGCGGCCTTGAGGTGGTCGCCCGCGAGGATGCCGAGGCCGCCGGAGTACTGGGGCAGGGCGGCGGCGACGCCGAACTCGGGGGAGAAGTAGGCGACGGAGGCGGGCCCCTCCCCGGTCCGGCGCTGGTACCAGCGGGGGGCTTCCAGATAGGCGGCGAGGTCGTCGGCGGCGGCCCGCAGCCGGGCGAGGAAGTCCCCGTCGGCGGCGAGGGCGGCGAGCCGGGGGGCTTCGAGGGCGCCGAGGATCCGGGCGGGGTCGGCGCCCGGGACGCCGTCGGGGGCGAGGGAGTCGAAGAGGGAGCGGGTGGGTTCGTGCCAGGACCAGCGCAGGTTGTGCGCGAGGTCCGTGAGGGGTCGGAGGGTGTCGGGGAGGACGGGACGCACGGTGAATCGACGGATTGCCTTCACGGTTCCACCTTCGCAGGCGACCACGGAGCGGAGCGGGCGCACCACGCTGTGCGTCCTTCCGTTCCGTCCGGGGCGTCCTTCCCCGTTCCGTCCGGGCGTCCTCCCGTTCCGTCCGGGGCGTCCTCCCGTTTCGTCCGGGGTGTCCCCGGCGGCCTCCGGGCGGGGCCCGGCTCGGGGTGCGTACGACGAGCCGGATCCGGCCGTCTTCGGGCGGGGTCCGGTCCGGCCGTCCGGCCCGGGGAGGGTGCCGGGGGTGGCCGGGACGCGCCCCTCCGTGGCGGGCGGCGGCGGTCCGGCGCCGGGGGCGGGGCACCGGCGGAGGTCCCGGGGGGCCGCCCCCGGGCCGGTCGGGGAGCGGGCGGGGACCCCGCCGGTCGGGGAGCGGGGCGCGGCCGGGAGGCTCCGGGCGGGGCCGGGGGCGGGGCCGGGCGGTGCGGGCGGGACCGTCCCGCGCCGTCCGGGCGCGGGGCCGGATTCCCCGGGCCGCGGGGGCGGATTCTTTGTCCGGGTCGCGCCCTTGTCGTCCCGGCTACGTACCCGTAGTTAACAAAGCTCCCGGATTGCCCTCGCGCGTTCCGGGGGAAGGCTCCTCTGCGAACCCCTCGTCCTCTTCCCGTGATCTCCGTTCATCCCTCTGAACAAGCCGTCCGAGTGAACGCGGACGGGAGCGGCCATGCCCTCGACCCGGCGGCCGTATACGGAGCTAGAAAGAGCGCACCACCACCCGCACCCCCGTAAACCGTCAGGTGATGCTGTGAATCCGCTCATGGGACGCATTCCCGTACTGGACGTACGCCCCCTGGTCGACTGTGGCCGACGACCCGCGAAGGCGGTGGCCGGAGAGACCTTCGAGGTGACGGCGACCGTCTTCCGCGAGGGCCACGACGCGGTCGCCGCCAATGTCGTGCTGCGCGGCCCCTCGGGCCGGCCCGGCCCCTGGACGCCGATGCGCGAGCTGGCCGAGGGCACCGACCGGTGGGGGGCGGAGGTCACCCCGGACGCCGAGGGTCCCTGGACGTACACGGTCGAGGCCTGGAGCGATCCGGTGGCGACCTGGCGGCACACGGCGGGGATCAAGATCCCGGCCGGGATCGACTCCGAGCTGGTCCTCGCCGAGGGCGCCGAGCTGCACGAGCGGGCCGCGAAGGGCGTCCCGAAGAAGGGCGGCGGGCGGGAGGCGGTGCTCGCGGCGGCGGACGCGCTGCGGGATCCGTCCCGGCCCGCGGCGGCCCGGCTCGCGGCGGCCCTCGCGCCCCGGGTGACCGGGGTCCTCGACCGGCATCCGCTGCGCGAACTGCTGTCCTGCTCACCGGCGTTGCCGCTCCGGGTGGAGCGCGAGCGGGCGCTCTTCGGTTCCTGGTACGAGTTCTTCCCGCGCTCGGAGGGGGTGCGCGAGGTCCGGGGCCGTACGGTGCCGGGGAACTTCCGCACGGCGGCGGAGCGGCTTCCGGCGGTGGCCGCGATGGGCTTCGACGTGGTGTACCTGCCGCCGGTGCATCCGATCGGCGAGACCCACCGCAAGGGCCCGAACAACTCCCTCTCGGCGGCGCCGCACGACGTGGGGGTGCCGTGGGCGATCGGTTCGCCGGAGGGCGGGCACGACGCGCTCCACCCGGATCTGGGGACCTTCGAGGACTTCGACGCCTTCGTGGCGCGGGCGCGGGAGCTGCGGCTGGAGATCGCGCTGGACTTCGCGCTCCAGTGCTCGCCGGACCATCCGTGGGTGGAGAAGCACCCGGAGTGGTTCCACCACCGGCCGGACGGTTCGATCGCGTACGCGGAGAACCCTCCGAAGAAGTACCAGGACATCTATCCGATCGCGTTCGACAAGGACATGGACGGGATCGTCGCGGAGACCGTGCGGGTGCTGCGGTTCTGGATGGACCGGGGCATCCGGATCTTCCGGGTGGACAATCCGCACACGAAGCCGGTGGTGTTCTGGGAGCGGGTGATCGGCGAGGTCAACCGGGCCGATCCGGACGTGATCTTCCTGGCGGAGGCGTTCACCCGGCCCGCGATGATGCGGGCGCTCGGCGCGGTCGGCTTCCAGCAGTCGTACACGTACTTCACCTGGCGCGACACCAAGGAGGAGCTGACGGAGTACCTGACGGAGCTGTCCGGGGAGACGGCGGCGCTGATGCGGCCGAACTTCTTCGTGAACACCCCGGACATCCTGCCGTCCGGTCTCCGGGGGGCCGGGCGGCCCGCGTTCGAGGCGCGGGCGGTACTCGCGGCGACGCTCTCGCCCTCGTGGGGCATGTACGCCGGGTACGAGCTGTGCGAGAACACCGCGCTGCGGGACGGCAGCGAGGAGTACCTGGACTCGGAGAAGTACCAACTGAGGCCACGCGACTGGGAGTCGGCGGAGCGGGCGGGGGCGACGATCACCCCGCTCATCACGGCTCTCAACCGGATCAGACGTCGTCACCCGGCGCTGCGCAGGCTGCGGAACCTGTCGTTCCATGACACGGACAACCCGCAGGTGATCGCGTACAGCAAGCGTTCGGGTTCGAACACCGTTCTGGTGGTCGTCAACCTCGACCCTCACCACACCCAGGAGGCGACGCTCTCGTTGGACATGCCGGTGCTCGGCCTCGACTGGCACGAGACCGTGCCGGTGCGCGACGAGCTCACCGGCGAGACCTATCACTGGGGCAGGGCCAGCTACGTGCGCCTGCAACCGGGCGTCACGCCCGCGCACGTCCTCGTCCTGCGACCGTCCCCGCAGACCGGAGGGTCACCCACATCATGACTGTCAACGAGCCCGTCCCCGACACCTTCGAGGACACCCCCGCCAAGGACCGCGATCCCGACTGGTTCAAGCGGGCCGTCTTCTACGAGGTCCTCGTCCGCTCCTTCCAGGACAGCAACGGGGACGGTGTCGGCGATCTGAAGGGCATCACGTCCCGGCTGGACTATCTCCAGTGGCTGGGCGTGGACTGCCTCTGGCTGCCGCCTTTCTTCAAGTCCCCGCTGCGGGACGGCGGTTACGACGTCGCCGATCACACCTCGGTGCTGCCCGAGTTCGGCGACCTGGCGGACTTCGTGGAGTTCGTCGACGCGGCGCACCAGCGCGGGATGCGCGTGGTCATCGACTTCGTGATGAACCACACGAGCGACCAGCACGAGTGGTTCCAGGAGTCGCGGAGCGACCCGGACGGCCCGTACGGCGACTACTACGTCTGGGCGGACGACGACAAGCGGTACCCGGACGCCCGGATCATCTTCGTCGACACCGAGACGTCCAACTGGACCTTCGACCCGGTCCGCAAGCAGTACTACTGGCACCGGTTCTTCTCGCACCAGCCCGACCTCAACTACGAGAACCCGGCGGTGCAGGAGGAGATCCTGTCGGCGCTCAAGTTCTGGCTGGACCTCGGGATCGACGGCTTCCGGCTGGACGCGGTGCCGTACCTGTACCAGCAGGAGGGCACCAACTGCGAGAACCTCCCCGCCACCCACGCCTTCCTCAAGCGGGTGCGCAAGGAGATCGACGACCACTACCCGGACACGGTGCTGCTCGCCGAGGCCAACCAGTGGCCCGAGGACGTCGTCGACTACTTCGGCGACTTCCGCTCGGGCGGCGACGAGTGCCACATGGCCTTCCACTTCCCGGTCATGCCGAGGATCTTCATGGCCGTGCGGCGCGAGTCGCGCCATCCGGTCTCCGAGATCCTGGCGAAGACCCCGGAGATCCCCTCCGGCTGCCAGTGGGGCATCTTCCTGCGGAACCACGACGAGCTGACCCTCGAAATGGTCACCGACGAAGAGCGCGACTACATGTACGCCGAGTACGCCAAGGACCCGCGGATGCGGGCCAACATCGGCATCCGGCGGCGGCTCGCCCCGCTCCTCGACAACGACCGCAAGCAGATGGAGCTGTTCACCGCGCTGCTCTTCTCGCTGCCGGGCTCGCCGGTGCTCTACTACGGCGACGAGATCGGCATGGGCGACAACATCTGGCTGGGCGACCGGGACGGGGTGCGGACCCCGATGCAGTGGACCCCCGACCGGAACGCGGGCTTCTCCTCCTGCGACCCCGGACGCCTCTACCTTCCGGCCATCATGGACCCGGTCCACGGCTACCAGGTGACCAATGTCGAGGCGGGCACGGCGTCGCCGTCCTCGCTGCTCCACTGGACGAAGCGGATGATCGACGTCCGCAAGCAGAACCGGGCCTTCGGCACCGGCGCGTACACCGAACTCCCGGCGTCCAACCCCGCGGTGCTGGCCTTCCTCCGCGAGGAGGGCGACGACCTCGTCCTCTGCGTGAACAACTTCTCGCGGTCCGCGCAGCCCACCGAGCTGGACCTGAGCGGCTTCGACGGCGCCCAGCCGGTGGAGCTGATCGGCGGGGTGACGTTCCCGGCCATCGGCCGCCTGCCGTACCTGCTGACCCTTGCGGGGCACGGCTTCTACTGGTTCCGTCTCAAGAGGGGCTGACCGCCCGCCTGTTCGGATTCCTCCGGGTGGGACGGTTTCCCCCGTCCCACTCCGGGCACTGTGAAACACACACGATCCGGGTCCATCCGGGCCTTCCCGCCGGACCCGTACGGATCTTCCCCTTCCGACACGTCCCGCACATCCGGACAGCCCCAGCCGCCATCCGGGACAATCTGCGCATTTGAACCCATATGACAGTCATCTGCGCGCCCCGGGGAAAGGACGCGATGCCATGCCGGAGACCGCATCCACCACCCGGGCCCCGGACGCCCTCCTCCCCTCCCTCACCCCCCTGCTCCATGAATGGCTGCCCCGGCAGCGCTGGTTCGCGGGCAAGGGCCGCCAGGTCACCGGATTCGGCCTGGAAGCGGCCACCGAGCTGCTGCCCCTGGACGGCTCGGGCCCCGGGCTCCTCCATCTGCTCCTCCGGGTCGAACAGCCGGGCCGCCCCGCCGGATCGCCCGCCGACTGCTACCAACTCCTCCTGGGCGTGCGGCCCCAACTGCCGCCCCGGCTCGCCCCCGCCCTGATCGGACGGCTCCGGCAGGGCCCGCTCGCCGGACGCGCGGTCTACGAGGGGCTGCGCGACCCGCGCCTCGCCGGACTCCTCTACGAGCGGCTGCGCACCCCGGGCCGGACCGGCCCCCTGCGGTTCCACGCCACCACCGCGCTGCCGCCCGCGCCCGCCCCCCGGATGCTCGACGCCGAGCAGTCCAACTCCTCCCTGGTGTACGGGGACGCGTACATCCTGAAGATCTTCCGCCGGGTCAGCCCGGGGGCCAACCCCGACCTGGAACTCCCGCTCGCCCTCGCCGGGGCGGGCTGCGCCCGGGTCCCGGCGCCGGTCGCCTGGTTCGAGACCGGAGCCGCGACCCTCGGCGTCCTCCAGCCCTATCTGCGCGACTCCCGCGACGGCTGGCGGCTCGCCCTCGACGCGCTCGCCGACGGCCGGGCGTTCACCACCGAGGCGCGGGCCCTGGGCCGGGCCACCGCCGAGGTGCACCTCGCCCTCGCGGACGCGCTGCCCACCCGGCGGCTCCAGCGCGCCGAGACGGAGCAGCTGGCCGCCGCGATGGCCCGCAGGCTGCACACGGCGGCGCAGGCGGTCCCGGCGCTCCTGCCGTACGTACCGGCCCTGCGGGCGGTCTTCGCGGCGGCGGGCGGCGCGACCGGCGGCGGCACGCTCCAGCGCGTCCACGGCGACCTGCACCTGGGCCAGACCCTGCGGGGCTCCGACGGCGGCTGGGCCGTCATCGACTTCGAGGGCGAGCCCGCGAAGCCGCTGGACGAGCGGCGCAGCCCGCAGCCCGCCGTCCGCGACGTCGCCGGGATGCTCCGCTCCTTCGACTACGCGGCCCGCACCCACCGGCCCTGGCGGGCGGACTGGGCGACCCGCTGCCGGGCGGCCTTCTGCACCGGCTACGCGCAGACGGCGGGCGTCGACCCGCGCGCCGACCCCGCGCTGCTGCGCGCCTACGAGACGGACAAGGCGGTGTACGAGGTGGTGTACGAGGCCCGGCACCGCCCGGACTGGCTCCCGGTCCCGATGTCCGCGATCGAACGCCTCGCGGCCACCCGGTGACGTGCGCGGATCCGGCACCGACCGCCGCGCCCCGTCCGGCGCGGCACCGGCCCGGCGGGCCGCCCCGTTCGGACCAGCGTTCGGGGCCGCCGGACCGCTCCGGCCTGCGGGAACCCCGCCCGCCCCCGTTCGGCGGAGTGTCCCGCCCGCACCGGGCACCGTTGCCGGTCCGTACCCCGAACCCTCTGGGCATCCCCCGCCCCACTCAGCTCTCCGGCCCTGCCCGTACCGCCTGGATCTCTCGTGTCTCCGGCCCTGCCGGTACCGCCTGAACCGCTCACCTCTCCGGCCCCGCCGGTATCGCCTGAACCGCTCAGCTCTCCGGCTCTGCACGTACCACCTGAATCTCTCGTATCTCCGGCACCTCACACATCCCCTGACCCACCCCCCTCACGCGTCTCTCTCCTCTTCTTCCATCACACCCGTCACATCTCCCCCCCGTATCCCAGGAGGCATCCCGGTGACCGCCCGCCCCGCAGGCAAGACGGCCCGCAGCACCACGTCCCCCGCCGCTCCCCCGGCGCCCCGGCCCGCGCCGCCGCTCGACCCGGGCGACCGGGCGCGGCTGCTCGCGGGTGAGCACCACGACCCGCACGGCGTGCTGGGCGCCCACCGGATCCGGGGCGGGGTGGTGGTCCGGGTGCTCCGCCCGTGGGCGAAGGAGGTGACCGTCCTCACCAAGGGCAGGCGGGTCCCGCTCGCGGACGAGGGCGACGGGCTCTTCTCGGGGGTGCTGCCGCTGCTGCGCAAGGTGCCCGCGTACGAGCTGCGGGTGCGGTACGACGGGCCGGAGGAGCTGGTCGCGGACGACCCGTACCGCTTCCTGCCCTCGCTGGGCGAGCTCGACCTGCATCTGATCGGGGAGGGGCGGCACGAGGAGCTGTGGACAGCGCTGGGCTCCCGGGTCATGACCCACGGCGGGGTGGCCGGGACCCGGTTCGCGGTGTGGGCGCCGAACGCGCGGGGGGTGCGCGTCACCGGTGACTTCACGCACTGGGACGGCACGGCCCTGCCGATGCGCTCGCTGGGCTCGACGGGGGTGTGGGAGCTGTTCGTGCCGGGGGTCGGCGAGGGCGCGCTCTACAAGTACGACATCACCCGGCCGGACGGGACGCACACGGTACGGGCGGACCCGATGGCCCGCCGCACCGAATGCCCCCCGGCCACGGCGTCGGTCGTGACCGCGTCCCACTACGTCTGGGAGGACGCGGAGTGGATGGCGCGGCGCGGGGCGCGCCCGCACCACGAGGCGCCGCTGTCGGTGTACGAGGTGCACCTGCCGTCCTGGCGGCCGGGGCTGGACTACCGGCAGCTCGCGGAGCAACTGCCCGCGTACGTGCGGGACCTGGGCTTCACCCATGTGGAGCTGATGCCGGTGACCGAGCATCCGTTCGGCGGTTCGTGGGGCTACCAGGTCACCGGGTTCTACGCGCCGACGGCCCGCATGGGCACCCCGGACGACTTCAGGTTCCTGGTGGACGCGCTGCACCGGGCGGGCGTCGGGGTCCTGATGGACTGGGTCCCGGCGCACTTCCCGAAGGACGACTGGGCCCTCGCGGAGTTCGACGGGCGTCCGCTGTACGAGCACCCGGACCCGCGCCGCTCGCACCATCCGGACTGGGGGACGCTGGAGTTCGACTACGGCCGCAAGGAGGTGCGGAACTTCCTGGTGGCCAACGCGGTGTACTGGTGCCAGGAGTTCCACATCGACGGGCTGCGGGTGGACGCGGTGGCGTCGATGCTCTACCTGGACTACTCGCGGGAGTACGGCGAGTGGCTGCCCAACGAGCACGGCGGGCGGGAGAACCCGGACGCGGTGGCGTTCCTCCAGGAGATGAACGCGACCGTGTACCGGCGCTGCCCGGGGATCGTGACGTTCGCGGAGGAGTCCACCGCCTGGGACGGGGTGACCCGGGCGACGGACCAGGTGGGTCCCGGCGGCTTCGGCGGTCTGGGCTTCGGCATGAAGTGGAACATGGGGTGGATGCACGACTCGCTGGAGTACGTGCGGAAGGAGCCGGTGCACCGGAAGTACCACCACCACGAGATGACCTTCTCGATGGTGTACGCGTACAGCGAGAACTACATCCTGCCGATCTCGCACGACGAGGTGGTGCACGGCAAGCGGTCCCTGGTGTCGAAGATGCCGGGCGACTGGTGGCAGCAGCGCGCCGACCTCCGCGCCTATCTGGGCTTCATGTGGGCCCATCCCGGCAAGCAACTGCTGTACATGGGGCAGGAGTTCGCGCAGGGCGCGGAGTGGTCGGCGGACCACGGCCCCGACTGGTGGCTGCTCGATCCGGCGTACGGGGCGGAGCCCGACCACCGGGGGGTGCGGGACCTGGTCCGGGACCTGAACACGGTGTACGCGGCGACCCCGGCGCTCTGGGAGCGGGACACCGTCCCGGAGGGTTTCCGGTGGGTGGTGGGGGACGCGGCGGAGGACAACGTGTTCGCGTTCCTGCGCTTCGACGGCTCCGGTCTGCCGCTGCTCGCGGTGTCGAACTTCTCGCCGGTGGTGCGGCACGAGTACCGGCTCGGGGTGCCGGAGTCCGTGGTCGCCTGGTCGGAGGTGCTGAACACGGACGACGCCCGGTACGGCGGGAGCGACGTGGTGGGACGGGACCCGCTGAAGGCGGAGTCCGTGCCGCACCACGGGTGGAGCACCAGCGTCCGGACGACGCTGCCGCCGCTCGCGACGGTGTGGCTGCGACCGGCCTGAGGAGCACGGGGCCCGGGGCCGGGGCGAGCGGCTCCGGCGCCGGGCGGGCGGGGGCCGGGCCGGACGGGGGCCGTCTCCGGCCCTGTCTCCGGCCCCGCCTGAGGTCCCGTCCGCGACCCCGTCCGCGGCCCTGACTCCGGCTCGGCCCCGCGTGAGCAATCGAGGCCGGACGCAGGGTAGTTGATGTTCGATCAGTTGATCGTTCATTCGTTCGGACATCCAGGGTCCTGTTCGACTATCTTCACTCATCGGATCTTTTCGAGGGATCCAGATGAGCGGGGACACACCATGCGGAAGACCGTGGAGCGGCCCCTGTCGCCGCAGCTCTGCCACCGGGTGCGCCACGAGGACACCTTCCCCGTCGAGTGGCGCCCGCTCGCCGGGGAGGCGCGCTTCGCGGTCCGGGCCGTCTGGCCCGACGACCACCCGTTCTTCGCCCCGCTGGACCGGGGCGGCCGTCGGTGCCACGACCCGCTGCTCGTCGCCGAGACCCTGCGGCAGGCCACCATGGCCCTGCTGCACGCCGCCCACGGGATGCCGCTGTCCCGCCGCATCCTGCTCAGCGAACTGTCCCTCACCTGCGACCCGGCGGGCCTCGCCGTCACCGGCGGGGCCGCCGACATGGAGATCAGGTTCGCCGAACTCCTCCGGCGCGGCGGCGAACTGGCCGTGATGCGGGCGGAGTGGACCGTACGGCGCACCGACCGGCTGCTGGCGACCGGCACCGCCCACGCCCGGTTCGCCGGGCCCGCCGCCTACCGCAGACTGCGCGGCGGGCACGTCGAACCCGGCGTGGCGCGCCCCGGCCCGGAGAGCCGCCGGGCACCGGCCGGCCGCACCGGCCGGACCAGGACGGAGGACGTGCTCCTCGCCCCCCGGGGCCGGGACGGGACGTGGCGGCTCGTCGTCGACACCGGCCACCCCACCCTCTTCCAGCGGCCCAACGACCACATACCGGGGATGCTCGTCCTCGAAGCCGCCCGGCAGGCCGCCGCCGCCACCGTCTGGCCCCGCCCCTTCCTGCCCGCCGCGCTGCGGATCGTCTTCCACCGGTACGCCGAGTTCCGGGGCGGCCCCTGTCTGCTCGGGGCGGAGCCCGGCAGGACACCGGGGACGGTCCGGGTCACCGGCCATCAGGACGGGGAGCCGCTGTTCAGCTGTGCGCTGCGGGACGGATGACCCCGAGGCGCTGGGTCGCCCGGGTCAGCGCCACGTACAGGTCGTTGACGCCGTGCGCGGCGCCCGCGACGATCCCCTCCGGGTCCACCACCAGGACCGTGTCGAACTCCAGGCCCTTCGCCTGCCGGGGGTCGAGCAGGACGACCGGCCGGGTGAGGTCGGGGGCCGGACCGTGCGCCGCGTCCGGCACCGCGGCGGCCAGCGCGGGGAGCAGCTCCGGCGGGGCGACGACCGCGATCCTGCCCTCGCCGGGCCGCTCGGCCGCCACCGCGGCGGCGGTCTCCGCGACCGGGTCGGCGACCGTGCGGTCCCAGGGCTCGACGCCGGTCGACCGTACCGAGCGGGGCGGCTCGAAGCCGGGGTCGGCGGCCCGCCGCGCCTCCGCGGCGACCGCCATGATCTCGGCGGGGGTGCGGTAGTTGACCCCGAGGCGCACCAGTTCCCAGCGGTCCTCCACATGGGGGGCGAGGATGTCCTGCCAGCTCCCGACGCCCGCCGGGTCGCCGGTCTGGGCGGGGTCGCCGACCAGCGTCATGGAGCGGCTGGGGCTGCGGCGCATCAGCAGGCGCCAGGCCATCGCGGAGAGTTCCTGGGCCTCGTCGACGATGATGTGCCCGAAGGCCCAGGTCCGGTCGGCGGCGGCGCGTTCGGCGGCGGTGCGGTGGTCGGTCTCCTCGTGCCGCTCCGCGAACCGCTCGGCGTCGATGACGTCGTGCGCGGAGAGCACCTCTGAGGCGTCCTTGTCCTGTTCCTCCTTGTCCTCGAACTCATAGGTCCGGGAGGCGTAGGAGACGTCGAGGACGCCCTGCGCGTACTGGATCCGCTTCTGCCGTTCGGCCTCCTCTGCGGCGCGGGCGGGCGAGTCGTCCTCGCCGAGGAGTTCGGCCGCCTCGTCGAGCAGCGGCACGTCGGCGGGGGTCCAGGGGCCGCCGTCGCGCCAGATCGCCCCGGCGTCCGCCCCGGGCAGATGGGTGGGGTCGGCCAGGTAGCCGGTGAGGAACTCCTCCGGGGTGAGCGCGGGCCACAGCTCCTCGATCGCCCTGTGGACGTCGGGGTTGGCGGCGATGCCCTTGGCGAGCAGCGCGATGTCGTCGGGGCCGAGGAAGTTGGGGCCGCCGTAGGGGTCGGCGCCGATGCGGTCGGCGAGCTGCGCGGCGAGCGCGTCCAGGACGCGGAAGACGAAGTAGGGGCGGGCCAGGTTGTGCGGGAGGGCCGTCTCGCGGGCCTTGTGGCGGGCCTCCAGGGCCGTGTCCCAGTCGATGACGAGGTCGCCGTCCTCGTGCGGGACGACGAGGGGCGCCCCGCGCCCGGGGACCCGCTGGCGGTCGCGCACGGCTCGGGCGAGCGCCCCGGCCATGGCGGCGGAGCCCTTCACGGCGGCGGCGCGGGGGGTGTCGGTGCCGGTGGCGCGGACGCCGGGGAAGAGTTCGGCGGGGGTGGCGAGGAGGACGCCGGTCTCGCCGAGGGAGGGCAGCACGTTGCCGATGTAGCCGAGGAAGGCGGGGTTGGGTCCGACGATGAGGACGGCCCGGCGGGCGAGCTGCTCCCGGTGGGCGTAGAGGAGGTACGCGGCCCGGTGCAGCGCCACGGCGGTCTTGCCGGTGCCGGGGCCGCCCTCGACGACGAGGACGCCCCGGTGCGGGGAGCGGATGATGGCGTCCTGTTCGGCCTGGATGGTCTGCACGATGTCGTGCATCCGTCCGGTGCGGGCCGCGTCGAGGGAGGCGAGCAGCACCTCGTCGGCGTCCCGGCTCTCGTGCCCGGTGCGGGTGGCGTCGGCGAGGTCGAGGACCTCGTCGTGGAGGGTGGTGACGGTACGGCCCCGGGTGCCGATGTGGCGGCGGCGGGACAGGCCCATCGGTTCGTACCCGGTGGCGAGGTAGAAGGGGCGGGCGGCCTCGGCGCGCCAGTCGACCACGAGCGGGGTGCGCTCGGGATCGTCCTCGCGGATGCCGAGGCGGCCGATGTGGTGGTCGCGGCCGTCCCGGAAGACGAGACGGCCGAAGCAGAGCCCGCTCTCGCCCGCGTCGAACGCGGCGAGGAGCCCGGACTGCTCGGCGACGAGCACGTCCCGTTCCAGTCGGCCCTGGCTGCTCCCGGACCCGGGGGTGCGCAGGGCGCGGGCGACGGCGGCCCCGGCCACGTCCCGCAGGACGTCGAGCCGTGCGTAGAGATCGGTGATGAATTGCTGCTCTTTCCGAAATTCCTCGGTTGACAATTCGACTCCCGGCGCGATACAGTACGTTTATTGAACTTCTCCGCGTTTTCGGCATGTCCGGACACGGAATCCATTAATATACGCGAAGAAATACCCCGACCGCCATTCCGGTCGGGGTATTTCCGTATGTCCCGCGAAAAAGCACGCGCACCGCCGGGGAACGCGCCGCCCGGGGAGGACGCCCGCCGGGCGCTCCGGCCGGGTCAGCCGAGCACGTCCGCCAGTTCTTCCAGGAGGCGGCGCTTCGGCCGGGCTCCCACGAGGGACTTCACCGGCTCGCCCGCCCGGAACAGCAGCATCGTCGGGGTGGCGAGCACCCCGTACCGCAGGGTGGTCTCCGGGTTGCGGTCCACGTCGATCTCCACGATCCGCAGCCGGTCCGCCTCCTCCGCCGCGATCGCGCCCAGCACCGGCTTCAGCTGTCGGCACGGGCCGCACCACCCGGCGGTGAACTTCACCAGGACCGGCCGCGCGGACTCCAGGACCTCCGCCCGGAAGTCCGTGTCCGTGACCTCGGCCACGCCCTCCGCGTACGTCGTCATCGCCGTTCTCCCTCCGTCGCCGGGGCCCGCCGGGGGCCCTCCGCCGTCACCAGTTCGCACCGGGGCTCCGGGCCGTGCGGCAGTTCCGCCTCGGCCCGCAGCAGTTGGGCGCCCACCTCCGCGCGCACCGCGAGGAGCCGTTCGACCAGTCCGTCCAGCTCGGCGATCTTGCGCCGGTAGACGGCGATCGACGCCGGGCAGGAGTCGCCCGCCGGATGGCCCGCGCGCAGGCAGTCCACGAACGGCCGGGTCTCCTCCAGGTCGAACCCGAAGGCCCGCAGGGTCCTGATCTCCCGCAGCAGCCGCAGGTCGGCCTCGTCGTAGGTGCGGTGGCCCCGCTCCGTACGCCGGGCGGTCAGGAGCCCCCGGGACTCGTAGTACCGCAGGGTCCGCGTGGTCGTCCCGGCCCGTTCGGCCAGCTCTCCGATGCGCATGTCCCCGACGGTATGCCTTGACGTCGACGTCAGGGCAAGCCCGCGTCGGCCCGGGACCGCCGACCCGGGACGCAAGACCGCCGCCGGGGAGGCCGGTCCGGCCCGGGACCGGTCCCGTACGGCAGCCGGTCCCGTACGGGTGGTCAGTTCCGCGCGGGTGGTCAGTTCCGCGCGGGTGGCGGGAGGAGCGGCTTGCGGACCACCGGGGAGGACAGGACGATCGAGGTGGTCGTCCGGCCGAGGGCCGAGGTCTGCTCCAGCACGTCCTCCAGATGGACGGTGTCGGTGACGGCGACCTTGATGATCCAGCAGTCCTCGCCCACCACGTGGTGCACCTCCAGGACCTCGGGCCGCGCGGTCAGCTCCAGGGTCCTCGGGTGCCTCAGGGTGTAGCCGCCGTGCGGATCGACCCGGATGAAGGCCTGGATGCCGTAGCCGAGCCGGGACGGGGAGACATGGGCGCCGTAGCCGGTGACCGCGCCGCTCGCTTCGAGGCGCCGGACGCGCTCGGTGACGGCGGCGGGGCTGAGCCGGACCCGCCGCCCCAGCTCGCTCAGTTTGATCCGGCCGTCGCTCTGGAGGACGTCCAGGATCTGCCGGTCGACGGCGTCGAAGGAGGCCGCCGAGGTTTCGTCGGCGAGAAGACGCGAAGGCCGTGGTTCCTTCGGTACGGCGGCCTGGACTCCCATTTTTCCCCCTTCAGACGGCGGAGAATCAACGTAACACTTGTCCTGCGAGACAAGGGAGTTGGTATTCATGGACATTCTGGTCATCGGCGGGAACCGCTATTTCGGAAAGCGGCTCATCGCCCTGCTGCGGGGCTCCGGACACCGGATCACCGTGCTCAACCGGGGCTCCTCGGGCACCCCCGGAGAAGTCGAACACCTCATCGCCGACCGCGACGACGAGAAGGCGCTGGAGACCGCGCTCGCGGGCCGCTCCTTCGACGTCGTCGTGGACCAGGTCTGCTACACCCCGCGCCAGGCGGAGATCGCCCGACGGGTCTTCGCGGCCCGCACCCGGCGTTACGTCATGACCTCCACGGTGATGGTGTACGAGTACGAGGACTCCGCCGACCCGGTCCCCGAGGACGCCCTCGACCTGTCCGCCGTCACCGTGGACAGCGAACTGCCCTGGTACGACCAGGAGTTCCGGGACGCCCACTACGGGGAAGGCAAGCGGCAGGCCGAGGCGGTCTTCGCGGCCGACCCGCCCTTCGCCTGGACCTCGGTACGGGTGGCCCACGTCCTCGGCGGCGACGACGACTTCACCGGCCGCCTCGACCACTACGTGCGACGGGTCCGGGCGGGCGAGCCGATCACCGTCCCGGCGGTCAACCACCCGGCGACCTACGTGTACGTCGAGGAGATCGCCGACTTCCTCGCCTGGACCGTCACCGGCGACTTCACCGGCCCGGTCAACGCCCGCTCCCACGGCCCGCTCACCACCGCCGACCTCTGCGCGGAGATAGAGAAGCAGGTCGGCGGCCGGACCGTCTTCCACCCGGTGGAGGTCGGCGAGGTCTCGCCGTTCTCCTTCGACCGCGCGTACAGCATGGACAACTCCCGTGCCACCGCGCTCGGTTACTCCTTCTCCCACTCCTCCGACTGGCTCGCGGGGGCCGTCGCCGAGACCCTCGGCGCACAGGCCGGCTGATGCGCTACCGCCTGCTGGGGGACGTCCGGGTCGGGGCCGTCGGGCTCGGCACCATGCCGCTCTCCATCGAGGGCGGGCCCGGCGTGGCACGGGCCCTGGCCACCGTGCACGCCGCCCTCGACGCCGGGGTGACCCTGCTCGACACGGCCGACTCCTACCACCCGCCGGGCGGCGCGCCCGGCGAGGGCGAACTGCTCGTGGCCCGCGCCCTCGCCTCGTACGGCGGCCGGACCGACGACGTCCTCGTCGCCACCAAGGGCGGCCGGGGCCGTAGCCCCGACGGCGGCTGGACCGTCGACGGACGCCCGGAGCACCTGCGCCGGGCCGCCGAGGGCTCGGCCCGGCGGCTCGGCCGCACCCCCCTCGGCCTCTACCAGTTGCACAGGCCCGACCCGGCCGTCCCGTACGCCGAATCGCTCGGCGCGCTCAGGGAACTCCTCGACGCGGGCACGGTCCGGCTCGCGGGCGTCTCGAACGTGGACACCGCGCAGATCCTGCTCGCCCGCGAGATCCTCGGCGACCGGCTGGTCTCCGTGCAGAACCGCTACTCCCCCGAGGTCCGCACCGGCGGCGCCGAGCTGCGGCTCTGCGCGGAACTCGGCCTCGCGTACCTGCCGTGGAGCCCGCTGGGCGGCATCTCCCGCAGCTCCCTCGACGGGACGTCCGCGCGGGAGGAGGACCCCCGCTGCGGCGCCTTCCACCGGGTGGCCCGGGAGCGCGGGACCAGCCCGCAGCGGGTGGCCCTCGCCTGGCTGCTGACCCGCCCGGGGACGGTCCTGCCGATCCCCGGCGCGAGCCGCCCGGAATCGGCCCGCGACTCCGCCGCGGCGGCGGACCTCGCGCTGACCCGGGAGGAGGTGACGGCCCTGGACGGCCCGTGAGGCGCCCGCACGGGGGTCGGGCGCCGCCCGGGAGGCCGTACGTACGGGGTGAGACCGCCGGGGCCGTACGCGGTCAGGCCGCTCCGGAAGCCGTACGCGGTGAGGGGCGGCTCCTTTCCTGGAGCCGCCCCTCACCGACCGTCACACCGAGCCGGTGTCCCGTGTCAGACGCCCGCGCGGGCCTTCTCCTCGCCCTCCTCGGCGCGCTGGTCCGGGACCGGGGACGGGCCGTGGTCGTCGACGAGGGTCTTCTCGTCGAACGGGGCGCGCCCGGCGAGCACCTCGGAGACCCGCGCCTTGTCGATCTCCTTCGTCCAGGTGCCGACCAGCACCGTCGCCACGGCGTTGCCCGCGAAGTTGGTGAGGGCGCGCGCCTCGCTCATGAAGCGGTCGATGCCCACGATCAGGCCCACCCCGTCGACCAGTTCGGGCCGGTGCGACTGGAGGCCGCCCGCGAGGGTGGCGAGACCGGCGCCGGTGACGCCCGCCGCCCCCTTCGAGGCGATGATCATGAAGACCAGGAGGGAGACCTGCTCGCCGAAGGAGAGGGGGTCGCCCATCGCCTCGGCGACGAAGAGCGAGGCCATCGTCAGATAGATCGCGGTGCCGTCCAGGTTGAACGAGTAGCCGGTCGGCACCGTGATGCCGACGACCGGCTTGGAGACGCCCAGGTGCTCCATCTTCGCGATGAGCCGGGGCAGCGCCGACTCGGACGAGGAGGTGGAGAGGATCAGCAGGAACTCGCGGCCCAGGTACTTCAGGAGGGTCCAGATGTTGATCCCGGCGACCAGCCGCAGCAGCGCGCCCAGCACCACGAAGACGAAGATCGCACAGGTCAGATAGAAGCCGATCATGATGACGGCGAGGGACTTCAGGGCGTCGATCCCGGTCGCGCCGACGACCGCGGCGATCGCGCCGAACGCGCCGACCGGCGCGGCCCACATGATCATGCCGAGGATGCGGAAGACCAGCCGCTGGATGTGCCCGATCCCGCGCAGGACCGGCTCGCCCGCCGCCCCCATCGCCTGGAGCGCGAAGCCCGCGAGCAGCGCGACGAGCAGGGTCTGGAGGACCTCGCCCTCGGTGAAGGCGGACACCATCGTGGTGGGGATGATCCCGAGCAGGAAGTCCGGGGTGGACTCGCTCGCCCCCTGGGCCTGCTTGGCGCCCGCCTCGGCCAGTTCCTTGGTGAGGTGGAGACCGGAGCCGGGCTCCAGGAGGTTGCCGACGAGCAGACCGATCGCGAGGGCGACCGTGGACATCACCATGAAGTAGCCGAGGGCGAGCCCGCCGACGGCGCCGACCTTCGCCGCCTTCCGGACCGAACCGACGCCCAGCACGATCGTGCAGAAGATGATCGGCGAGATCATCATCTTGATCAGATTGACGAAGCCGGTGCCCAGCGGCTTGAGCTCGACGGCGACACCGGGCGCCAGGAAGCCGACCGCGATGCCGAGCAGGACGGCGGCGATCACGGCCAGATACAGATAGTGGGTACGGTCCCGGCGTGCGGCCACGGGGTCCTCCTCGCGCTGATGGATGTCCACGTCCCGGTGGACTCCGGCGACTATCCACCAGCCTGTGACCCGGGTCACTGTTGCGTACGTTTCGTTCACGGCCGAACCGTCGGAAGGGTCCGGCGACGGCCGGGCGGGACCGTGCTCCGGAGGGCGCTCCGGACCGCGCGGAGGGACGGACCCGAGGGCCGATGGTGGCGCACGCGAACCCCGCGCGACCCCGCGCACCGGTCCCGTACGACCTCCGTACGCCCCCGCGCGGCCTCGGGCGCGAACCCCGCGCGACCGTACGGAAAGGGAACGATTCGGGAACGCGACGCCCCGGAGCAAATCCCGGCGTGCACACTTACCCGCATGTGTCTCCCCCTCCCCCGCCCGCGCAGCCTGGCCGGACAGCTCTTCGCGATGCAGGTCGCGGTCGTGGCCGTCATCGTGGCGGGGTGCGCGGTCTTCGCGTACGTCACGGACCGCGGGCAGGCCGAGGAGACCGCGCGGCGGCAGGCCACGGCGACCGCCGCCGCCGTCGCCGACTCCCCGTCCGTGGTCGCCGCGGCCCGCACCGCGGACCCGTCGGCGGTGCTCCAGCCGTACACCGAGGCGCTCCGCCGCCACGCGGGCGTCGCCTTCGTCGTCATCATGTCCCCGGAGGGCACCCGCTGGACGCACCCCGAGCCCGACCAGATCGGCCGCGCCTACCTCGGTCACATCGAGGAGGCGCGGGCCGGGCGGCTCTACTCCGAGACCCATCTCGGCGTGCTCGGCCCCTCGGTGCGGACCGTGGCGCCCGTCATGGCGGGAGACCGGGTCGTCGCCCTGGTCAGCGCGGGGATCACCATCGAGAAGATCAGCGAGCAGATACGGGAGCAGGTCACCGCGCTGCTCTTCATGGCGGGCGCGGCCCTCGCGCTCGGCGGCGCGGGGACCTATGTCGTCAACGCCCGGCTGCGCCGCCACACCCACGGCATGAACGCGACCGCGCTGAGCCGGATGTACGACTACCACGAGGCCGCGCTGCACGCGGTCCGCGAAGGACTCGTGATGCTGGACGGGCAGCGGCGGATCGCCCTCATCAACGACGGAGCCCGCGAACTGCTCGGCCTGGACGAGGGGTCCGTCGGCCGCCCGGCGACCGGGCTCGGCCTGTCCGCGTCGCTGACGGGCGCCCTGCTCTCCTCCGAGCCGCGCGTCGACGAGACGCATCTGACGGCCGACCGGCTCCTCGTCGTGAACACCCGCCCGGTGGTGGGCGGCAAGCGGCGCGGCACCGTCGTCACCCTCCGGGACCGCACCGAACTCCAGGCGCTCTCAGGCGAGTTGGACTCCGAGCGGGGTTTCACCGAGGCCCTCCGCTCCCAGGCCCACGAGGCGGCCAACCGGCTGCACACCGTGGTGTCGCTCATCGAACTGGGCCGGGTGGCCGAGGCGGTGGAGTTCGCCACGGCGGAGCTGGAACTCGCCCAGGCGCTCACCGACCGGGTCGTCGACGCCGTCGGGGAACCGGTGCTCGCGGCGCTGCTGCTCGGCAAGGCGGCCCAGGCCCACGAGCGGGGCGTGGAGCTGACGCTCACCGAGGACAGCCGCATCGACGACGGGCTGCTGCCCCCGGCCCTGCCCGCCCGTGACCTGGTGACGATCCTCGGCAACCTCATCGACAACGCGGTGGAGGCGGTCGGCGGCACCCCGCACGCCCGGGTGACGGTCACCGTCGCGGCCCGCACCGGCGACGGGGAACTGCTGCTGCGGGTCGGTGACAGCGGCCCCGGGGTGCGCCCGGCCGACCGCGACGCCGTCCTGGGCCGGGGCTGGTCCACCCGGGGCCCCGGCAGGGGCCTCGGGCTCGCCCTGGTCGGCCAGGCGGTCGGCCGCGCCCGGGGCACCCTGACCGTGACGGACGCGGAGGAGGGCGGCGCGGAGTTCACCGTACGCCTGCCCCTGCCGACGGGCCCGGACGGAGATGGGGACGCGAGTACGGGGACGGGGACGCTGACAGGGGCGGGGGCTGGGGCGGTCGTGGGCGCGGGTCCGGGCGCACCCACGGACACCGGCACGGGGACAGGCACGGACCTGGGCACGCGTACGGGCACGGGCACGGGCACGCGTACGGGCACGGACACGGGCACCGCCGTCGACGGTCCCGGTTCCCCCTCGGAGGTGGCCCGATGAGCGCCGGGGACCTGCGGGTGCTGGTCGTGGAGGACGACCCCGTCGCCGCCGACGCGCACGCCCTGTACGCCGGGCGCGTCGAGGGCTTCACCGTCGTCGGGATCGCGCACTCCCGCGCCGCCGCCGTCCGGCTCCTCGACCGGACCCCCGTCGATCTGATCCTGCTCGACCTCTACCTCCCCGACGGCCACGGTCTCCAGCTGCTGCGGGCGCTGCGCGCCGCCGGGCACTCCGCCGACGTCATCGCCGTCACCTCCGCCCGCGACCTGGCCGTGGTCAGGGAGGGCGTCTCGCTGGGCGTCGTCCAGTACGTCCTGAAGCCGTTCGCCTTCGCGACCCTCAGGGACCGGCTCGCGCGGTACGCCGAGTTCCGGGCGTCGGCGGGCGAGGCCTCCGGGCAGGACGAGGTCGACCGGGCCCTCGCCACTCTCCGTGCCCCGCACCCCGCCGCCCTCCCCAAGGGGCTGAGCGCGCCCACCCTGGAGGCCGTCACCCGGGAGCTGCGGGCCGCCCCGGCGGGGCTCACCGCGGCCGAGGCGGGGACGGCGGTCGGGATCTCCCGGATCACCGCGCGCCGCTATCTGGAACACCTGGTCACCGGGGGCCGGGCGGTACGGGCCCCGCAGTACGGCCAGATCGGACGGCCCGAACTCCAGTACCGCTGGCTCGAAGGACCCGCCCGGGGTTACTGAGCGGTTCCCACGTTCCTACGACCGCGCACGTTGGCGGAACGCACCGTATCCAGCCATCACCCTCCGCATCTAGCGTGGGGCGGGTGCACCGACCCACCCCTCCCTTCGACGCCCTGGCCGCCCGGCGGCTGCGCGAGGGCCTCGGCATGACCCACGGCCACGTCGCCTACGGTCTGCGCGCCCAGTACGGCCTCCTCGTCGGACCCGACACGGTCGCCGCCTGGGAACGCGGCCGGGCCGTCCCCGGCGAACAGGAACTGACCGCCCTCGCGGGCGTCCTGTGGTGCTCCCCCGCCGAGCTGATCGCCGCCGCTTCGACCCTGCGCGAGCACCGCATGGCGCACGGGCTCGACGCCGGGGAACTGGCCCGGCGGGTGGGCCTGGCGGCCCCGGCGTACCAGCGGATGGAGGACGAGGGGCGCTGGCGCGGCACCGAACGCCAGACCGCCGCGCTCGCCGAGGCCCTCGGTCTCGGCCCGCGCGCCCTGGTCACCGCGACCGGCGGGGACGAGCGGCTCGCCGAGCTGCTGCGCGACGCGGCGACCACCCGCTGGCAGGCGTACGTGAAACCGGCGGTGAAGATGCTGCCGCTGCCGAAGCGGACCGTGGAGACGGCCCTCCAGCGGCTGCACACGGAGTACCACGCCCGGATGGCGGCGGCCAGCAGCTGGGGCGCTTCGGGGACGACCGGCGAGGAGGGCCGGGAGTATCTGGAGGACGTCGTCGCGCGCTTCTGGGCGGCGACGGGGGCGTGACGGGAAGCGTCCCGCCCCCTGGCCTCCGTCAGAGCACCGCGAACGCCTCCTCCACCGCTCCGCAGGTGGCGTCCAGTTCGTCCTCGGTGACGGCCGCGGAGACGAACCAGCAGGCCATGCCGTAGGCGTTGGTGTGGATTCCGCGCTTGAGGAGTTCGTGGCGGAAGGCGTCGTAGCGCGCCTGGTCGGTGCCGAGCAGGTCGCGGTACTGCCGGGTGGGGGCGCCGTCGGGGGTGAAGACGACCTGGAACATGCCTCCGACGCCCTGCACCGCGCAGGGGACGCGCCGGTCGTGGGCGGCGCGCCGGATCGCCTCCATGACACGACGGCCGCTCTCCTCGATGCGCTTGCCGACGTCCGGCCGGTTCAGCTCCCGGAGGGTGACCAGGGCGGAGGTCGCGCACAGCGGCGAGGCGTTGTAGGTGCCCCCGTGCTTGACGTGCCCCCGGGCCATGGGCTCCATCACGTGCCGCTGCCCGGCGAAGGCCGCGATCGGCAGGCCTCCGCCCAGCGCCTTGGAGAAGACGGCCAGGTCCGGCACCACGCCGAACATCGTCTGGGCGCCTCCGGGCCCGGTGCGGAACCCGGTGCAGACCTCGTCGAAGACGAGCACGACGTCCCGTGCCGTGCACTCCTCGCGCAGCAGGTTGAGGAAGCCCGGCGCGGGCATGGTGCAGGCGTTGTTGGCGACGATCGGTTCGCAGATGACCGCCGCGATCTCCCCCCGGTGGGCGTCGAGGCACGTACGGAGCGCCTCGGGGTCGTTCCACGGGCAGACGACCACGTCGCCGACGACCCCGTCCGGGATGCCGGGTGAGTGCGGTACGGAGTGCGGAGTCCCGTACGGGCCCGCCTCTTCGGCACCGGGCCGGTTGGAGATCGCGAGGGTGTCGGACCATCCGTGGTAGTGGCCCTCGAACTTGAGGATCTTGGACCGCCCGGTGTGTCCCCGGGCGGCGCGCACGGCGCCCTGCACCGCCTCGCTCCCCGAGTTGGCGAACCGGACGAGCTCCGCGCAGGGCACCATCTCGCAGATCAGTTCGGCGAGTTCGACTTCCGGGGTGTTGCAGGTGCCGAACATCGTCCCGGTGTGCAGGACGGCGGTGAGCGCCTCGGTGAGCAGCGGGGAGGCGTGTCCCAGGACGGCGCTGCCGTAGGAGATGAGGTAGTCGATGTACTCGTTGCCGTCGATGTCCCTGATCCGCGCGCCCGACCCGCTGTCCATGTAGAGCGGGTAGGGGTGCGGGCCGGTCGAGGTCAGCCGGGAGGAGGAACTGATTCCGCCGGCCAGGGACTTCTGGGCCCGCTCGAACAGGGCGCGGCTGCGGTCGGTCCCGCCCAGCGCCTGTATATGGCCATTCACGTGGGACTCCCGTTTGGGTGAAGGGGGTGGTTGGGCACGTTCGCAGAGCCCTGCGTGCGCAGGGGTTCCGAAGGTAAGGACGGGTGGGGCGTGGCTGAGCGAACGGTTGTCGTCACTGGCGCGGGCAGTGGTATCGGGCGTGCGTGCGCACTGGGTCTGCTGGCGGACGGCTGGACGGTGGCCCTGGTCGGGCGTCGTGGGGAACCGCTGGAGGAGACGGTGGCGCTCGCCCCCGTCGGCGTCCGTGACCGCGCGGTCCCCCTTCCCGCGGACATCACCGATCCGGACGCCGTGGACGAGTTGTTCGGACAGGTGGTGGACCGCTTCGGCAGGCTGGACGTGCTGTTCAACAACGCGGCCGACACCATGCCGTACGTCCCGACCGACGAGGTGGGCGTCGAGGACTGGCACCGTGTGATGGACTCCGTCGCCACCGGGACGTTCCTGTGTTCCCGCGCCGCCTTCCGGGTCATGAAGCGGCAGACCCCGCGCGGCGGGCGGATCATCAACAACGGGGCGCCGTCCGCCCAGGTGCCCCGGCCGGACTCCATAGCGTTCACGGCGGCCAAGCACGCGGTGGCCGGGATGACGCGTTCGCTGTCCCTGGACGGCCGCCCCTACGACATCTCCTGCGGCCAGATCGACATCGGCAACGTCACTCCGCCCGACCGTCCTCAGCCCGCGGTGCTGCAGGCCGACGGGTCACGGCGGGTCGAACCCACCATGGACGTCGGGCACGTCGTCGACATGGTGCGGACCATGGCCGGTCTGCCCCGTGGCGTGAACATCCAGTCGGTCCTGGTCATGCCCAGCGCGATGCCGTACGTGGGTCGGGGGTAGCCCGGCCACGTACGCCTCGAACCAGTTGCCGGGCGCCAGTCGCCCGGCCCTGGCCCAGGAGAGCATCCGGTGCAGTCCGTCCAGGTGGATCAGTCCTTCGCGGACCGTCAGGGACTCGTAGTCGGGACCGGGCGCGGGCCGGGTGCTCAGGAAGAGGGGGAGGCGCGCGCCGGTGTCCTGACGGCTGAGTTTGAGCGCGCAGAGCGGATTGGACCGGGCGTAGGAGGGGCCCAGCGCCGCGAGCCTCTCCGCCGCCTCGGCCACGCTCAGTCCGGTCGGGGGGACCAGCTCCACCTCCCCGCCCTCGCCCAGGTGCCAGGGGAGCACGACGTCCCTGACCTCCGGCCCCTCCAGCAGGACCCGGTGCCAGCGGCCGGCCGACTCCCGCTGCGCGTTGCCGATGTGCCCCTCGGCCTCGTCGTTGGAGTTGGCCTGGTCGGACGCGTCGAAGGGGTGTTCACGGGCGAAGTGCCGCATGACCGCGTCGAACGGGACCGCTTCCTGAATTCTCATCCGCCGTGCCTCCGGTCCTCTTCCCACTCGCTGAAGTGCCGTTCGGCGAACAGCTCCGGCCGCCCCGCGTCCAGACCCCTTAATCGTGCCACCGCCAGCACCTGGCGCCAGTACGGCTTGACCGGCGGCCACAGGGTTCCGGTGCGGCAGTAGGAGCCGTCGATCATGTAACGCGGCGGCCCCTCGGCGCTCGGACGCGACGCGGGCGCGGCGCGGCGGGTGTGGAAGAGCGCCGAGTGGAGCAGGACGGTGGAGCCGGGCGGCAGGTCGTCGACGACCGCTTCGCCGGGCAGGACGTCCGTGCCGTGACCGCTCCGGGCGTCCTTCTCGGCGATCTCCCGGTGCGAGCCCGGCAGGACGGCCAGACCGCCCCACTCGGGCCGGAGTCCGCAGATGTAGTGCAACGCGTGGATCATGGGGAAACGGCGGTCGCGCTGGGGTGTCTGTTCGTAGTCGTGGTGCCAGCTCTTGCCCGCGCCTCCCGCGGGCCGCCGGTCGCTGTGCAGGTGGTGGAAGACGAAGGACTCCCCCAGCAGACCGGGGTGGCCGAGCAGGTCCAACAGCGGCGGGTGGACCGCGAGTTCACCGTGTGCGGGCAGGTCCAGCTCGACCACCTGCGGCGGCCCGGCGGCGGGACGCAGGCTGGCGTCCACCGACTGCCGACGCCATCCCGTCTCCACCCACTTGTCCACTTCCGGGACAAGACGGTCGACAAGGTCGGGCGGCAGGAATCCGGGCAGCACGAGAAATCCGCGCTCGGCAAAATCCTCCACCTGACCCTCGATGAAACGGGCGTTTATCACGTACGGAACCCCCCTGGTTCATGCACCGATCGCCATAAGGTCACTTTGCTTGGCCCTTTCTATCCCGGCCTCATGGCTGACATGCCCATGACCTGATAAATGGCCAAAAGGATGCCTTCGGGCGACTGGTGGCCGGTGGCCTGGGCGATCGGGTTCCCGCCCTCCGTCATCGGCCGCCGCCCGCCCCCCGGTCCTGTCCCGTACGGCGCTCGCGCGGGGGCGAAGGCGTGGTGGCGATGGCGAGTTCTCAGCCGTTGACGGTCCGGGGCCCGGTGTGCTCCCGGCCCGGATCGCGCCCGGAGCGGTGCGGTCCGGACCGGCGGTCACCCCGTCGGCGGCTCCTACGGGGGGCTCTCAGGGGATCTCAGGGGATCTCGAAGGAGAAGAGCTGTCCGGTCGCGTCCGGCGCGCAGGGGGCCTGGGCCAGCCGCGCTCCCGCCGTCGCCCGGTCGCCGGTGACGGTGACGCAGCCGCCGGGGGGCGCCGGGCCGACGGGAACGATCCGATGGCCGCGCACGGGGGTGCCGAACGGTTCGAGCGCGAAGATCTCGACCCGGCTCGGGTCGCCGCACTCGGAGTCCTCGTACGCGGCCCCGGGTATCCGGCCGCCGGAGGGTAGGCCGGAGCAGCCGGGCCCGAAGTCCGGGTGGTCCGACGTGATCCGCCACCGTCCGGCGCCCGCCGCCACCAGCGCGTAGCGGGGCATGTCCGCCTCGGCGCAGGGAAGTTGGCGGATCTGGCCGCTGCGGGCGCCGCGCCGCTCCCCGAGGCAGAAGCCGGTACCGGCCACCCGGATGCGCACCTCCCCGGCGGCGGGTGCGGCGACGGACGCGGCGGGGGCGCGGGAGGGCTGTTCCCGGGGGGCGGCGGGCGTGGGGGGCCCGTCGCGGAGGGCCGCGACGAGGCTGACGCCCGCGAGCACGAGCCCGGTCAGCGCGACCGCCGCGACGAGGGCGCGCCGTATGCGGAAGGGCGGCGGGGGCGGGGCGGTGTCCTGCGGGAGCGGGGCGAGCGGCCACACGGGGGAGACCCCGCCGCCCCCGGAGAAACCGTCCGCTCCCGGACCCGGGTCGCCGGAGCCGGTGCCGATGCCGCCCGGGCCCGAGTCGATGCCGGAGCCGATGCCGCCCGGGCCCGAGCCGCTGGAGTCGGAGCCGTCCGAGCCCGAGCCGCCGGAGCCAGCGCCAATACCAGTGCCCCTGCCGCTCGCGTCCGAGCCCGAGCCGAAGACGCCCCGCCCGGCGCCGATGACATCCCGGCCCGCGCCACCGGCGGCCGGACCAGCACCACCAGCGCTCTGAAACGCGCCGGTGACGTCCGGACCCGCGCCGGAGACGACCTGGCCGATACCGCCTGCGTCCGGGCCCGCACCACCCGTGCCACCCGCACCGCTCACGCCCCGGCCCACCCCGCTCGTCGGCTCCCCGTCCGCGCCCGGCCCCGGGTCCGCGCCCGCGCGCTCGGCCGCGCGCTCGGCCGGGGCCGCGCCGGATGCCCCGTTCGTCTCCCCGCCGGAGATCCGGCGGGCGCCCGGGTCCGACGACCGGTCGGTGTCCGCGCCGGATTCCCGGTGCGGGCCCGCGACCGTGCTCCCGGCCCCTTCCCCGTACGCTCCGAGCCCCCCGTACGTGCCGCCGTCCCCGTGGGCGGCCCGGTCCGTTCCCGTGCCCCCGGCCGCTCCGGGGCTCCCGCCCGTACCCCCGTGGCCCTCGCCCGGAGTCGGGCACGCGTCCGCGTCGGCTCCCCGGCTCCCGCCCGTACCCCCGTCGGCACCCCGGTCCGCGCCGGGGCCCGTACCCCCGTCCCCGTACGGCTCCCGGCGCGCGAGGCGGTTCCTCGCCCGGCGCCAGACCTCCGCCTCCTCCGGCGGAAGCCCGCACGCGCGGACGAAGACGGTCAGGAGTTCCTCGCGGGGCAGGGTGGCGCGGGCCAGCATGTTCGCCACGGTCGAACGGGGCAGGACGTCCCCGTGCTCCGCCGCCCGCGCCGCGAGCTCGCGGTACGTCAGGCCCGACCGCTCCTTGAGGTCCTGGAGGTGCGCCCGGAACTCGGCGGGGGTCCCCGCCCCCCTCGGGTCGGGGACGTGCTCCCCCGGGCTCATCCGCGCCTCTTCCTTCCGCCGGACGGGTTCGGGACATGTCCGGGACAGGCCCCAGCCTTGTGGATCCGGCGCTCCGGCTCAAGAGTGGAAACCGGCATTTCCAGAGGTGATGCCGGGCACACGACAGTGGCCCCGACCGTCCACGGGGGGACGGTCGGGGCCACTCGGTCGTGCGGGGGTCCCGGGCGGAATCCGGGACAGGTCGGGCCGGAGGTCCCGGCCCGGGGGCCGAAGGTCCGGCCCCCTTCCCGTACCGCTAGAAGACGGACTCGGCCTCGCGCATCCGGTCCTCCGGGACCGTCTTGAGGCGGGTCACGGCCTCGGCCAGCGGCACCATCTCGACGCCGGTGCCGCGCAGCGCGGTCATCCTGCCGAAGTCGCCCCGGTGCGCCGCCTCCACCGCGTGCCAGCCGAAGCGGGTGGCGAGCACCCGGTCGTACGCGGTCGGCGTGCCACCGCGCTGGACGTGGCCGAGGATGACCGGGCGGGCCTCCTTGCCGAGGCGCCGCTCCAGCTCGACGGCGAGCTGGTTGCCGATGCCCTGGAAGCGCTCGTGACCGAACTGGTCGATCTCGCCCTTCGCGTACGCCATCGAGCCCTCGGCCGGGTGCGCGCCCTCGGCGACGCAGATGACCGCGAACTTCTTGCCGCGCGCGAAGCGCTCCTCGACCATCTTGACCAGGTCGTCGACCTGGAAGGGGCGCTCGGGGAGGCAGATGCCGTGGGCGCCGCCGGCCATGCCGGACTCCAGGGCGATCCAGCCCGCGTGGCGGCCCATCACCTCGACGACCATCACCCGCTGGTGGGACTCGGCGGTGGTCTTGAGACGGTCCATGGCCTCGGTGGCGACACCGACGGCGGTGTCGAAGCCGAAGGTGCGGTCCGTGGACGAGATGTCGTTGTCGATCGTCTTCGGGACGCCGACGACGGGCATCCCCGCGTCGGCGAGCATCCGGGCGGCGGTCAGGGTGCCTTCGCCGCCGATGGGGATGAGGACGTCGATGCCGTACTTGCGGGCCAGGTCGGGGGCGGACTCGGCGGCCTCGCGGAGCCGGTTCCGCTCCAGCCGGGCGGAGCCGAGGATGGTTCCGCCCCGGGCCAGGATGCCGCTCACGGCGTTGAGGTCGAGGGGCCTGTAATGCCCGTCGAGCAGTCCCTTGAACCCGTCCTCGAAGCCGATGACTTCGTCGTCGTGGCCGGTCAGCGCCCGGTGCACGACCGACCGGATCACTGCGTTGAGGCCGGGGCAGTCGCCGCCTGCGGTGAGAACTCCGATACGCATCGTGCTGTGTCTCCTGCTCGGTCGCGTTCCGTTATGAGCCACCGCAATTCTCACACGACGGACAGGAGGGGCGCGCTCGACGCCGCTCCGCGCGTCCCCCGGGGCCGTGGCGCGGGGGCCTTTCGTCCCGGGTTCCGGGCCCTTCGTCCGGCGGGCGACTTATCCCTTGGTGGGGGTACTGTCAAGGGGGTAATGCCGCCCTATCGGGGCTTCCTGAGCACAGTCGGTTGACGGCCCGGTGGGACGGCCCCACGGACGACGGCCGGCGCACGGACCGCGAGCGCGCCGCGAGGCCCCGCTCGTCCCGGGCTCCGCGAGCCCCGCTTCCCGCAGGACTGGACAGGAGACCACGGCGTGACGCGCAGCGTGTACGTGACCGGGATCGACCGCGGTGACGGCCGCCAGGTCGTCGAGCTGGGAGTCATGGAGCTCCTCACCCGCCAGGTGGACCGGGTCGGAGTGTTCCGGCCGCTGGTGCACGACGGCCCCGACCGGCTCTTCGACCTGCTGCGGGCCCGCTACCGGCTCTCGCAGGACGCGGCCACCGTCTACGGCATGGACTATCACGAGGCCGCCGCGCTCCAGGCGGAGCAGGGCACCGACGAGCTGGTCTCCCGGCTCGTCGACCGCTTCCACGCGGTGGCCCGCGCGTACGAGGTCGTCCTCGTCCTCGGCACCGACTACGCCGCCACCCAGCTCCCCGACGAACTGGCGCTCAACGCCCGCCTCGCCAACGAGTTCGGCGCCTCCGTCATCCCCGTCGTCGGCGGCAAGGGCCAGTCGGCGGAGTCGGTGCGGGCCGAGGCGCGCAACGCCTTCCGGGCGTACGACGGCCTGGGCTGCGACGTCCTCGCGCTGGTCGTCAACCGGGTGGCCCCCGACGACCGGGAGTCGATCGCCGAGCGGCTGACCGCCCGGCTGCCCGTGCCCTGTTACGTCCTGCCGGACGAACCCGCGCTCTCCGCGCCGACCGTCGCGCAGATCACCCACGCGCTCGGCGCCTCCGTGGTCCTCGGCGACGAGGCGGGGCTGGCCCGGGACGCCCTCGACTTCGTCTTCGGCGGCGCCATGCTGCCGAACTTCCTCAACGCGCTGACCCCGGGCTGTCTCGTCGTCACCCCCGGGGACCGGGCCGACCTGGTCGTCGGGGCGCTGGCCGCCCATTCGGCGGGCACCCCGCCGATCGCCGGGGTGCTGCTCACCCTGGACGAGCGGCCCAGCGAGGAGATCCTGACCCTGGCGGCCCGGCTCGCGCCCGGCACTCCGGTCATCTCCGTGGCGGGCAACAGCTTCACGACGGCCGGTGAGCTCTTCGCCCTGGAGGGCAGGCTGAACGCGGCCACCCCCCGCAAGGCGGAGACCGCGCTCGGCCTGTTCGAACGGCACGTGGACACGGTCGACCTGCTGAAGCGGGTCTCGGTGGCCCGCAGCGGCCGGGTCACCCCGATGATGTTCGAGCACGAGCTGATCGAGCAGGCCCGCACCGACCGGCGCCGGGTGGTCCTCCCGGAGGGCACCGAGGAGCGGGTGCTGCGCGCGGCGGACGTGCTGCTGCGCCGTGACGTCTGCGACCTGACGCTCCTCGGCGAGGTGGAGACCATCCGCAAGAAGGCCGCCGACCTGGGGATCTCGCTGGCCGACGCCCAGCTGATCGACCCGCAGACCTCGGTGCTGCGCGACGGCTTCGCGGCGAAGTACGCGGCGCTGCGGGCCCACAAGGGCGTCACGGTGGAGCTGGCGTACGACGTGGTCGCGGACGTCAACTACTTCGGCACCCTGATGGTCGAGGAGGGGCTCGCGGACGGCATGGTCTCCGGTTCGGTGCACTCCACGGCGGCCACGATCCGGCCCGCCTTCGAGATCATCAAGACCAAGCCGGACGCCTCGATCGTCTCCTCGGTCTTCTTCATGTGCCTGGCCGACAAGGTCCTCGTGTACGGCGACTGCGCGGTCAACCCGGACCCGAACGCCGAGCAGCTCGCGGACATCGCCGTCCAGTCGGCGGCCACCGCCGCCCGCTTCGGCGTGGACCCGAGGATCGCGATGCTCTCGTACTCCACCGGCACCTCGGGCTCCGGCGCCGACGTCGACAAGGTGCGCGAGGCGACCAAGCTGGTCCGCGCGACGCGGCCGGAGCTGCGGATCGAGGGGCCCATCCAGTACGACGCCGCCGTGGAGCCCTCGGTGGCGGCGACGAAGCTGCCGGACTCGGAGGTGGCGGGGCAGGCGACCGTGCTGATCTTCCCGGACCTCAACACCGGCAACAACACCTACAAGGCCGTGCAGCGTTCGGCCGGTGCCGTGGCCGTCGGCCCGGTGCTCCAGGGCCTGCGCAAGCCCGTGAACGACCTCTCGCGCGGCGCGCTCGTCAGCGACATCGTCAACACGGTCGCCATCACGGCGATCCAGTCCCAGGTCCCCGCCCAGGGTGAGGAGTTCCCCGCATGACCGCCCCCGTCCCCACCGCCCCCGTCCCGGCCGGCACCGCCCCCACCCGGGTGCTCGTGCTGAACTCCGGCTCCTCGTCGCTGAAGTACCAGCTGCTCGACATGCGCGACGGCGACAGGCTGGCGCAGGGCCTCGTCGAGCGCATCGGCGAGGAGACCTCGCGGCTCGCCCACACCCCGCTCCAGGGCGGCGGCGGCGAGAGGCGCGAGCGGCTCGGGCCGATCCCCGACCACGCCGCCGCCCTGGAGGCGGTCGCCGGGGAACTGACCGCCGACGGTCTCGGCCTGGACTCCCCCGAGCTGGCCGCGATCGGCCACCGGGTGGTGCACGGCGGGCTGCGGTTCACCGCGCCGACGGTCATCGACGAGGCGGTGCTGGAGGAGATCGAGCGGCTGGTGCCGGTGGCGCCGCTGCACAACCCGGCGAACCTCACCGGCATCCGTACGGCGACGGCGCTCCGCCCGGACCTGCCGCAGGTCGCGGTCTTCGACACCGCCTTCCACACGACGATGCCGGAGGCGGCGGCGCGGTACGCGATCGACGTGGAGACCGCCGACGCGCACCGCATCCGCAGGTACGGCTTCCACGGCACCTCGCACGCCTACGTCTCCCGGGAGACGGCCCGGCTGCTCGGCAAGGAGCCGTCGGAGGTGAACGTGATCGTGCTGCACCTGGGCAACGGCGCCTCCGCCTCGGCGGTGCGCGGCGGCCGGTGCGTGGACACCTCGATGGGTCTGACGCCGCTGGAGGGCCTGGTGATGGGGACCCGTTCGGGCGACATCGACCCGGCGGTCACCTTCCATCTGAAGCGGGTGGCGGGCATGTCGGCCGACGAGATCGACGTCCTGCTCAACAAGAGGTCCGGGCTCGTCGGGCTCTGCGGCGACAACGACATGCGGGAGATCCGCCGCCGGATCGACGAGGGAGACGAGCGGGCGGCACTGGCCTTCGACATCTATGTGCACCGCCTGAAGAAGTACATCGGCGCGTACTACGCGGTGCTCGGCCGGGTGGACGCGGTGGCGTTCACCGCCGGGGTCGGCGAGAACGCGGCGCAGGTGCGGGAGGCCGCGATCACGGGCCTGGAGGAGCTGGGTCTCGCGGTGGACGCGGACCTCAACTCCGTACGTTCCGACGAGGCGCGGCTGATCTCGCCGAACTACGCGCGGGTGGCGGTGGCGGTGGTACCGACGGACGAGGAACTGGAGATCGCCCGTCAGACCTTCGCGCTCGTTCAGAACGAGACCAGCTCGAACGAGTGAACGCCTGAGCGACCTTCCGCCCATTTGTACATTCCACCAGACGGAATATTCCGCAGTGAAACAAACCGATAGGATCCGCCTTATGCGCCGTTCCAAAATCGTCTGCACGCTGGGCCCCGCCGTCGACTCGTATGAGCAGCTGAAGGCTCTCATCGAGGCCGGCATGAACGTGGCCCGATTCAACTTCAGCCACGGCTCCCAGGCCGAGCACCAGGAGCGGTACGACCGCGTCCGGCAGGTCTCCGCCGACACCGGCCGCGCCGTCGGCGTCCTCGCCGACCTCCAGGGCCCCAAGATCCGTCTGGAGACCTTCGCCGAGGGCCCCGTGGAGCTGGTGCGCGGTGACGAGTTCACCATCACCACCGAGGACGTCCCCGGCGACAAGTCGATCTGCGGCACCACCTACAAGGGTCTGCCCGGTGACGTCTCCAAGGGCGACCAGGTCCTCATCAACGACGGCAACGTCGAGCTGCGCGTCGTCGAGATCGCGGGCCCCCGGGTCAAGACGATCGTCGTCGAGGGCGGTGTCATCTCCGACCACAAGGGCATCAACCTGCCCGGCGCGGCCGTGAACGTCCCGGCCCTCTCCGAGAAGGACGTCGAGGACCTCCGCTTCGCCCTCCGGATGGGCTGCGACATGGTCGCCCTCTCCTTCGTCCGCGACGCCGACGACGTCAAGGACGTGCACAAGGTGATGGACGAGGAGGGCCGCCGGGTCCCCGTCATCGCCAAGGTCGAGAAGCCGCAGGCCGTCGAGAACATGGAGGCCGTCGTCGCGGCCTTCGACGCGGTCATGGTGGCCCGTGGCGACCTCGCCGTGGAGTACCCGCTGGAGCGGGTCCCCATGGTGCAGAAGCGTCTGGTCGAGATGTGCCGCCGGAACGCCAAGCCGGTCATCGTCGCCACCCAGATGATGGAGTCGATGATCACCAACTCGCGGCCGACCCGCGCCGAGGCGAGCGACGTCGCCAACGCGATCCTGGACGGCGCCGACGCGGTCATGCTGTCGGCCGAGTCCAGCGTGGGCGCCTACCCGATCGAGACCGTCAAGACGATGTCGAAGATCGTCCAGGCGGCCGAGGAGGAGCTGCTCTCCAAGGGCCTCCAGCCGCTGGTCCCGGGCAAGAAGCCGCGCACGCAGGGCGGTTCGGTCGCCCGCGCCGCCTGCGAGATCGCGGACTTCCTGGACGGCAAGGCGCTGGTCGCCTTCACCCAGTCCGGCGACACCGTGCGCCGTCTGTCGCGCTACCGCGCCCAGCAGCCGATCCTCGCCTTCACCACGGACGAGAACACCCGCAACCAGCTCACCCTGAGCTGGGGCGTCGAGTCCTTCGTCGTCCCGCACGTGGACAACACGGACGCGATGGTGGACCTCGTGGACGCCGAGCTGCTGAAGCTCCAGCGCTACAACGAGGGCGACACCATGGTCATCACGGCCGGTTCGCCCCCCGGTGTCCCCGGCACCACGAACATGGTCCGCGTCCACCACCTGGGCGGCGGCGAGCGCGACTGACCCCCGCTCCCCGAGCCGTACGCCGGAGCCCCCGTCCTCATGGCAGGACGGGGGCTCCGGCGCGTAACGCTCCTCCGGTGGTACGGGGGGGCCGGTCAGGCCGTGTGCCGCTCCTCCGGCGGTACGGGGATCAGTCCGGCTCGATCGTGTTGCGCAGGCCCGGCACCCTGAGCGTGCCGCCGAACTGACCGGCCTGCTTCAGCTTCACGTCGGTGAAGTAGACCTCCGGAAGGTTCAGCGGCGGCGGGGCGGCGGGGCTGAAGGTGATCGGGATGATCCCGATCAGATTCCCCTTCAGCTCCTCCGTGTACATCGTCACCGTGCCCTCGGTGATGGTGGACTCCTTGCCCCGGTCCGAGCGGACGTGGGCGGTGAGCCCCGAGGGGTGGTCCGTCAGCTGGTGCAGGTCCTTGATCTTCACCGTGGTCGCGGTGAACTTCAGCACCTTCTTGATCTTGCCGCTGCCGGTCCTCACCTCGACGATGCCGTGGTACTTCAGACCGCTCAGCGTCAGCCGGGTGCTCTCCAGGAGCCACGGCCGGTCCGGCAGGAGCGGGATGCCCGGCTCCGGTTCCGCCGCCGCCAGCGCCTCGTCGTCCCGCACGGGGCACGGGAAGCGCGGCTTGGCGCCCTCGGGTATGGACTCGTCCTTCCTGGGTTCGAGTCCCCTGGCGTCCCGCGGCAGTTCCTCCACCTTCACGCCCGCCGCGTCGGCCGCCCTCTCGATCGCCGCCTTCGTCTTCGCGGCGGCGGGGTCGGAGGCCGCCTCCGCCGTCGGGGTCGTCGGCTTCGGCGCGGTGCTCGTGGTCGGCCCGTCGTCGGGCGTCGCGGGCCCGGCGGGCGGCACCGCCGGGACCGTCGCCGTCGGGACCGTCGCCGAGGGTGTCGCCGTCGGCTTCGGGGCGAGGCCGTCGAAGAGGTCGCCGAGCGCGGCGCCGACGCCCAGCGGATCGAGCCGCGAGGTCTCCGCACCGGACCCGGCATCGGACCCGGTCTCGACATCGGACTCGGACCCGGTATCCGTATCGGACTCCGTCTCGGACTCGGGCTCCGCCTCGGACTCGGACTCGGGCTCCACCTCGGACTCCGTCTCCGGCTCCGGCTCCGGCGGCTCCGTGGTCGCGGGGGCGGTCGGGACGGTGGTGGGCGTGGCCGTCGCGGACGGCGTCCCGGTCGGCTTCGGCTTCGCCGGGCCGGTGGGCTCGGGCGTCTCCTCCGTCACCGGCTCGTCGGAGCGGGTGACGCAGGGGCCGGGTGCGAAGGGCAGGTCCTTGCCGTCGGCGAGCGCGAGCCGGGGCGTCAGGCCCATGCCCACGAACACCGCGGTCGGCATCGCGGCCAGCGCCATCGCCTTTCCGGCGGGGCCCTGGATCCTGGTCAGCAGCGACTTGCGCGGGGCCGCGTGCCGGGGCCCGGCCTTCGCGGGCGGCTGCTGGTTCTCGTCACCCCGCACTGTTCCTCCCGCCCTCGGCGTCGATGGTGGTGTCGGTGACCGGCCGCTCACGCTGCTCCGGGACGTCCGCGGCCACCGGGACGGCGGTCCCGAAGTACTCCGGACCGGGGTCGTACGCGGAGTCGTCGGCGTAGTCGTCCTCGGTGTCCTCGGCGTGCCCGGTGTCCTCGACTGGTGGGGCGGGCGCCCACGCGGTGGACATGCCGCCGCCGACGAGGGCGAAGAGGAACCCGACGACCAGACCGCCGAAGTTGGAGACGGGAATGGAGACGAGGCCCAGGACGATGGTGGCGACGCCCGCGAAGACACGGACCGCCGGCTGGAACCACATCATGAAGCCGAGCGTGATGAGCAGGACGCCGATGATCAGCGCGCCCGAGCCCGCGGTGGTCTTCATGGCGAGAACGATGTTGCCGAACCTCATGTCCCCGTACGGGAGATAGGCGATCGGCACACCACCGATGATCGTGAACACTCCCGCCCAGAAGGGCCGGGTCTGCCGCCAGATCTTGAACCGGTTGTCCCGGGGGACTTCACGGGAGGCGGGGGTTTCGACACTCATGGAAGAAGCTCCCTGGAAGGGGTCTCGCTGAAAGGGAGGTGGGGGGCGACCTGGGCGGTCCCCGGAGGGAGTGCGGGCCGTCCGGGGACGGCCCGCACCCTTCAGGACCGGTCAGTCCTTGAAGCACTCCTTCGAGGTGCCCCGGTGCAGGGACAGGCTCAGGTTGGGGAGCTTGAACGTCGCCGCCGTGGTCGCCCACGCCTTCTGCTCGACGTTGTTGAGGACCGCCTCGTCGGCACGCTGCGAGAATCCGGCCTTGTTCACGCGGTCCTCGGGGGTGCCCGGCTGGATGCCCGGCTTCCCCGCGGACTTGGGCAGGGCGCCCGCGGCCACACCGATGTCGATGTTCTTGAACTCGGCGTCCGCCTTCAGCGAGGAGACGTCGAGGTAGATGTTCTCGGCGTAGACCCGCTTGTCCTTGTCCTTGGAGCCCTCGGTGCCCGCGGTGAGCTGGAGGGTGACGTCGCCGACGAACGGCACCTTCGGCGTCACGACCGACTGGCACATGTCGGTGATGTAGGCCCTGGAGAACCCGGAGACCGCGACGGGCTCCGCGAAGGGCTTGCCCTCCAGGTCCTTGCCGCCGTCCACACTGCCGTACTGGACGAAGTCATAGCCTTCGAGGCTCTTGGCCTTGACCTTGAACTCCTGGCCGGAGATGGCGAAGGAGGCGGCGAGCGCCCCCTGGGCCAGACCCACGCCGATCGCGGCCGTCGCGGCCACGCTCGGGACCATGACAACGGCGAAACGCTTCCATCTGGTCCCGCCACGAACCTGGGACTTCATGAGAATTCCTCCTTCTCGGACGTACATCTCCAGAAGGGGCCGGGGGCCCGTCCTGTGATGGGAGAAGAGCTACGTCCTCGGGAAGGGGAGCACCGTGGTGCGGGCGGGCGCGCTGCGCGTCCGGACCGTCGGCGATCACCCCCGAGCGACAACCATGGACCGTGCGTCGGAGCACGGCCTGATCGGACAGGCCCCGTTCTCACGAGCGGGAACCCCCCTGTCCGCGACCGGTGCCGGAGCGCCGGTCCGCCCGGTGGGGACCCCGTTCGCGTCCCGGTTGGTTGCCGGGGTGGTGCGGTGGGGACCGAGCGTCGCCGATCGTGGTCCATTCCGGGGCCCCGCACAAGGGGGGTCGTTACTGGCTAGTAACGGGTGGATGACCGCGCTGTGGCGGGAGGGGACCGATCGGGCACGCAGGGTGCGCTCGCACGCCGGGGAATATCGGCGGATCGCCTGATGAATCCTGACAGAACGCCGGGTTCGATTTACTGCAAGTAACAGCGGCCGCGATTACCAAGTTTTGGTAAAGCACGGCCGCCTTTTGTCACCCTCCTGCCAAATCGTCAGACGACCCGGCGGGCGGAAACGCTCAGAAGAGCACCCTCGCGAGGGCCTGTCGGGCCGCCGTGACCCGCGGGTCGTCGGCACCGATCACCTCGAACAGTTCGAGCAGCCGCAGCCGTGCCGCGTCCCGGTCCTCGCCCGCCGTGCGGCGCACGGTCTCCACCAGGCGTCCGAACGCGTCCTGGACGTGACCGCCCACCAGATCGAGGTCGGCGGCGGCGATCTGCGCCCCGACGTCACCGGGCCCGTCGGCCGCTGCCTTGCGGACGGCGGCGTGATCGAGACCCTGCACGCGGGTGAGCAGTTCCGCCTGGGCGAGACCGAGCTTGGCCTCGGGGTGGCCGGGGTCGTCGGCGAGCACGTTCCGGTACGCCTGGACGGCTCCGGCCAGGTCGCCCGCGTCGAGCGCGGACATGGCCGCTTCGAGGAGGGCGTCGTAGGGACCGGCCGGACGCGCGGGGGCGTCCTCGCCGTCCCCGGCGGCACCGTCCACGAGGATGCCGGTGAGTCCGAAGCGCTCCTCGCCGATCTGGATCAGCTGGTCGAGGGTCTCGCGGATCTGGGCCTCGGGCACGGCGCCCTGGAAGAGCGGCAGCGCCTGACCGGCGACCACCGCGAAAACGGCCGGAATTCCCTGGATGCCGAACTGCTGCATCAGCATCTGGTTGGCGTCGACGTCGATCTTCGCGAGCAGGAAGCGGCCGTCGTACTCGACGGCGAGCCGCTCCAGGAGGGGGCCGAGCTGCTTGCAGGGCTCGCACCACTCGGCCCAGAAGTCGAGGACGACCGGGACCTCGGCGGAACGCTGGAGCACCTCGCGCTCGAAGCCCGCCTCGTCGACGTCGATCACCAGGGCGGACGGGGGCACTGCGGCGAGACCGCCCTGCCGGGCGGATTCGGCACGCGCCTGCTCCGCCTTCGCCTTGGCCTCTCCGGCCGCCTTCACCGCGGCGAGGTCGACGACGCCACTCATGGACATGTTTCGGGGCTGCATGGGTACATCCTCCCCCTTCCGCGCGCGTTACCGGTAAGCCATGGCTGAACCGTGCCGCCCCCGCGCCTCCCGCCGGTGTGCGAGACGTGCGGACGACACGGTTCCCCGTCCTCGGTCCGCGCCGGGTCCCCACCCGGCGCCATGGTCGTCGCTGGGGCCGCTCAGGCCTTTCGCTACAGGTCGTAGCGTAACTGCGGGGGCGGAGCGCACGGGAGGGCGCATGGTTGATCAGGGCGGTGAACTGCCTCACACGCCGGGCCCCTGGCGCCGTACCTACCGACGGGTATGGTCGGTCTCCATGTCGTCCCCCTCGTCCCCGCCGCCCGGCTCGTCCGGGGGGTGCCGCACCGGGCCCGGGAGCCGCCGCACCGGCCGGCCGCGCTCCGCCGAGGCCGACGCGGCCATCCTGGAGGCGACCCGCGCGCTGCTGGTCGAGCTGGGCTGGTCCAAGCTCACGATGGGGGACGTCGCCGGGCGGGCGGGGGTCGCCAAGACGACCCTGTACCGCCGCTGGGCCAACAAGAACGAGCTGGTGGTGGACGCGGTCGCGGTCCTCTTCGACCAGCTCGAACTCCCCGACCTGGGGTCCCTCCGGGCCGACATCGAGCATGTGGTGCTCCAGTTCGCGGCCCTCCTCGAACGCCCCGAGACCAGGACCGCGCTGATGGCGGTGGTCGCCGAGTCGACCCGGGACGAGCCGCTGCGGGAACGCATCCGCGCCTCCATCGTGGACCGGCAGAAGCGGCTGGTGCTCGCGGGCCGGAGACGGGCGCAGCAGCGCGGCGAACTCCTCGACGCGCATCCGGCGGCCACCGTCGCCGCCCTCGACGACCTGATCTTCGACGTGGTAGCGGGCGCGGTGGTGCACCGCGCCCTTGTGAGCGCGGAGCCGGTGGACGGGCCCTGGGCGGCGCGGCTCTCCGCCCTGCTCCTCGGCGGGCTGGGCGCGGCGGTCGCGCAGGGTTAGCGTGCGGGGGTGAACATCGAACTGAACGATTCCGTACGCGCGTTGCTCGACGACGTCAATGTGGCCGCGCTCGCCACGGTCCAGCCCGACGGCTCCCCGCAGACCTCGGTCGTGTGGGTGGGCCGCGACGGCGACGACGTCCTGATCTCCAGCACGGAGGGCCTCCGCAAGGTCAAGAACATCCGGGCCGACGCCCGGGTCAGCCTGATCGTCCACGACCGGCGCGACGCGCTCGTGTACGCCGAGATACGGGGCACGGCGACGGTCACCGAGGACGCCGGGCGGGCGCTCGCCGTACGCCTCGCGGAGAAGTACGAGGGCGAGGGCGCCGGGCGGGAGTACCTGGAGCTGCCGCCGGAGCGGGTCCGGGTGGTCGTGCGGATCACCCCGTCGAAGGTCGTGGGCTCGGCCGCGAAGTAAGTCACCTCGCCCGGTGGGAGAGGGCGGTACGGGGATCCGTACCGCCCTCCGTCGTCCCGTGGGGGGTCAGAAGCCCGGGGGCTCCGTGTAGACGCCCCATTCGGCGCGCAGGACGTCGCAGATCTCGCCGAGGGTGGCTTCGGCTCGGACGGCGTCCAGCATCGGGGCGATCATGTTGGAGCCGTCGCGGGCGGCGGTCAGCATGGCGTCGAGGGCGGTGCGGACGGCGGTGTCGTCGCGGTGGGCCCGGCGCTCACCGAGGGCGCGGACCTGGTCGCGCTCGACCTCGTGGCTGACCCGCAGGATCTCCAGGTCGCCGGTGACGGAGCCGTGGTGGACGTTGACGCCGACGACCCGCTTGTCGCCCTTCTCCAGGGACCGCTGGTACTGGAAGGCGGATTCGGCGATCTCGCCGGTGAACCAGCCGTCCTCGATGCCGCGCAGGATGCCGGAGGTCATCGGGCCGATCGGGTGCCGCCCGTCCGGGTGGGCGCGGCGCCCGCGCTCCTTGATCTGGTCGAAGATCCGCTCCGCGTCGGCCTCGATGCGGTCGGTGAGCTGCTCGACGTACCAGGAGCCGCCGAGCGGGTCGGCGACGTTGGCGACGCCGGTCTCCTCCATCAGGACCTGCTGGGTGCGCAGGGCGATCTCGGCGGCCTGGGCGCTGGGGAGCGCGAGGGTCTCGTCGAGGGCGTTGGTGTGGAGGGAGTTGGTGCCGCCGAGGACGGCCGAGAGGGCTTCGACGGCGGTCCGCACGACGTTGTTGTACGGCTGCTGGGCGGTGAGGGAGACCCCGGCGGTCTGGGTGTGGAAGCGGAGCCACTGGGCCTTGTCGGTCCGCGCCCCGTAGACCTCCTTCATCCACCGGGCCCAGATGCGGCGGGCGGCGCGGAACTTGGCGATCTCCTCGAAGAAGTCGAGGTGGGCGTCGAAGAAGAAGGACAGACCGGGCGCGAAGACGTCCACGTCCATGCCCCGGCTGAGGCCCAGCTCGACGTAGCCGAAGCCGTCGGCGAGGGTGTACGCGAGCTCCTGCGCGGCCGTCGCCCCGGCCTCGCGGATGTGGTAGCCGGAGACGGAGAGCGGCTTGTACGCGGGGATGCCGCGCGCGCAGTGCTCCATCAGGTCGCCGATGAGACGCAGATGGGGCTCGGGTTCGAAGAGCCACTCCTTCTGCGCGATGTACTCCTTGAAGATGTCGGTCTGCAGGGTGCCGTTGAGCACGGCGGGGTCGACGCCCTGGCGTTCGGCGGCGACCAGGTACATGCAGAAGACGGGGACGGCGGGGCCGGAGATCGTCATGGAGGTGGTGACGTCGCCGAGCGGGATGTCCCGGAAGAGGACCTCCATGTCGGCGGCGGAGTCGATGGCGACGCCGCAGTGGCCGACCTCGCCGAGGGCGCGGGGGTCGTCGGAGTCGCGGCCCATGAGGGTCGGCATGTCGAAGGCGACGGAGAGGCCGCCGCCGCCCGCGGCCAGGATCATCTTGTAGCGCTCGTTGGTCTGCTCGGCGTTGCCGAAGCCGGCGAACTGGCGGATGGTCCAGGTCCGGCCCCGGTAGCCGGTCGGGTGGAGTCCCCGGGTGTAGGGGTACTCGCCGGGCCAGCCGATGCGCTCGAACCCCTCGTAGGTGTCGCCGGGCCGGGGCCCGTAGACCGGCTCGACGGCGTCGCCGGAGAGCGTGGTGAAGTCCGCGTCGCGCTTGCGGGCCTTGTCGTAACGGGCCTGCCAGCGACGGCGGCCCTCCTCGATGGCGTCAGCGTCCATGCTTCGAATTTACTAGGACGTCCTAGTAAATGTCGATGGGGAAACCCCCGCACCGGGGTGCGGGGGTCCCGGGATCAGACCTCGACCGGCTCCGGGCGCGCGCCCTCGATCAGCGGAAGGGTCTCGGCGACGACCTTGCGCTCGACGAAGAAGGCGGCGAAGGGGATGGTGCCGGAGACCAGCACCCAGAGCAGCTTCCCGAAGGGCCACCTGGCCTTGGAGCCCAGGTCGAAGGCGAAGACGAGGTAGATGATGTAGAGGACGCCGTGGGTCTGGGAGACCGCGAAGGTCACGTCCTCGCCCATGTCGAACCCGTACTTGAAGACCATGCACGTGCACAGCACGAGCAGCATGACGGCGGTGATGTACGCCATCACGCGGTAACGGGTCAGCACGCTGGATTTCATGGCGTCGAGCGTATCGGCACGTTACGGGCGATCTTCGCCCGGGGCACCCTTGGCGGCGCGCCGCGCTACCGCTCCTCGAAGTCCTCCGCCGAGACCCGCAGCGGACGGAGCATCGCGAAGATCTCGGCGCACTCCTCCGCGTCGTAGGCGCCGAGCCCGAAGTCCATCCCCATCAGGTCGCGGGTGGCCGACTCGACCACCTCGCGGCCCTTCTCCGTGATGGTCGCCAGGGTGCCCCGGCCGTCGTTGGGATTGGGGCGCTTGTCGACCAGACCGGACCTCACCAGGCGGTCCACGGTGTTCGTCACCGAGGTGGGGTGGACCATCAGCCGCTCACCGATCTTGGACATCGGCAGTTCGCCCGCCTTCGAGAAGGTGAGCAGCACCAGCGCCTCGTACCGCGCGAAGGTCAGTCCGTACGGCTTCACGACGGCGTCGACCTCGGCGAGCAGGATCTGATGGGCCCGCATGATCGAGGTGATCGCGGCCATCGAGGGGACGGGACCCCAGCGCTTCTGCCAGAGCTCGTCGGCGCGGGCGATGGGGTCGAAGGGGAGACTGAGCGGCTTCGGCACGCGTCGACCTTACCCACTGGTCATATGCCGGTCAGCCCCGTCTCGCGTTTCGGTCATCCGGGGTCCGGAGGCGGCGGCGGGGAGGCAGGGGGTCCCGGCGGTACGGCCACCGAGTGCCGTACGCCGGGCATCGCGGTGTCGCAGCCCGGAAGCGGCTGACCGGCATGTCACGATGGCCCGGCTCGTCCCGTCGTCGTACGCGGCGGCGGACCCGCCGAACCCGACCCTGGGGGCCGGATGTCCCGCCGTACCGTCACCGCCGTCGCCCTGTCCCTCGTCTCCGTGCTGCTCCTGACCGGTTGTGGCGCGGACGCGCCACCGAAGGGGCCGGTCGGCCCGCCGTCCGCGCGCGGGGAGGCGGCGTCCCCGGCGGGCGGTTCGCCGTTCTGGGTGGACCCGGAGAGCGACGCGGTCCGGCAGATGCGCCGGTACGAGGCGCAGGGCAGGGCCGAGGACGCCCGGGTCCTGAAGCGGATCGCCGACCGGCCGGTCGCGGACTGGCCCTCGGGCGCCGATCCCGTGCCGGAGATCACCCGGGCGGTGCGGGGCGCGGCGGCCCAGGGCCGTACGGCCGTGTTCGTGGCGTACAACATCCCGCACCGCGACTGCGGCATGTACTCGGCGGGCGGGTCGCACGACGCGGCGGCGTACCGGAGGTGGGTCGACTCCTTCGCCTCGGCGCTCGGCGGTTCCTCGGCGATCGTGGTCCTCGAACCGGACGCGGTGCCGCACGTGGTGGACGGCTGCACTCCGGGGCAGTACCACGACGAGCGGTACGCGCTGCTCGCGGAGGCGGTCGAGCGGCTGAAGCGGCAGCCGCGCACCCGGGTCTATCTGGACGCGGGCAATCCGGCGTGGATCGACGATCCGGGGAAGCTGGTGGAGCCCTTGCGCCGGGCGGGGGTGGCCCGTGCGGACGGCTTCTCCCTGAACGTCTCCAACTTCCAGACCAACGACGTGGTGCGGGCCTTCGGCGCGAGGCTCTCGGGGCTGCTGGGCGGCACCCGCTTCACCGTGGACACCAGCCGGAACGGCGACGGCCCCCTCCCGGGTGACCGGGCGGAGGCCTGGTGCAATCCGCCGGGCCGGTCCCTCGGCGTACCGCCGACGGACCGGACCGGGGACGCGCTGGTCGACGCGTATCTGTGGATCAAGCGTCCGGGGGACTCGGACGGGCAGTGCCGGGGCGGCCCGTCGGCCGGGACCTGGTGGCCGGAGTACGCCCTGGGCCTGGCGCGCCGGGCGAAGTCCTAGTCGCGCTTTTCCGGGGAGCCGGTCCCCACCTGGATCCACCTCGCCTCGGAGGGGATGCCGTCGCTGTCGGTGACGAAGAGCATGTACCAGCCGGGGGGTACGAGGGTCCGGTCGTCCGGTACGTCGACGGTGACCGTGGTCCCGTCGCGGCCCTTGACCAGGCCCAGTTCGATGGAGCGCTGTTCGACGTCGGTGGTGTGGGTGACGGCGCTGGGGCGCATCAGGCGGGCTTTGGTGATGCGTCCGGCGTCCCTGGTCTTGAAGGTGGCGCGGCCGTTCTGGTCGAGTTCCCTGGCGCCCTCGCCGAGGACGGGGCGGCTGGTGCCCGCCCGGTGCAGGAACGGCGGGGTGAAGACCTCGATGCGCTGCTCGAAGGTGCCGAGCTTGGTGTTGTCCTTGTCGTCGAAGAGGGGGTCGGAGCCGAAGGTGGCGACCCGGCCGTCGGGCAGCAGCAGCGCCTCCGAGTGGTAGTTGCGGCCCACGGTGGGTTCGGCCGCCTCGGTGAAGGCGTTGGTCCTCGGGTCGTAGAACTGGGCCTTGAGGATGTCGCTGCCGCTGCGGCCCCGGTACTCCTCCGAACCGCCGCTGGTGAAGACGGTGTCGTCGGGCATGAGGACGCTGCTGAGGTAGCGGGTGCCCTGGGGCAGCGAGGGGCCGTCGGTGAAGACGGGGCTGTCCTTGGAGAGGTCGACGACGGAGGTGCGGGCGGTGGACCTGGGCGACTCGCCGACTCCGCCGCCGCCGAGGACCATCACCTTCTGCCGCTGGGCGGGCGGGAGCAGCAGGGAGGCGGAGGTCTCCAGCTGGTCGGGGTCGCTGAGTCCGCCGAGCTTGGTGAAGGAGTTCTTCTCCAGGTCCCACAGGCCCGGTTCGCGGCCCTTCCCGGCGGGGCCGTATCCGGCGTTGGAGCCGGTGTAGAGGAGCTTGCCGCCCTTGGTGAGGAAGAGGGAGGGGTAGGTGGGGAAGTACCGGAAGGGCCCCTTGGACCACTTCTTGGTGGCGGGATCGTAGATCTCGTTGTCGCCGGGGACGACGTCGCCGACGTCGTTGAGTCCGGAGACGGCGAGGACCTTGCCGTCCTTGAGGCCGACGAGGGTGGGGTACCAGCGGGCGTCCTTCATGGGCGCGACGGGGATGTACTTCTCGGCCCTGGGGTCGAACTCGTAGGCCGCCTTGATGCCCTGGAAGTCCTGTTTCTCGGTGGTGAGCTTCTGGGCGAGGCCGTAGACGTCGTCGGCGGCATCGCCCTTGAGGCCGACGATCTCGTACTGGGCGGCCTCGGTGGTGAGGGCTCCCGGTCCCTCCTTGCGGGCCTCGACGAAGACCCGGGCCTCGGCGGCGGTGATCTTGGTCTTCCAGGGCTTCATCCGGCCGCTCTTGAAGTACGAGATCTCGAACTCGCTCTTGGCCTTGGGGACGGTGACGTCGAACCGGGAGACGTACTCGACCCCGGACGGGGAGCGGAAGACGGTGCCCTTCTTGAGGGTGACGGCCTTGTCGGGGTTCTCGTTCTTGACCCGCATCCCGCCGCCGGCCTTCTTGACCCCGCCGTCGAGGACCTCGTAGCGGGCGGTGCCCCCGGCGACGAGCAGCCGTCCGTCGGGGAGCTGGGTGTGGCCGGAGCAGAAGAAGTCCACGGGGGTGGGGATCTTCTTGAAGGTGTTCTTCACCGGGTCCCAGAGGATCGTCTCGAAGGTCCCGGCGTCGAAGTTCTTCTGGTTGTTCCCGGAGCCCGCGATCAGCAGGACCTTGCCGGTGTGGAGCAGGGCCGCGTGGATGGCGTTGACGCGGAACCCGGCGGGCACGTCGACCTCGGCCCAGGAGCCGTACTGGCGCTGGTAGCCGGGCTGGGCGATCTTGTACGCGTGGTAGCGCTCGGAGGCGAAGGAGACGGCGGCGGGGGCGTTGAGCGCGGCGAGGACGACCACCGCGCAACTGCCGAACAGGGTCTTCTTGAACTTCTTCGACGGCCGGTAGGCCATGGCTCAGTTCCCTCCGGTCGTCGTGGGGGCGGGGGTGACGGGGGCGCTCGGGACGGTGGCCGCCGCGCGGACCTCGACCCCCTCGCGGAGGTCGGCGGGGCGCCGGATGCGGGCCCGGAGCCGGACGCGGGCGTCGGCGCGGACGCGCAGGGCGCGGCGGTCCCGCAGGACGGTGGCCGCCCACAGGGTGACGGGGGCCAGGGTGACGACGAGGGCGAGGCAGGCCCAGGTGCGCATGGCCGCGTGGGTGTGCCCGAAGTGGACGGAGGCGGCGAGCGAGGTGACGAGGACCGCCGCCCAGAAGAGGTGGATGCGGAAGGTGCTCAGCCGGTCGGGGCTGGTCTGGCCGCCCTTGGGGGTGACGACGAAGCGGCCCCGGGTACGGAGCAGGGCCGAGCCGAGGGACGTCAGGTAGACGGGGGCGGAGAGCGCGGACATCGCCATGCCCGCGAGACCGCCGGAGCCCTCGGGTTCGTGGGGCGAGACGTTGTGCCGCCGGTTCCACAGGTAGAGGCCGATCTGGAGGGCGACGGCGTCGCTGTAGATCATCAGCCACACGGAGGTGGAGACCTGGGTGCCGGAGGCGCCGAGCCAGAGGTAGAGGACGCAGCTGAGGACGCCGAGGAGCCAGTTGACGGCCGTCATCGGGTAGTAGACGAGCATCAGGGTGTAGTTGAGGAGGCGGCCCGGCGGGGTCCGGAAGGGCGCCTTCCAGTACTGCTTGACGATCGTCTCGTACGTGCCCCGGGACCAGCGGAGCTGCTGGGTGAAGAAGTCGGTCCAGGAGGCCGGGCCCTCCCCGACGGCGAGGACGTCGGGGGTGTAGACGGAGCGCCAGAAGCGGCCCGTGCGCGGGTTCCTGCTGCGGTGCAGTTCGAAGCCGGTGGCCATGTCCTCGGTGATGGAGTCGTACAGGCCGCCGATCTGCTTGAGGGCGGAGATCCGGACGACGTTGTTGGTGCCGACGAACATGGGCGCGCGGTAGCGGTTCCCGGCCCGCTGGATGAGGGCGTGGAAGAGGAACTGCTGGGACTCGGCCGCCTTGGTGACGGTGTCGGTGTAGTTGCCGTACACCTGCGGTCCGACGACGAACGCGATGTCGGGGTCCCGGAAGTAGCCGAGCATCCGCTCCAGGAAGGCGGGGTGCGGGACGTGGTCGGTGTCGACGGAGGCGAAGTAGCCGTAGTCGTCGCCGTGCCGGGCGAGCCAGGCGTTGTAGTTGCCGTGCTTGGACCGCGCTTTGTGCGGGCCCTTCTTCCGGTTCCACTCGGGGACGCCCGCGCGGGAGAAGTGGCGGACGCCGAGTTCGGCGCAGAGGGCCTTGGCCTCGGCCGAGTCGCCCTCGTCGAGGAGCCAGACGTCGAGGTGTCCCTCGTGCCGGAGCCGGGTGGCGCCCTCCAGGGTGCCCCGGACCATGGTGAGGGGTTCCTTGCCGGGGACGTAAGTGGTGAGGAAGGCGACGCGGGTCCCCTTCTCGGGGAACACCGGGACCGGGTCGCGGGCGACCAGGGTGGCGTGGGCGATCGACGTGACGTTCACCAGCATGAAGAAGCAGATGAGGCCGATCGACACGAGCATCACGGTGTCGAGGTGGACGAGCCAGGCGGCGGCGCCCTCGCGGACGGTCCAGTGGCTGGGCCAGACCAGATAGGCCAGGAGCAGCGCCGAGAGGACCGGCGCGAGCCCCATCAGGAGGACCGCTCCTATTCGGTGCCGCTCCTTCGCGAGCAGACTTCGGTACTGCACCCGGTAGGCGGTCGCGTCCGGCTCCGTGAGAGGACCCGCGAGCCGGCTGTAGGTGTCGTAGTCGTAGCCTCCCGGCCGCACGGTGCCTCCAGCTGTCTTCGAAATGCCGATAACCCAACAAAAAGGGCAAACGTTCGGCGTGTCGACTGGAGTCGTCCGAGTGGGGGCGTCAGCGGGTCCGGGTGCTCTGCCTCCGCAGGGTGTACGCGACGGCCTTCCGGGCGACGGGGTTCAGCTCCTCGACGGCCGCCATCAGGGCGCCGAGCTGTTCGAGGGCGGTGAAGGCCGCCTCCGCTCCGGCCGGGTCCACGCCCTCGTACAGTTCGAGGCCGACGAAGGAGGCGGCGACCGCCCGGGAGAGCCCGGCGGCATCGGTGAACTCCGCGAACGGGGTCCCGGCGAGCACCCGGACGAGGACCCGCTCGATCTCGGCGATCCACAGGTCGAGCCCGGCGGCGGTGGCGGGCACGAGCCGGGGGTGGGTCTGCGCCCCGGCGAGGAGCTGCCCCAGGAAGGCGACGTGACCGGCGTCCCGCTCCTCCGCGTGCAGCTCGCGCCCGAAGGCGAGCAGCTCGGAGAGGCTGCCGATCGCGCGCAGCCGGTCCCGGTGGCGGGCGACCCGCGTCTCGGCGCCGTGCCGGCAGGCGGCGGCGAGCAGTTCGTCGACGGAGCCGAAGTGGTAGAAGACCAGGGCCTGGTTGACCCCGGCGGTGGCGGCGATGGTACGGGCGGAGGCCTTGGCGATGCCCTGTTCGACGAGGGTCCGCAGGGCGCCGTCGAGCAGCTTCTCCCGGGTCTCCAGGGTCCGCGCGTCCTGCCCCTTGACGGCCTTGCCCCGCACGGCCCGCCGGTCAGGGTCGGCGCCGGGCGCGCTGGACACGCTGGACGCACCGGCGGCGCCGGTGGCACTGGGCGTGCTGGCGGCGCTGGCGGCACCAGCCGCACCAGCCGCACCAGCCGGGGCCGTACCGGCCCGCGCTCCCGTCCTGCCTGTCCCGTCCGCCCCGCCGTTCACGCCCGTACCTCCTCGCGCACCGGGCGCAGCCCCTCGCGCACCCCGTGGGAGCGTACGTCGGCGTACTCGGCGGTGAAGGACCCCTCGTATCCGAAGAGCGGCCCGAAGTAGCGGTTGACCACCCGTACCCGGATGCGGAAGCGGCCGGTGCGCTCGTCGAAGGACTCCCGCACCTCGGCCCGCCCGCCGAACAGTTCCGGCACCCGTACGTCCACCGGGCCCTCCCGGAACCGGTGTTCCCCGGAGCGCAGGAGGAGGGAGCCGTCCGGCTCGGCGGACAGGCGCAGTTCGCTGGCGAGGTGCTGATGGGTGCCGAGGTAGTCGAGGACGCAGCCGCGCTCGGGGCTGTGGACCATCGTGGCGTCGAAGCGCCGGGGCCCGCCGGGCAGGGCGAAGGTCCGCACGAAGGTGACGGTCTCCCGCCCGAAGGAGTCGAGGTACGGCACGTTCTCGATGGTGAAGGGGACGTCCCGGCCGGTGCGGGGCAGCAGGATGTTCCGCCGTCCGCCGAGCGCGAGGAAGGGCTTCACGAGGGCCCGCCCGTGCCAGACGCGGTCCATGGTGCCGCGCCCGACGCAGAGTTCACCGCTCGCGAGCCCCACGGAGAAGCGGCGCCGCAGCTCGGGATGGAGCCGCTCGAAGGCCGCGTCGCCCATGGCGGTGCGGAAGATCGAGGTCACGACGGGTCCTCGGGAGCGGTGGTGCGGTGGTCCCCCGCGCCGGGCGGGGCCAGGGTGGCGAGGAGCCGGGGCTCCCGGGCGGTGGCGGGCGGGGTGCGCAGACACCGCCGGGCCGCCGGTGCGCGGGACGACGGAGGTACGAGGACGGCGGCGGCGAGCCCGAGGACCGCGAGCGGCACCGCGAAGAGCGGCGGGAGGCCCGGCGGCAGGACGGTGGCGGTGAGCGGCGCGGCCACCAGGAGGACGCGGGCGGCGAGTTCGAGGAGCCAGCGGTCGCGGGAGCGGGCGGGCGCGATGTCCCGTTCGCACCAGAGCCGCAGCCGGTCGAACGACCAGGCGGTGGCCCAGCCCATGAGGGGCCGCAGGAACAGCCGGTCGACGACCCGGCCGAAGCGGCCCCAGCGGGGGCGGTAGTCGTAGCCGGTGAGGAAGCGGACGCCGTCCGGGGTGGGGACGAACCGCCAGTAGCCGCTGCCCTCGGCGAGGAGCGAGCGGGGGTCGGACGAGGAGAAGCGGAGGGCGGAGACCCGGTCGCCGCCGGCCCGGTGGCGCTCCCCCGCGGAGACACCGGTGCCGACGACGACCAGGAAGGGCAGGACGCGGGTCGCGTACCGGAAGCGCTCGGGCCCCTCCCCGGGGCCGGTCCGCGACAGCGGCGAGATCTCGGTGAACCTCAGATCCCACCGCTGCTGACGACCGGGCTCCCTGGTGTGGTCCCAGAGCGTCTCCAGATCCGTGCGGATCCGGGTCTCGACGTAGACACCCATGACGTTCCCCCCGCCCTCACAGGCTTTTGAGCACTCGCTCAAAACCGCCCACGGCCGAAGGTAGCCGATTTTGAGCAAGTGCTCAACCATGAGCCACGAAGAAGCCCCCGGCCCCTGGAACGTCGAGTTCCAGGAACCGGGGGCTTCCCGCGCGCACCGGTACGGCGGGGCCGCGCGGGCGGGTCAGCCTCCGGCGAGGTGGCGCTCGACGGTCTCCACCTTGGCGGTGAGTCCGTCGGCCACGCCGGGCCTGATGTCCGCCTTGAGGACCACGGAGACGCGCGGGGCGCGCGCCTCCACGGCGGCGACGGCGCGCTTCACCACGTCCATCACCTCGTCCCACTCGCCCTCGATCGAGGTGAACATCGCGTCGGTGCGGTTCGGGAGCCCGGACTCGCGGACGACCCGGACGGCGTCGGCGACGTACTCGCCGACCTCCTCCCCGACGCCCAGCGGGGTCACCGAGAAGGCGACGATCACGCCTTCACGTCCTCGGCCCCGGCCCGCACGCGGGAGGCGACGACCGCGTCCTGCGCCTCGCGCTTCAGCTTCCGGTCGGCGTAGAAGCCGCCCAGCGGCAGCACCGAGAGGACGAAGTACAGCGCGGCGGTCCCGAAGCTCCACTTGGTGCGGTTCCAGGCGTCCAGCCAGAAGAGCACGTACAGGACGAAGAGGATGCCGTGGATCGCCCCCATGACCGGCACCGCGTTGAAGTCCGTGGTCCGCTTCAGCACGGAGCAGACGAGCAGCAGCAGGAACGACACGGCCTCCGGGGCGGAGACGAGCCGGAGCCGGTGGAGGGAGGAAGCGGTCTTGATGTCCACGGAGGGGGTCACCTTCGTTCGATCTTGTGAACGGATGCACAAGGGCGGGCCCGTCCATTGTGCACGCCGACTTTGCTGTCCCTTTAGGCGGGTCCCCAGTACCTTCGGCCCGTGGCAACGTTCCGGCTCCAGGGCAGCAAAGTGCTCGCCGTCTCCATGACAGGCGACTCCGTCAAGGCGAAGAACGGCTCGATGGTCGCCTACGACGGCCAGATGGCGTTCAAGAAGATGAGCGGCGGCGGTGAGGGACTGCGGGGCATGGTGACCCGTCGGCTCACCGGCGAACAGATGGAGGTGATGGAGGTGCGCGGCCAGGGGACCTGCTGGTTCGCCGACCGGGCCTCCGAGATCAACCTCGTCTCCCTGCACGGCGACAGACTGTGGGTGGAGGCGAGCAATCTGCTCTGCGCCGACGCGGGGCTGCGCACCGGCACCACCTTCACGGGGCTGCGCGGCGGGGCCACCGGGAACGGTCTGTTCACCACGACCGTCGAGGGCACCGGCCAGGCCGCGATCGTGTCCGACGGCCCGGCGGTGGTGCTGCGGGTGACTCCGCAGTACCCGCTCCAGGTGGACCCGGGGGCGTACATCGCGCACCAGGGCGACCTCCGGCAGCACTTCCAGTCCGGGGTGACGTTCCGCACGTTCCTCGGCGAGGGCGGCGGCGAGGCGTTCCAGATCCGCTTCGAGGGGGACGGTCTGGTGTACGTCCAGCCGAGCGAGCGGAACACGATCGGGGGTGACGTCTGATGCCGTTCCGTGAGCTCAACGCGAAGGTGGTGGAGGCGACCGTGCTCCCCGGCAGCCGGATGTTCAGCCAGCGTGGCGCGATGCTCGCGTACCGCGGTGACATCACTTTCACGCCGAACACGGCGGGCGGTCAGGGCGGGCTGATGTCGATGATCGGCCGCCGGGTGGCGGGCGAGGCGACACCGCTGATGACCGTCGAGGGCAGCGGCACGGTGATGTTCGGGCACGGCGGCCACCACATCCAGGTGATCGCGTTGACCGGCGACACCCTGTACGTGGAGGCGGACCGGCTGCTCGCCTTCGACGGCACCCTGGAGCAGGGCACGATGTTCCTGGGCTCGCAGGGCGGGGTGATGGGCATGGTCCGGGGCCAGGTCTCCGGTCAGGGCCTCTTCACCACCACCCTGAAGGGCCACGGCTCGGTGGCGGTCATGGCGCACGGCGGAGTGGTCGAGCTGCCGATCGCGCCGGGCCGTCCGGTGCACGTGGACCCGCAGGCGTACGTGGCCCACCACGGCGACGTGCGGAACAAGCTGTCCACCGCGCTCGGCTGGCGCGACATGGTGGGGCGCGGCTCGGGCGAGGCCTTCCAGCTGGAGCTGAGCGGCAGCGGCGCGGTCTACGTCCAGGCTTCGGAGGAGAAGCTGTGAGCACTCCGGTGATCCACGACCCGGCGACCCTGCCGTCGGACGACAACGTGAACCCGTACACCTTCTGCGTGGAGCTCAAGGGGTCGCCCTGGTTCCTGCAGAAGGGCAAGATGATCGCCTACTACGGGCGGATCGAGTTCAACGGCATCGGGCACGGGCGGCTCGACCGGCTCGTGCGGACCGCGTTCCACTCGCCGCTGCACGCGAGCGACTGGGTGGTGGCCGAGGGCAGCGGGAAGATGCTGCTCGCGGACCGGGCGTTCGACGTGAACTCGTACGACCTGGACGAGGGCAATCTGACGATCCGTTCGGGCAATCTGCTGGCCTACCAGCCGACGCTGGCGCTGAAGCAGTCGATCGTGCCGGGGTTCGTGACGCTGATCGGCACGGGGAAGTTCGTGGCGGCGTCGAACGGGCCGGTGGTCTTCATGGAGCCGCCGATGCGGGTGGACCCGCAGGCGCTGGTGGGCTGGGCGGACTGCCCCTCGCCCTGCCACCACTACGACCACGGGTACATGACGGGCGTGATGGGCGGGGTGCGGGCGCTGACGGGCATCGGCGGGACCTCGGGCGAGGAGCACCAGTTCGAGTTCGTGGGGGCGGGCACGGTGCTGCTCCAGTCGACGGAGCTGCTGATGCCGGAGCGCGCGGCGGGGGCGCCGCCGTCCCAGCCGGGCGTCCCGGGCGGCCACGCGCCGCACGGTTCCGGCCAGGGCGCGGCGGGTTCGACACCACGTCTTCCCGGCCAGCTCGGGGACCTCCAGCGTCGCTTCGGCCTGTGAGCGGTAGTCTGCGGAGTGTGACGTCCTCGAACGCGCGCTCCCAGACTTCGTCAAGATTTCAACTTCTTAGGTAGAATCGAATCATGGAGACCGAGACCGCCACCCCGTGGCTCACCGACGCCGAGCAGTGTGCGTGGCGCACATTCCTGGACGTCCAGAGAATGCTGACGTACCAGCTGGAGCGGGACCTCCAGCCCTTCGGACTGACGATGAACGACTACGAGATCCTCGTGAACCTCTCGGAGTCCGCCGACCGGCGCCTGCGCATGAGCGACCTGGCGACCGCCACGCTCCAGTCCAAGAGCCGGCTCTCGCACCAGATCACCCGCATGGAGAACGCCGGACTCGTCCGGCGCGAGAACTGCGAGTCCGACCGGCGCGGGCTCTACGCCGTCCTCACCGACGCGGGCATGGAGACCATGCAGAAGGTCGCCCCGTACCACGTCGAGTCGGTGCGCAGGCACTTCGTCGACCAGATCGGCCCGGAGGCCCTGAGCGACCTCCACACCTCGCTGAAGCCGGTCGCCGAGCAGCTGCGCGGACGGCGCGGCAAGCCCTAGCGCCCGCCGGGGCCGTACGGGAGAGGGGCCGGTCCGGGACGACCGGGAGGCCCCTCGCCCACACCGGGGCCCCTTCCGCCGGAGCACCTTGCGCCGGAGCCGGTCCCGGCCGCCCGCCGGTACCGGGCCCGGACCGTCGCCGGACCGGACCCGGACCTTCTTCGGACCCGGACCAGTGCCGGTTCCGGACCGGTCCCGGCCCACCGGACCGCTCCCGGACCGCTGGGCCGGTCCGCCTGGTCCGCCCGGTCTCAGCCGCCCGTCAGGCTCGTGATCAGCTCGTCCGAGGCCGCGTAGGGGTCCAGGGCGCCCGCCACGATCCGCTCCGCCAGCGCGTCCAGGCGCCGGTCGCCGTGCAGATCACCGATCCGCTCGCGCAGGGCCGTGACCGCGATGGTCTCCACCTCGCGCGCCGCGCGGGCCCGGCGGCGCTCGGCCAGGACCCCGTGCTCCTCCATCCAGGCGCGGTGCTTCTCCAGCGCCTCGACGACCTCCTCGATGCCCTCGCCGCGCGCCGCGACCGTCTTCACGATCGGCGGGCGCCAGTCGCCCGGCGCCCGCGCCTCGCCGAGGCCCAGCATGTGGTTCAGCTCGCGCGCGGTGGCGTCCGCGCCGTCCCGGTCGGCCTTGTTCACCACGTACACGTCGCCGATCTCCAGGATGCCCGCCTTCGCCGCCTGGATGCCGTCGCCCATGCCCGGTGCGAGCAGGACGACCGAGGTGTCCGCCTGGGAGGCGATCTCCACCTCCGACTGCCCGACGCCGACCGTCTCCACCAGGATCACCTCGCAGCCCGCCGCGTCCAGGACGCGAATGGCCTGCGGGGCCGACCAGGCGAGCCCGCCGAGGTGGCCGCGGGTCGCCATGGACCGGATGTAGACGCCGGGATCGGAGGCGTGCTCCGACATCCGCACCCGGTCCCCGAGCAGCGCTCCCCCGCTGAACGGCGAGGACGGGTCGACGGCGAGCACACCGACCCGCCTGCCCGCCCGGCGGTACGCGGAGACCAGCGCGGACGTCGACGTCGACTTGCCGACGCCGGGCGAACCCGTCAGACCCACCACGTACGCGCCGCCGGTGAGCGGCGCCAGCGCCGCCATCACCTCGCGCAGTTGCGGGGACGCCCCCTCCACCAGCGAGATGAGCCGGGCCACGGCCCGCGGCCTGCCCTCCCGTGCCTGGGCGACCAGAGCGGGGACGTCCACCATGTGCAGAGCTCCTTGCCGACGTGCCGGAGTGACTTACTTGCCGGAGGCCCGGGAGGTCCCGGGGACGCGGACGATCAGCGCGTCGCCCTGTCCGCCGCCGCCGCAGAGGGCCGCCGCGCCGACACCGCCGCCGCGCCGCTTCAGTTCGAGGGCCAGGTGCAGCACCACCCGGGCACCGGACATGCCGATGGGGTGGCCCAGGGCGATGGCGCCACCGTTGACGTTCACCTTCTCGGGGGTAACGCCGAGGTCCTTCATTGACTGCACGGCGACCGCGGCGAAGGCCTCGTTGATCTCGATCAGATCGAGGTCCCCGACGGTCAGCCCCTCCTTCTTCAGAGCGTGCAGGATCGCGTTCGACGGCTGCGACTGGAGCGAGTTGTCCGGGCCCGCCACATTGCCGTGGGCGCCGATCTCGGCGATCCACTCCAGGCCCAGCTCCTCCGCCTTGGCCCTGCTCATCACGACCACGGCGGCGGCGCCGTCGGAGATCTGGGAGGAGGTGCCCGCGGTGATCGTGCCGTCCTTCGCGAAGGCCGGACGGAGCTTGCCCAGCGACTCGACGGTGGTCTCCGCGCGGATGCCCTCGTCCTTGGCGAAGACGACCGGCTCGCCCCTGCGCTGCGGGATCTCGATCGGAGTGATCTCCGCCTCGAAGACGCCGTTCTTCTGGGCCGCCGCCGCGCGCTGGTGCGACAGCGCGGCGATCTCGTCCTGCTCGGGGCGGCCGATGCCGAGGCGGGTGTTGTGCTTCTCCGTGGACTCGCCCATGGCGATGCCCTCGAAGGAGTCGGTGAGACCGTCGTGCGCCATGGAGTCCAGCATCTCCACCGCCCCGTACTTGAAGCCCTCGCGGGACTTCGGCAGCAGGTGCGGGGCGTTCGTCATGGACTCCTGGCCGCCCGCCACCACGATGTCGAACTCACCGGCGCGGATCAGCTGGTCCGCGAGCGCGATGGCGTCGAGACCCGACAGACACACCTTGTTGATCGTGAGCGCGGGAACGCTCATCGGGATGCCCGCCTTGACGGCCGCCTGACGGGCGGGGATCTGCCCGGCGCCCGCCTGGAGCACCTGGCCCATGATCACGTACTGCACCTGGTCGCCGCCGATGCCGGCCCGGTCCAGGGCGGCCTTGATCGCGAAGGCGCCGAGCTCGGCGCCCGAGAAGGACGCGAGCGAGCCGAGGAGGCGACCCATGGGCGTACGGGCGCCCGCGACGATCACTGAGGTGGTACCGGTCGTTCCAGACATGAGGCACGGCCCCTAGGGATGAGAAGTGAACGAGGGTTTACCGCCAATGTACTGAGGGCCGCCGCACCCGGTCACCGGCCGGACGGTGTGACGGCGCGCACGTTGCGTAACCACCGCTCCGGCGTTGCACTGGACCCATGCTGACGCGTATCGACCACATCGGGATCGCCTGTTTCGACCTGGACAGGACCGTCGAGTTCTACCGTTCCACCTACGGCTTCGAGGTGCACCACTCCGAGGTCAACGAGGAGCAGGGCGTCCGCGAGGCCATGCTCAGGATCAACGGGACCTCCGACGGCGGCGCCTCCTACCTCCAGCTCCTGGAACCGACCAGGGAGGACTCCGCCGTCGGCAAGTGGCTCGCCAAGAACGGCGAGGGCGTCCACCACATCGCCTTCGGCACCGAGGACGTCGACGGCGACGCCGAAGCCGTGCGCGGCAAGGGCGTCCGCGTCCTCTACGACGAGCCGCGCAGGGGCTCCATGGGCTCCCGGATCACCTTCCTCCACCCCAAGGACTGCCACGGCGTCCTCACCGAACTGGTCACCTCCGCCGGGCCCTCCGCCGACCCCTCGTCAGCGGAGCACTGACCTCCGGATTCCTGGGCCGGTAGAGTGGGCGGCTCCGGGCCGGGGCCGGTCGGGGCCGCTCGCGCGGCATCGAAGTCGGGATGTCGGGCTCGTCCGATCTGCCACGATTCCCCGGGGGCCCGTCCTCGGCCGTGAGGACCGGGCTCACAGGAGTGTTGCGACCAGGGTTGGGGTCTCCCCTGCTCGAAGAGCTCGGGGAAGGATGGGACCGCGCAGTGCGGGGCTACGAACGCCAGGAGAGCCACCGAGCTGAAGACGACCATCTCGCCAGGTTCGAAGCCGAGATGGACCGGCTGAAGACCGAGCGCGAGAAGGCCGTCCAGCACGCCGAGGACCTCGGATACCAGGTCGAGGTCTTGCGCGCCAAGCTCCACGAGGCGCGCCGCACCATCGCGTCCAGGCCCGCGTACGACAGCGCCGACATCGGCTACCAGACCGAGCAGATGCTGCGGAACGCCCAGGCCCAGGCCGAGCAGCTCCGCCAGGACGCCGAGCGCGAACTGCGCGACGCCCGCGCCCAGACCCAGCGCATCCTCCAGGAGCACGCCGAGCACCAGGCCAGGCTCCAGGCCGAGCTGCACACCGAGGCCGTCCAGCGCCGCCAGCAGCTCGACCAGGAGCTCAACGAGCGCCGCCAGACCGTCGAGGCGCACGTCAACGAGAACGTCGCCTGGGCCGAACAGCTCCGCGCCCGCACCGAGGCCCAGGCCCGCCGCCTCATGGAGGAGTCCCGCGCCGAGGCCGAGCAGTCGCTCGCCGCCGCCCGCGCCGAGACCACCCGCCTCGCCGAGGAGACCAACCGCCGGGCCGTCGCCGAGGCCGAAGCGGCCCGCGCCGAGGCCGAAGCGATTCTGCTGCGCGCCCGCAAGGACGCCGAGCGGCTCGTCGGCGCCGCCTCCAGCCAGGCCCAGGAGGCCACCAGCCACGCCGAGCAGCTCCGCTCCGCCGCCACCGCCGAGACCGACCAGGCCCGCCGCCAGGCCACCGAGCTCTCCCGCGCCGCCGAGCAGCGCATCCAGGAGGCCGAGGAGAAGCTGCGGCTCGCCACCGCCGAGGCCGAGAGGTCCCTCACCGAGGCCAAGGAGGCCGCCGCCCGGCAGCTCGCCACCGCCGAGTCGGTCAACGAGCAGCGCACCCGGACCGCGAAGACCGAGATCGCCCGGCTCGTCGGCGAGGCCACCAAGGACGCCGAGGCCCTCAAGGCCGAGGCCGACGAGAAGCTCCGCGAGGCCACCGCCGAGGCGGAGAAGCTCGTCAGCGAGACCGCGGAGAAGGCCCGCACCGCCGCCGCCGAGGACTCCGCCGCCGCCCTCGCCAAGGCCGCCCGCAGCGCCGAGGAGATCCTCACCAAGGCCTCCGACGAGGCCCGCGAGACCACCCGCAAGGCCTCCGAGGAGGCCGAACGCATCCGCCGCGAGGCCGAGGCCGAGAGCGACCGGCTCCGCGACCGCGCCGAGGAGCAGGCCGACGACCTCCTCGGCTCCGCGAAGGACGACACCAAGGAGTACCGGGCCAAGACGGTCGAGCTCCAGGAGGAGGCCCGGCGGCTGCGCGGCGAGGCCGAGCAGCTGCGCGCCGACGCCGTCGCCGAGGGCGAGCGCATCCGGGGCGAGGCCCGCCGCGAGGCCGTCCAGCAGATCGAGGAGGCCGCGCGGACCGCCGAGGAACTGCTCACCACGGCCCGTACGGACTCCGACGAACTGCGGACCAACGCCGGTGCCGAGAGCGAACGGGTCAGGTCCGAGGCGGCCGAGCGGGCCCGCGCCCTGCGCGCCCAGGCCGAGGAGACCCTGGAGCGCACCCGCGCCGAGGCCGAGCAGCTGCGCGCCGACGCCGAGGAACAGGCCGATTCCGTACGGACCACGGCGGAGGAGACCGCCGCCGGACTGCGCGCCGACGCCGAGCGGGCCGCCGAGGCCCGCCGCGCGGAGGCCGCCGACGAGCTGGCCCGGCTGCACGCCGACGCCGGGGCGAAGGTCGCCGCCGCCGCCGAGGAACTGACCGACGCGCGCACCGAGGGCGAGCTGATCCGCCGCGAGGCCGCCGAGGAGACCGAGCGGCTGCGGACCGAGTCCGCCGAGCGCGTCCGCACCCTCCAGGAACAGGCCGGGCAGGAGGCCGAGCGGCTGCGCGCCGAGGCCGCGGAGGACGCCGCCACCACCCGTACCGAGGCCGAGACCGCCGCCGTACGGCTGCGCACCGAGGCCGCCGGGGAGTCGGAGCGGCTGCGGTCGGAGGCCCAGGAGAGCGCCGACCGGGTCAGGGCCGAGGCCGCCGCCGCCGCCGAGCGGGTCGCCGCCGAGGCCGCGGAGGCGCTGGCCGCCGCGCAGGAGGAGGCCGTCCGGCGTCGCCGGGAGGCCGAGGAGACCCTGGAGTCGGCCCGTTCCGAGGCCGGCCGGGAGCGCGAGAACGCCCGCGAGCGGTCCGAGGAACTGCTGGCCGCCGCCCGCAAGCGGGTCGAGGACGCCCAGGCCGAGGCCCAGCGCCTGGTCGAGGAGGCGGACGCGCGGGCGACCGAGATGGTCGCCGCCGCCGAGCAGACCGCCCAGGAGGTACGGGACTCGGTGGCCGGTCTGCGCGAGCAGGCCGAGGAGGAGATCGCCGGACTGCGCGGCGCCGCCGAGCACGCGGCGGAGCGGACGCGGACCGAGGCGCGGGAGGAGGCGGACCGGGTCCGCGTCGACGCCTACGAGGAGCGGGAGCGGGCCGCCGAGGACGCGACCCGCACCCGGGAGCGCGCCCAGGAGGAGACCGAGGCCGCGAAGGCGCTGGCCGAGCGGACCGTCGCGGACGCGATCACCGAGGCGGAGAAGCTGCGTTCGGACACCGCCGAGTACGCGCAGCGGGTACGGACGGAGGTCACGGACTCGCTGGCCTCGGCCGAGCAGGACGCGGCGCGGACGCGGGCGGACGCCCGGGAGGACGCGAACCGCATCCGTTCGGAGGCCGCCGAGCGCGCCGACGCGGCCGTCGGCGAGGCCCGTACGGAGGCGGAGCGGATCGGCGCCGAGGCCGAGCGGGTCCTCGACGAGGCCCGCGCAGCCGCCGACAAACGGCGCGCCGACGCCGCCGGACAGGCCGACGCCCTCATCACCGAAGCCACCACCGAGGCCGAACGGCTCACCACCGAAGCCCTCGAACTCATGGAGACCGCCGAACAGGACGCCCACCGGCTCCGCACCGAGGCCGAACAGGTCAAGGCCGACGGCGAGGCGCACGCGGAGGCACTCCGGGCGGCGGCGGTGGCGGACGGCGAGCGGGTCCTCGACGAGGCCCGCGCAGCCGCCGACAAACGGCGCACCGACGCCGCCGAACAGGCCGACGCCCTCATCACCGAAGCCACCACCGAGGCCGAACGGCTCACCACCGAAGCCCTCGAACTCATGGAGACCGCCGAACAGGACGCCCACCGGCTCCGCACCGAGGCCGAACAGGTCAAGATCGACGGAGAGGCGCACGCGCAGGCCCTGCGGAACGCGGCCCTCGCGGACGGCGAGCGGGTCCTCGACGAGGCCCGCGCAGCCGCCGACAAGCGACGCACCGACGCCGCCGAACAGGCCGACGCCCTCGTCGCCGAGGCGAATTCCGAGGCGGAGCGGATCACCCGCGAGGCGGGCGAGCTCTCCGACGCGGTCACGGCGGACGCGCGCGCCGAGGCCGAGACCACGGTGGGCTCCGCCCGGCAGGAGGCCGAGCGGCTGCGCACCGAGGCGGAGCGGGTGCGGGAGGACGCCGGGTCGGCGGCCGAGCAGATGCGCTCGGAGGCCCGCGAGGAGGCGGACCGGACGCTCGACGAGGCGCGGGAGGCCGGGGCCCGGAAGCGTTCGGACGCGGCCGGGCAGGCGGACCAGCTCGTCGCCAAGGCCCAGGAGGAGGCGCTGCGCGCCACCACCGAGGCCGAGACGCAGGCGGACACGATGGTCGGCGCGGCCCGCAAGGAGGCCGAGCGGATCGTGGCCGAGGCGACCGTGGACGGCAACTCGCTGGTGGAGAAGGCCCGTACGGACGCCGACGAGCTGCTCGTCGGGGCCCGTGGCGACGCGACCGCCATAAGGGACCGGGCCGAGGAGCTGCGGAGCCGGATCGAGGGCGAGATCGAGGAGCTGCACGAGCGGGCCCGCCGGGAGAGCTCCGAGCAGATGCGGACGGCCGGCGAGCGGGTCGACAAGCTGGTGAAGGCCGCGACGGAGCAGCGCGCCGAGGCCGAGGAGAAGGCCAAGGAGCTTGCCTCAGAGGCGAGTTCGGAGGCGAGCAGGGTCCGGATCTCGGCCGTGCGGAAGGCCGACGGGCTCCTCAAGGAGGCCGAGCAGAAGAAGGCCTCGCTCATCGCGGAGGGCGAGGTCCTCAAGACGGAGGCCGAGCGGATCCTGGCCGAGGCGCGGGCCGAGGCGGAGGCGACGGTCGCGGAGGGCCGGCGCGAACTGGAGGCCCTGGTGCGGCGGCGCAAGGACATCAATACCGAGATCTCCCGTGTCCAGGACGTACTGGAGGCGTTGGAGTCTTTCGAGACACCGGCGGCCGGGGCGAAGTCGGCGGGCGGGATGGGGGCCAAGGCGGGCGTGACCGCGGGTTCCACCCGTTCGGGTGGCAAGTCCCAGGACGGGTAGCCACTCAAAAGGCTGGACATTCTCCAGATCAAACGGGCATACGCTCGATGACACGCCGCTTAGGCCCCTAGGATTCCCTCTAACACCTCACCGGTCTCATTCGACAGGAAACCCATGAGCGACACATCCTCCCCCTTCGGCTTCGAGCTCGTGCGGCGCGGTTACGACCGCGGTCAGGTGGACGACCGCATTACCAAGCTCGTGTCCGACCGTGACGGCGCCTTGTCCCGCATCACCTCCCTGGAGAAGCGGATCGAGGAGCTCCACCTCGAGACGCAGAACGCGCAGGCCCAGGTCTCCGACGCCGAGCCGTCGTACGCGGGGCTCGGCGCCCGGGTCGAGAAGATCCTCCGGCTCGCCGAGGAGGAGGCGAAGGACCTGCGCGAGGAGGCCCGTCGCGCCGCCGAACAGCACCGTGAGCTGGCCGAGTCGGCGGCCCAGCAGGTGCGCAACGACGCGGAGTCGTTCGCGGCGGACCGCAAGGCGAAGTCCGAGGACGAGGGCGTCCGGATCGTCGAGAAGGCGCAGGGCGAGGCCAACACCATGCGCGCCGAGGCGCAGAAGGACGCGCAGTCGAAGCGCGAGGAGGCGGACGCCCTCTTCGAGGAGACCCGCGCCAAGGCCGCTCAGGCCGCCGCGGACTTCGAGACCAACCTGGCGAAGCGCCGGGAGCAGTCGGAGCGCGATCTGGCGTCGCGTCAGGCGAAGGCCGAGAAGCGGCTGGCGGAGATCGAGCACCGCGCCGAGCAGCTCCGGCTGGAGGCCGAGAAGCTGCGGACGGACGCGGAGCGCCGGGCCCGTCAGACGGTGGAGACGGCGCAGCGTCAGGCCGAGGACATCGTGGCCGACGCGAACGCCAAGGCCGACCGCATCCGCAGCGAATCGGAGCGTGAGCTCGCGGCCCTGACGAACCGCCGGGACTCGATCAACGCGCAGCTGACCAACGTCCGCGAGATGCTGGCGACGCTGACGGGTGCCGCGGTCGCGGCGGCCGGTTCGCCGATCGACGACGAGCGCGCGGCCGGCGTCCCGGCCCAGCAGTCCCGCTGACACCGTCGCGGAGACGCTTCGAGAGCGTCATGAAAACCCCTCGTCATTCCGGTGGCGGGGGGTTTCGCGCACCCTTAGGTTGGTACGCATGATCGAGCTTGAGGGTTTGACCAAGCGCTACGGGGCGAAGATCGCGGTCGACCATCTCTCCTTCCGGGTGCGTCCCGGTGTGGTGACCGGCTTCCTCGGGCCGAACGGGGCGGGCAAGTCGACGACGATGCGGATGATGCTGGATCTGGACAACCCGACGAGCGGGTCGGTCAGGATCGACGGGAAGCACTACCGGGAGCTGGCGGAGCCCCTGAAGTACATCGGGGCGCTGCTCGACGCGAAGGCGATGAACGGCGGGCGCTCGGCGTACAACAACCTGCTGTGCCTGGCGCAGTCGAACCGCATCCCAGAGCGCCGGGTGGGCGAGGTGCTCGATCTGGTGGGGCTGGCGGCGGTCGCGGGGAAGAAGTCGAAGGGGTTCTCCCTCGGCATGGGGCAGCGGCTGGGGATCGCGTCGGCGCTGCTCGGCGATCCCGAGATCCTGATGTTCGACGAGCCCGTCAATGGTCTGGACCCCGAGGGAATTCACTGGATCCGCAATCTGATGAAGGCGCTGGCGGCGGAGGGCCGGACGATCTTCGTTTCCAGTCATCTGATGAGCGAAATGGCGTTGACGGCAGATCATCTGATCGTCATCGGGCAGGGAAAACTGCTGGCCGACACGTCGATGGCGGATTTCATCCAGGAGAATTCCAGAAGTTATACGCGCTTGCGGTCGCCGCAGCGGGAGCGGCTGCGGGACGTGCTGCACGCGGCGGGCTTCCTCGCGGTCGAGGCCAGCAACGGGACCCTTGAGGTGGACGGGGCGACGACCGAGGAGCTGGGCGAGCTGGCGGCGGCGCACGGTCTGGTGCTGCACGAGCTGAGTTCTCAGCGCGCCTCGCTCGAAGAAGCGTTCATGCAGATGACGGCCGGAGCGGTGGAGTACCACGCGCACGGCACCGACGTACACGGCGGCGCTCCGGCGCCGGGCCCCCGGTGGGGCACGACCTCCGAGGGAGCCTGAACGATGGCAGCGGCATCCGCGGTCCTGCGGTCGGAGTGGACCAAGATCCGGACGGTGTCCTCGACCGTGTGGACGCTGGCGAGCGCCCTCGTCGTCACGGTGGCGATGGGCGCGGGGCTGAGTGCCCTGGTGAACTCGACCTTCGACCAGCTCGGCGAGGCGGAGCGGCTCACCTTCGACCCGACGGTGGTCAGCTTCTCGGGGATGGTCCTGGGGCAGCTGGCGATGGTGGTCTTCGGTGTCCTGGTGGTGGGCAGCGAGTACTCCTCGGGCATGATCCGCACCTCGCTCGCGGCCGTTCCGCAGCGGACGACGTTCCTCCTGGCGAAGGTGGCGGTGGCGGGCGTGCTCGCGCTGCTGGTGGGCCTCGCGACGAGTTTCCTCGCGTTCTTCCTCGGGCAGGCGCTGCTCGGCGGGCACCGGGCGTCGATCGGTGACGACAACGTGCTGCGGGCGGTGTTCGGCGCCGGGCTCTATCTGGCCCTGATCGCGCTGTTCTCGATGGGGGTGACCGCGATGCTGCGGTCCTCGATGCTCTCGCTCGGCATCCTGGTCCCGTTCCTCCTGCTGATCTCGAACATCCTGACGGCGGTGCCGAAGGCCAAGGAGGTGGCCCGTTTCTTCCCGGACCAGGCCGGAAAGAAGATCATGCAGGTCGTGCCGGACGCGATGAACGCGCAGCAGACCCCCTACGGGCCGTGGGGCGGGCTCGGGATCATGGTGCTCTGGGTGGTGGCGGCGCTCCTCGGCGGCTGTCTGGTGCTGCGGAAGCGGGACGCCTGACCGTCCGGCGCCCGCTCCTGACTCTCCGGAGTCGGCCCCCTGGGGGAAAACCCTGAACGTTCCCGGGGAGACCGCCCGGAGGCCGTCTCCACTTGGCCGGAACCGTCAACAGCTGGATAAGCTCCTAGCTCATACGGGGGGCTCCGGCCTACGGCCGCCACGCCCCGACACGGATGTGACCTGTCGATGGGGCTGGAGAATGATCGAGGCAGTCGGCCTGACGAAGCGCTATGGCGCCAAGACGGCCGTGTACAACCTTTCCTTCCAGGTGAGGCCCGGCGTCGTCACCGGTTTCCTGGGGCCGAACGGCTCCGGGAAGTCGACGACGATGCGCATGATCCTGGGGCTCGACCGGCCGACCTCGGGGCAGGTCACGATCGGTGGCCACCCCTTCCGGCAGTTGCCGAACGCTCCCCGGCAGGTCGGCGCGCTCCTTGACGCCAAGGCCGTGCACGGCGGGCGGAGCGCCCGGAGCCACCTGCTGTCGCTGGCGCAGCTCGCGGGCATCCCGGCGCAGCGCGTCGACGAGGTCCTCGGGGTCGTCGGCCTCCAGGACGTGGCCAAGCGGCGCTCCAACGGCTTCTCCCTGGGCATGGGCCAGCGGCTCGGCATCGCGGCGGCGCTCCTGGGCGACCCGCAGGTGCTGCTCTTCGACGAGCCGGTCAACGGCCTGGACCCGGAGGGCATCCTCTGGGTCCGCAACCTGATGAAGAAGCTGGCCGCCGAGGGGCGGACGGTCTTCGTCTCCAGCCACCTGATGAGCGAGATGGCGCTCACCGCCGACCATCTGATCGTGATCGGCCGGGGGCAGCTGCTCGCGGACATGAGCGTGACGGACTTCATCTCGGCGAACTCGGCCGACTTCGCCCGGGTCCGCACCCCGGAGACGGACCCGGTCGCGCGGGAGAAGCTGACGGCGGCGCTGACGGGGGCCGGCGGGCAGGTGCTGTCCGAGCCGGACGGCGCGCTGCGGGTGACCGGGCTGCCGCTGCCGAGGATCAGCGACCTGGCGCACGGCACGGACGTGCGGCTGTGGGAGCTCTCCCCGCACCAGGCGTCGCTGGAGGAGGCGTACATGCGGATGACGCAGGGCGCCGTGGACTACCGCTCCACCGACGACCGGCTCGCGCACCTCCAGGCGCCGCTCCAGCCGGGTCAGCCGGGGTACGGGACGCCGCCCCCGCAGGTGGTCGGCGAGGTGCCGCAGCAGGGCTGGTACGCCCCGCCGCCGCCCGGACAGAACCCGTACGCCGGGGGCCCCGGTCAGCCGGCCCCGGGCCCGTACGCCTCCCCGCAGCCGAGCAGCCCGCAGTCGGGCGACACCCCCAAGGACGCCCGATGACCGCCCCCGCCCCCGCCCCCGCCCCGCAGCCGTACACCTACGTCTCCCCGATCCCGGTGCGCCGGGCGCACCTCGGTGACGCCCTCGCCTCCGAGTGGACGAAGATCCGCTCGGTGCGGTCGACGCTGTGGACCCTCGGGGTCATGGTCCTGCTGATGGCCGGCATCGGTCTGGGGGTGGCGGCGATCGCCGCGTCCTCGAACGCTCCGATGGGCGAGGAGTCGGCGCTGGCCTTCGGGTTCTTCGGGATGCTGCCCGCGTCGATCTGCGTGATCACGCTGGGGGTGCTGACGGTGGCCTCCGAGTACGGCACCGGCATGATCCGTACGACCCTGACGGCCTGCCCGAGCCGGGCGCGGGTGCTCACGGCGAAGGCGGCCGTGTTCTTCCTGCTGGTCTTCACGGTGACCACCGTGACCGCCTCGCTGGTGGCGGCGGTGCAGGTGGCCCTGGTGGACACGGCTGCGGCCCCGTCGACGGGCGAGTGGCTGCGGGCGACGGTGGGCGCGGGCGCCTATCTGGCCGTCCTCGGTCTGCTGGCGCTGGCGTTCGGCACGCTGATCCGGCACTCGGCGGGCGCGATCACGGTGATGATCGGTCTGCTGCTGCTTCCGCTGGTGGCGGCGCTGTTCATGTTCTCCGAGGCGCTGCGCTCCGTGCAGGAGTGGCTGTTCACCTACGCGATCCCCTCGCAGATGATCGCGCTGTACGCCACGAAGCCGCCGCTCGGCGACAGCGGTCCGGCGGGCTGGGAGCCGCTGGGCATCCTCGCCGGGGTGACGGCCGTGGCCCTGGGCGGCGCGTACGCCCTGCTGAACAGCCGGGACGTGTGACGGCCCGGACCTCAGTGCCTGGGAGCGTTGCGGGACCGCTGCACCTTGGTGGTGCGGCGGTCCTTCGCGTTCCAGCAGGCCTTGTGCCAGTGCCGCCGGTCGTCCACTCCCCCGTACTCCGGCCAGGCGACCACGTGCGGGGCGCCGCCCGGGATCTCCTGGTCGCAGCCGGGGCAGCGGTAGCGCTTGCCGGGTGAGCTGGCCCCGGCGACGAGGCGGACGTACCACTCCTCGCCCTGCCAGCTCTCGGTGCGCTGCACGCCGCCGTACCGGTCGCCGTGGTCGCCCGGCTGCTGTTCGGGCTTCTCGCCGCCTCGGGAGCGGTTGTGGCGCGGGGACACGGGCACACCTCACGGGGTATGGGAACACGGACCGTTCCTTCAAGCCTACGGGCCGCGACCCGGTGCCCCCGGCCCCACTGAACCGGCTTAGCCGAAAATCGCAAGAACTTCATGAACGGCCGTTGCCTTTGGCACGTGTCAGGCGTTGATGCCCGTACGAGGGGGGAACGGGCAGGCCGCAAGGAGGCAGCAAGCGATGCGCGTGGGTACGTTCGTTCTGGCCGCCCAGTTCCCGGGCCAGGGACAGGGGGAGGCGCTGCACCGGGCGGTGCGGACCGCCGAGGTCGCCGAGGAGGCGGGCCTGGACTCGGTCTGGCTGGCCGAGCACCACTTCGTGCCGTACGGGGTCTGCCCCTCGGCGATCACCCTGGCCGCGCTGCTCCTGGGCCGCACCCGGCGGCTGCGGGTCGGCACGGCGGTGAGCGTCCTGCCCGCCGTGCACCCGGTCGCCCTGGGCGAGCAGGCCGCGCTGCTGCACCTCACCTCGGGCGGCAGGTTCACCCTGGGGGTCGGCCGGGGCGGGCCCTGGGTGGACCTGGAGGTGTTCGGCACCGGCCTCGGCGCGTACGAGCGGGACTTCCCCGAGTCGCTCGACCTGCTGCTGCGCTGGCTGACCGAGCCGGTCGTCGGCGCCTCGGGAGAGCGGTTCTCCTTCCGCGAGGTCCCGGTCGTGCCCCGCCCCGACGAGCTGATCGGCGGCCCGGCCGCGCCGGAGGTCGTGGTGGCCTGCACCTCACCGAGGGGCGTGCGGCTCGCCGCCGAGCGCGGGCTTCCGATGCTTCTCGGGATGCACTGCGGCGACGAGGAGAAGGCCGAGATGGTCGCCGCCTGGGCGCGCTGCGCGCGGGAGGCCGGGCGGGACCCGGAGGAGACCGCGCGGACCGGCGCCCAGCACGTCTCGGCGGGAGTGGCACAGCTCGCGGACCGGACGGCGGACGCGGCGGAGGCGCTGGTGAAGGCGATGCCGGGCTGGCTGCGGCAGGGCCTCGACGCGCATGTGACGGTGGACGGCAGGAGCCGTGCGATGCGGGACCCGGTGGCGTACACGGAGCTGCTGGCCGGGCTCCACCCGGTGGGCACGCCCCGGCTCGCGGCGGACCGGCTCGCGGCGACGGCCGAGCGCACGGGCATCACCCGCTTCGCGCTGCTCGCCGAGGGCTCGGGCGATCTCGCGGCCACCGAGGAGAACGTGCGGCGGCTGGGCGCGGAGGTCCTGCCGCTGCTGGTCTGAGCGGGGCGCGGTGGTCCCGCGGTGCTGTTCCGGCCGGGGTGCGATGGTCCCGCGGTGCCGGTCCGGCCGGGGCTCGACGGTTCCGCGCCGCCGGTCGGACCGGAGCACGGGGGCCTCGCGCCGCCGGTCCGGCCGGGGCGCGGCGGACGGAGCCCTGCCCGGGGGTGGGGACCGTACCGCCGCTCCGGCACCTCCTCGCGGCGACGCGCGGGGAGTCGCGCGGACCGCTCCTCCCGTGGCGCGGAGCGGCGGCACCGTGTCTCAGCAGTCGCGCAGTTCCGACGACTGGTTGAGGAGCTGGCCCCGGGTCGAGGTGAAGCGGGCGAGCCGCTCGTCCACCGACGGGTCCAGCGGGAACACCGCCACCCGGTGGCAGTTCTGGAAGGCGAGACGCACCCCGAAGTGCCGCTGCAGCGCACCACGGATGGCGTCGCTCGCCAGCGCGCGCAGCAGCTGACCACGTGCCTGCTCATTCGGCGGCGGCGTCTGGTTGTCGGCGAACTCTCCGCCGTCGACCTTCAGCCGGGCCACCAGAGAACTGATCATCTCCCATGCGTAGGGCAGGGAGGTCCGGACGCAGTCGACGAAGTCGGCTTCGTCGACCTCGCCTCGCTCGGCCTGTTCCAACAGGGCCGGTGAGACGTCGAGCGACATGGGTTCTCCTCTCGCGACCCCGCGGACGGGGTCTTGCGGGCAGGGCGAAGGCCGGGGCCGGCCGCCACGCAGCGTGCACGGACGACGACCTCCAGCTTCCACGGTAAGCGCGCAGTCCGGGCCGCACCAGGAGATGGCGAACACAACCGGCTGATAACCGACGGGTGTTCGGCTCAGGAACACTGCCGGGCGGCTCTCGCGCGGTGCCCGAATCGCGCGGACGCTCGCCCGTCTTGTAGCGTTGCGGACCATGCGTCTCGTCATCGCCCGTTGCTCCGTGGACTACGCGGGCCGGCTCACGGCCCACCTGCCCTCCGCGCCCCGTCTGATCCTCGTCAAGGCAGACGGCAGCGTCTCCATCCACGCGGACGACCGGGCGTACAAACCGCTCAACTGGATGTCCCCGCCGTGCACCCTCAAGGAGGGCGCCGACGGCGAGGGCGTGTGGACCGTGATCAACAAAGCGGGCGAGAAACTGATCATCACGATGGAGGAGATCCTCCACGACTCCTCGCACGAGCTCGGCGTCGACCCGGGTCTCATCAAGGACGGCGTCGAGGCGCACCTCCAGGAGCTGCTCGCCGACCGCATCGAGATCCTCGGTGAGGGACACACCCTGATCCGCCGGGAGTACCCGACCGCGATCGGCCCGGTGGACATCCTGTGCCGGGACGCCGACGGGGCCACGGTCGCGGTGGAGATCAAGCGGCGCGGCGAGATCGACGGCGTCGAGCAGCTGACCCGTTATCTGGAGCTGCTGAACCGCGATCCGCACCTGGCACCGGTGAGGGGCGTGTTCGCGGCGCAGGAGATCAAGCCGCAGGCCCGGGTCCTCGCCACGGACCGGGGCATCGGCTGCGTGGTCCTGGACTACGACGCGATGCGCGGCATCGAGGACGACAAGCTGCGGCTGTTCTAGGCAGCGCGGCGGTACGGGAAGGCCCCGGGTGCGGTGGACGCGCCCGGGGCCTTCGCCGTGTCCGTACGCGGGTCAGGCCGACGGCTCCGGAGCGGTGGTGGGACCGTCGCCGCCGAGGGAGGAGGAGGCGGAGTTGCTGGGGCTGCCCTCGCTCTCGGTCGGCGCGGTGGTCGGCGGGGTCGTGGGCGGGGTCGTCGGGGGCGTCGTCGGGGGTGTCGTCTCCGGCGGGGCGGTCGTCCCGGTGGGCGGGGTCGTGTGCGGGGTCGTCGGGCGCGGCGGGGTCGTGGTCGACGGGGCCGTCGTCGTGGGAGCCGTGGTGTCCGGGCTGCCGGAGGAGGACGAGGGGGTGCCGGAGGTGTCCGGGGTGCCGGGGCTGTCCGAGGCCGCCGGGTCCGAGGGCGAGGCGCTCCCGGACTCGGAGGGGCCGGGAGGGCCGGAGCGGGTGGCCCTGCCGGTCTCGCCCGGTTCCGCCGTCTCGCCCTCGGCCGGCACCTCGCCCCCCTCGTCGTCGGGGACGCCCTCGGTCGCCGTGGTGTCGGTGGTGACGTGGTTGTTGGCGGGGTCCACGCCGTTGCCTGAGGTGGCGCCGAGGGTGACGACCGTGCCGAGGACGGCGACGAGCAGCGCGCCCGCGCCGACGGCGGCGAGGTTGCGGCGCGCGCCGCCGACGAGGGTGCGCGCGAAGCCGCCCTTGGGGCCGGGGCCGCCCGCGCCGGGGCGGGTGATCAGGGTGTGGCCCTCGTCGGCGGGGCCGGGGAAGACCGGGATCGGCGAAGGGGCCGTGACCGCGAACGGGGCCGGGGGCGCGAACGGGGCCGGATTCGGGACCGGATTCGGGAACGGGGCCGGATTCGGGGCCGGATTCGGGAACGGGGCCGGATTCGGGACCGGGAAGTGCTTCGCGGTGGGGAGCGGGGCGGTGCGGACGGGTCCGCCCGGCAGCGGGGCGGTGACGGGCTCCGGGCCGGGCAGGGCGGTACGGGCGCGCGGCGGGGCGACGGGTTCCCCGGTACGGGCCGGGGCGGGGTGCTCCCCGGAGAGGTCGGCGACGAGGGCGAGCGCCCGGCGTCCGGCGACGGTGCCGCGCTTGTCGGCGAGCGCTCCGCGCAGCCCGATGGAGGCCTCCAGTTCGGCGCGGGCGCGCTCCAGGTGGCCCGCGCAGAGCGCGAGGACGCCCAGTTCGTGGTGGAAGTACGCCTCCTCGGCGACGTCCCCGGCCAGCCGGGCGGCCTCCTGTCCCGCGCGCAGGGCCCGCTCCCAGGCGCCCCAGTGGAGTGCGGCGGCGAAGGCGGGCGCGGCGGCGCGGGCGAGGAGGACGGCGGTGGCGCGGTGTTCGGCCGCGGGGTCGGCGGGGTGCTCCGTACCGTCGGGGCCGGTGTCGGGGGCGGTGTGGGGGCCGGTTCCGGCGCCCGTACTCGCGGCCTTGCCCGTACTCGTACTCGTACCTGTGCTTGTGGCTGTGCCCGCTCCCGCTCCGGCGCCCGCGACGAGGGCGGACAGGGCCGCGAGGACGGCGTCGGACTCGGCGGCGGCCTGCTCGGGGGTGACGGAGGGGTGGGCGGCCCACCAGGCGTAGTGCTGCGCCACCGTGTGGGCGCGGCCGAGGGCCTCGGTCTCGTACCCCTGGGCGAGGAGCTGGGTCAGTACCCCGGCGGCGAGCCGGTGGCGGGGGCCGACCGGGGAGAGCAGGCCGCAGGCGAGGAGTTCGCCGAGGGCGGCGTCGGCGTGGGTGTCGCCGACGAGGGCGGGGAGGTGGGCGTGGTGCGGGACCTCGCCGCCGAGGGCGACGACGAAGCGCAGGGCCGCCTGGGCGGAGCGGCTGAGGCGGGAGGCGAGCAGCGCGGCGGGGGCGGCGCCCTCGCCGAGGCTCGGAAGGGGTATGTCGCGGAGTTCGACGTCGGGGTCGTCGAGACCGTCGAAGGCCGCGGCGGCGACGACCGCGGCGGCGTCGGGGTCGGTGGGCCCGAAGGCCTCCTCCAGGGCTCCGAAGGCGTCGAACTCGGCGGGGGTGACGCGCAGCCGGTCGCGCTGCCGGAGCAGCGCCCCGGCCTGCACGAAGCGGATCGGCAGGCCCTCGGACTCGAACCAGAGGTCACCGGCCCAGTTGGCCTCCTCGTCGGTGAGGGTGCGGCCGACGGCGCTCTCCAGGAGCGAGAGGGCGGCGCCCCGGCCGAGACCGGTGAGCCGGACCTCCTCGACCTGGGCGTCGGTGGAGGGCGCGGGGACCTCGGGTCCGGCGGCGAGGAGGAAGGCGCACTCGGGGGCGGCGTCGAGGAGTTCGTCGAGGGCGGCGCCGCCGAACTCCAGGTCGTCGACGACCACGACGGCGCCGATCTCGCCGATCCGGTCGAGGAGGAGGTCCCGGCCGGGCCGGTGGCCCTCGGTGCGCAGGACGGTGGTGAACAGTTCGTGGAGGAGTTCGCCGGGGGTGCGGTGGTGGCCGGAGAGCCGGACGACGCCGTCGGGGGCGAGGTCGGCGCAGTCGGCGGCGACGGCGTCGAGGAGGGCGGTGCGGCCGGAGCCGGGGGGTCCGGTCAGCCGGGCGGTGCGGCCCCTGCGGAGGGTGCGGGTCAGCCGTTCGCGCTGCTCCTGGCGTTCGAGCAGGGGCAGTTCGGGGGCGCTGGGGCCGGGCGGGGCGGCGGCGCGGGCGGCCTCGGCGCGCTCCTCCGGGGTGCGGCGGCGGGGGGCGGCGGGTTCCCGGCCGGGCGGGCAGGTCTCGATCTCGCTGCCGTCGACGGGGTTGACGGTGACGAGCAGGTCGCCGGAGACGAGCCGGACGACACGGGCTCGCGCGGGGGCGGGGGTGCCGCGTCCCGCGCGGGCGTCGTCGCCCTCGCTGTCGTGTCCGTACTCCTCCGGCCCCCGGTTGATCGGGTCCATGGTCCAAGCCCCCAAGAAGCGGTGTCCGGTGCCCGCGGGGTGGTTCCGTCAATGTGCGGGCGACCGAACCCTAGACCGTGGCCGGACGGCCGGGAACAGGTGGGGTGCCCCGGAGACCAAGACGTCACGGTCTCGTGAGGATTGAGCGTGACGCCTGTTTCGCACAGCCGCTCCACACTCGTGGGGCACTCCGGTCCCGCCCGTCCCGGGTGTCTCAGACGCGGGGCAGGGACTCCAGGGCGAGGCCGCCCTCGATGGCGAGGATGCGGTGCAGCCGGGTGGCGACGAGCAGCCGCTGCATCTGGGGCGGCACCCCGCGCAGAACGAGACGGCGTCCGCAGCGGCCCGCCCGCCGGTGGACGCCCATGATGACGCCGAGTCCGGTGGCGTCCCAGGAGTCGAGTCCGGTCAGGTCGAGCACCAGGTCGCCGACTCCGCCGTCGACGGCCGAGTGCAGGACCGTACGGGCGTCCGCCGCGCTGCGGACGTCGAGGCGGCCCCCGACGACCAGCTCGACATGGTCGCCCCTGATGTGCATATGCGCTCCCCGAGTGCTCCGTCTTCGCAACAACTGACTGCCGTACCGGCGGAAGTGTTGCGCCCTGTCAGCGAACCGTTACCGATATTCACCCCACGGGGTGAGGCGGGGTGGCGGGTACCGCTCAGTACTTGTAGAAGCCCTGCCCGCTCTTGCGGCCGATGTCACCCGCGTCCACCATCCGGCGCATCAGCTCCGGCGGTGCGAACTTCTCGTCCTGGCACTCCGTGTAGATGTTGTTCGCCGCGTTCACCAGGATGTCGATGCCGGTGAGGTCGGCGGTGGCGAGGGGGCCCATGGCGTGGCCGAAGCCGAGCTTGCAGGCGGTGTCGATGTCCTCGGCGGTGGCGACGCCCGACTCCCGCAGCTTGGCCGCCTCGACGACGAGGGCGGCGATGAGCCGGGTGGTGACGAAGCCCGCGACGTCGCGGTTGACGACGATGCAGGTCTTGCCGACGGACTCGGCGAACCCGCGGGCGGCGGCGAGGGTCGCGTCGCTGGTCTTGTAGCCCCGGACCAGCTCGCAGAGCTGCATCATCGGGACCGGGGAGAAGAAGTGGGTGCCGACGACGGCCTCGGGCCGCTCCGTCACCGCGGCGATCTTGGTGATCGGGATCGCGGAGGTGTTGGAGGCGAGGACGGCGCCGTCCTTGGCGATCCTGTCGAGCGAGCGGAAGATCTCGTGCTTGACGCCGAGGTCCTCGAAGACGGCCTCCACGACGACGTCCGCGTCGGCGACGGCTTCGAGCTCGGTGGTGGCGGTGATCCGGCCGAGGGCGGCCTCGGCGTCGGCCGCGGTGAGCCGGTCCTTGGCGACGAAGCGGTCGTACGAGGCCTTGATGCCGTCGGTGCCCCGGGTGAGCGCGGCGTCGGTGACATCACGCAGGACGACGTCCCAGCCCGCCTGTGCCGAGACCTGCGCGATGCCGGATCCCATGAGTCCGGCCCCGATGACGGCGAGCTTCCTGGCCACGATGTTCCACCCCTCAACGCCTTTTCACTTCTGGCTCTCCGGCGGAGATTAGCGGTCGCGGGGCGCCATGTGACCGTGAAGTAACGCGCGTCACGCCCTCTTTGACGGACGTCACACTCGCAGCACCCCGTTCGGGCCTCCAGGCAGTCGTCACATACCCATAGGGGGTATATGGTCGAGTGCGTCCGTCCGAATGCTCGCCCGATGCCCGTCCGCCCGGGAGGAGTTGCCGCCGTGCGTCCGCACGCCTTCGTGACCGCACCCGCCCCGCTGCTCCTGCTGACCGGCATGATCAGCCTCCAGTTCGGCTCCGCCTTCGCCAAACGCCTCTTCGAGCAGACCGGCCCGGCCGGCGCGACCCTGCTGCGACTGCTCCTCGCCGCCGCCCTGCTCCTGCTGCTGTCCCGCCCCTCCCCCCGGCTGCTGCGCGCCCACTGGCGACTGCTCCTCCCCTACGGGGCCGTCCTCTGCGTGATGCAGTTCGCCTTCTACGAGGCCACCGCCCGGCTCCCGCTCGGCGTGGTGGTGACCCTGGAGTTCAGCGGACCGCTGCTGCTCGCCGCCCTCACCTCCCGGCGCGCGCTCGACCGGCTCTGGGTCGCGCTCGCCGCCCTCGGGCTGCTCGTCCTCGGCGGGACGAAGGGCATGGACGACCCGGTCGGCCTCGCCGCGAGCCTGCTCACCGGCGCGGCCCTCACCGGCTACATCCTGCTCGGCGCCCGGGTCGGCCGGGCCGTGCCGGGCGGTTCGGGGCTGGCCCTCGGCCTCACCCTCGCCGCCCTGCTCGCCCTGCCCGTCGCCCCCGCCCTCGGAGCGCCCTCCGCCGGGACGCTGCTGGCCCCCGGAGTGCTCGGCGCGGCGCTCCTGGTGGCGGTCCTGACGGTGGTGGTGCCGTTCTCCCTGGAGTTCGCCGCGCTGCGCCGGATGCCGCCCCGGGTCTTCGCCGTCCTCTCCACGGTGGAGCCGGTCATCGCCGCCCTGGTGGGCCTGGCCCTGCTCGGCGAACGGCTCGCCTGGCCCCAGTGGGCGGCCGTGCTCTGCGTGGTGGGCGCGGCCCTCGGCACGGGCCTGGGCGCCACCGCCCGCGCCGGGCCGGACACCTCCGCGCCACCCGACCGATCACCGCACCGGAAGAACGGAGTGCACACATGACCGGCACGTCCACCACAGGAAGCCGTACGGGCCCCGGGCCCCGCGTCGCGCCCCTCCTGGAGACCGTCTCCACCACCTCCCGCTCGGCGGTCCTCGTCGCGGGCGGCTACTTCGACACGGCCGCGGGCATAGGCCCGTTCTCCCTCAACTCCTTCGCCCTCGCCCAGGAGACCGGGGCCGCGGCGCGCCGCCTGCACCGGGGCAACAAGGTCCTCTACGACGTCATCGTCAACGACCTCGGCATGTCCTGTTCCACCGACGTCTGTACGATCCCGGCCGCGGGCCCCGCCGAGACCGACCTCTCGCCGCTCACCGCCTCGGCCGCCTCGGCCGGGATCGCCTTCTCCGTCACCCGCGAGCGCAACCTGCGCAACCGGGCCGCCCGTTCGATGAAGCGGTGGCTGCACGACCCCCGGGAGAACCCGCTGTTCACCCGCGAGGGCGACGAGATCGTCTTCCGCTCCCGCCAGTACGAGAAGGTGCTCGCCGGGGTCGTCAAGGACGACCACGTCGTCCCGCGCTGCCCGCTGATCGTCGCCGAGTACTTCGCCCGCTACTTCACCCGGCTGCGGGCCTTCCCCGACTGCGCCCACCGGCACGTCGTGGACATCAACTCGCTCGCCGACCGCGACAAGGTCACCAAGGGCGCCGAGATCTATCTGCGCACCCTCGGCACGCCCGAGGAGGAGATCGTGCTGGTCTTCACCGACCCCTCCTGCGCCGATCCGCTGGCGCTGACCTACACCCCGTACGACTTCTGACCACCCGTCATCACGGAAGAGGGAGAACCGGCATGTCCACGATCTATCTCGACCACCAGGCGACCACGCCGACGGACCCGGCGGTCGTCGAGGCGATGACCTTCGCCGCCACCCAGTGCTACGCCAACCCGTCCAGCCCGCACGCCGCGGGCATCCGCGCCTTCCGCGAGGTCGAGCGGGCGCGCGGGGCGGTCGCCCGGTTCATCGGGGCGGGGCGCGGCGAGATCTGCTTCACCTCCGGGGCCACGGAGGGCAACAACCTGGCGATCAAGGGGGTCGTCGGAGCGGGCGCGGCCCGGCACGTGGTGACCACCGCCGTGGAGCACAAGTCGGTGCTCGACTCCTGTCGGGCGCTCGGCGAGGCGGGGCACGAGGTGACGGTGCTGCCCGTCGACGGCGAGGGGCGGGTGGACCCGGACCGGGTGGCGGCGGCGCTGCGGCCGGAGACCGCGCTGGTCTCGGTGATGCTCGCCAACAACGAGATCGGCACCGTGCAGCCGGTCGCCCGGATCGCGGAGCTGACCCGGGCGGCGGGCGTCCCGCTGCACTGCGACGCGACCCAGGGGGTGGGCTCACTGCAGGTGGACGTGAGGACGCTCGGGGCGGACCTGCTGACCTTCTCGGGGCACAAGATCTACGGCCCGAAGGGCGTCGGCGTCCTCTACGTCTCGCACCGGCTGTCCGACCGGGCGCCGCTGGTGCCGCAGCTGCACGGCGGCGGGCAGGAGCGGGGGCTGCGCGCGGGCACCCTCAACACCGCCGCCGTCATCGGTCTGGGCACGGCCGTCGGGGTGCTCTCGGCCTGCCGGGAGGCGGAGGCGGTACGGCTGGCGGGGCTGCGGGAGCTGTTCCTCGCCGAGCTGTCGGGGCTGGTCCCGTATGTGCTGAACAGTGGTGTGGGGCCGGGGTTCCTGCCGCACGCGGTGAACCTCTCGTTCCCGGGCGTGGACGCGCAGCAACTGCTCCTGGAGGTCGCGGACGTGGCCGTCTCGACGGGTTCGGCCTGCAACAGCGCGGCGCAGGAGCCCTCGCACGTGCTGCGGGCGATCGGTCTGCCGCCGGAGCGCGTCCGGAGCAGCGTCCGCGTCTCGTTCGGGCGGTTCACCACGGAGGCGGACGCGGTCCGCGCGGCCCGCGCGCTCGCGACGGCGGCGACACCGGGCGGGTCCCCGACGGGGACGTGACGGACGGCGGCGCAACCGGACGGGGACGTAACCGGACGGGGCGGTGGGTCCGGGGCCTCGACCCGCCCCGTACGGGAGGGTGAGCCGGGCTCGGGGGTGAGCCGGGTCTGCGGGCGCAGGGCCGGAGGGCGCCGGGCTCGGAGCCACGTGGGGCTCGGAGCAGCACGGGGCTCGGGCCACTCCGGGCTCAAGGCAGCACGGGGCTCGGGCCACTCTGGGCTCAAGGCAGCACGGAGCCGGGCCACGCCGGGCTCGAAGCAGCACGGGGCTCAAGGCCGCACGGGGCTCAGGGCCACGCCAGGTGGCACCCTCCCGTGCGGCCCGGCCCCGTGCGCGGGCCGGGCCCGTGGGCCCACCGGCCCGCGCGAGCCCACCGGGCCCGCCGGTCCGCGCGAGCCCGCGAGCCCACCGGGCCCGCAGGTCCGCCGGTCCGCCGACCCGCCGGTCCGCGCCGCTCCGGCCTCCAGGCCCGGAGCGGCGCACGGCCCCCGCGCACCGCGTGGCCCGGCACCCCCTTCTCGCTCGGCGGCCCCTCGGCCCCGGCGAGCAGGCACGAGTGCCTCGCGGGCGACGGCGACCAGGCCCCGGGCTCCGGCCCCGGCCCCGCCCTCGGGCCGCTCCCGGGCCCGGCACCGTCCGGGGTTCCGTGGACGGGTCCCGGGAGCGGCGGCGCCCGGCCCGTACGGCGGCCCCGGCCCCGCACGGCGGCGGCCTCGCCGTACGCGGGGCCCGCCGTACCCGCCCCCGCCGTGCCCACCGTGACGGTCGTGACGGCCATGCCCGCCCTGACGGTCGTGACGGTCGGCACACGAGCCCTCCCCGGGCCCCGCGCCTCACTACGCTGGACCCATGGTCAACCTGACGCGCATCTACACCCGTACCGGAGACAAGGGCACCACGGCGCTCGGCGACATGAGCCGGACCGCCAAGACGGATCCGCGGATCTCCGCCTACGCCGACGCCAACGAGGCCAACGCCGCCATCGGTACCGCCATCGCCCTGGGGCAGCTCGACGAGGAGGTCGTGAAGGTCCTCGTCCGCGTCCAGAACGACCTCTTCGACGTCGGCGCGGACCTCTGCACCCCCGTGACGGAAGCCCCCGCCTACCCGCCGCTCCGGGTGGAGCAGACGTACGTCGACCGTCTGGAGGCCGACTGCGACCGCTTCCTGGAGGAGCTGGACAAGCTGCGCTCCTTCATCCTGCCCGGCGGCACGCCCGGCGCGGCGCTGCTGCACCAGGCGTGCACGGTGGTGCGGCGGGCGGAGCGCTCCACCTGGGCCGCCCTGGAGCTGCACGGCGAGACGATGAACGCGCTGACCGCCACCTACCTCAACCGGCTCTCAGACCTGCTCTTCATCCTTGCGCGGACCGCGAACAAGGAGGTCGGGGACGTGCTGTGGGTCCCGGGCGGGGAGCGCTGACCCGCCGCCCGGGTCCTTCTTCGGCCAGATCGCGTAGCTGAGCGCGATCAGGCCGTGGATGCCCGCCGCCCGCCAGACCGCGTAGATCGTCTGCCGCAGCCCGTCCGTGTCCCCGGCGTCGCCGACGTACCACGTGGCCAGGAGCAGCAGCGCCGTCGCCACGGCGGCGGCGACCACCGTGCCGAGCCAGATCGCGCCCTCGTGGCGGGCGCGGGCCATCCCGTAGCGGGGCGGCTTCCGGGGCGGCGGGGCGCCGCCGAAGCGGTGGGCGGCGTGCCCGTCCAGCCACTTCACGGTGCGGTGGCCGTGGCCGACGGTGAAGCCGATGTAGACGGCGGCGAGGCCGTGCCGCCAGCTGGGGTCCGCGCCGTTCTTGAGGTCCATCGCGGTCACCACCAGGAGCAGCACCTCCAGAAGGGGCTCGCACAGCAGCAGCGCGGCGCCCGTCCTGGGCATGTTCAGGAGGTAGCGGGCGGTCAGACCGGCGGCCAGCAGCACCCAGAAGCCGACCTCGCAGACGATGATCAGCGTGACGATCATGACGGTTCCTCTCTCGGTTCCCCTCTCGCTTCCCCTCCAGCCTCCCGTGGCCCCGGGAGGGACGCGTCGTCGCCGGTGACGATGTACGCCTACATCCTTCGACGGAGGGGGGGATCGGCCCGGACGAGGAGGTCAGGGCCGGTGGAACCGTGTTGGATGGGTACGTGACCCTCCCCCGCCCGCACCGCGTCGACCTGATCATCGCGTTCTCGGGTCTGGCCTGCGGGCTGCTCCTGTGGTCCTTCGGCCTCTACACGACCAGTGGCCGGATCTTCGACCAGCGATGGGCCCCGCTCGTCCCGCTGGCCGTGACGGCCGCCATGGAGTCGGTGCGCCGCGTCCTGCCGCAGACGGCCCTGACCGTCGGCACGCTGGCGATCGTGGCGGACCAGTTCACCAACGGCAACCTGGTCACCGTCCTCATGTTCACGGACCTCGTCTACGCGGCCGTGGTGTACGGGTCCCCCGCCTCCGCCCGGCGCGTCCCCTACAGCACCGGCCTGGTGACCGTCGCCGTCACGATCGGCTTCCTCGTCTGGTGGCAGAACGCCATCGCGCTGCTCGTCGGCGTGATCACCGGCATGATCTCCTTCCTGCCCGCCGTGACCGGCTCCATCGTGCGCAACCACCGCGAGGCCGCCGAGGCGGCCCGGCTGCGGGCCGAACAGACCGCGCTGCTCGCCGAGATGGACCGGGCGCAGGCGGTGGTGGCCGAGCGGGCCCGGATGGCCCGCGAACTGCACGACGTGGTCGCCAACCACCTCTCGGCCATCGCCATCCACTCGACGGCGGCGCTCTCGCTCGACGAACCGGCCACCACCCGGCAGGCGTTGACCGTGATCCGGGAGAACAGCGTGGCGGGGCTCGCGGAGATGCGACGGCTGATCGGACTGCTCCGGGACAGCGGCGGGGACACCGGGCCCACCGCGGCGCCGACCCTCGCCGCGCTGGACTCCCTCGTCGAGCAGGCACGGGCGAACGCCCGGCCGAGCGGCCTCGTCCTGGTCCTCGACGACACCCGGGAGACCGGTGCCGGACTTCCGGCGCCGGTGGAGCTGGCCGCGTACCGGATCGTGCAGGAGTCCCTGACGAACGCGCTCAAGCACGCCGCCCCCGGTGAGGTCAGGGTGGCGCTCGCCCGGGAGGAACGGCTCCTCGCGGTGGAGGTGACGAGCCCGTACGGGGAGCGTCCCGGGCCGACGGCGCCCGGCTCGGGGGCCGGTCTGGTGGGGATGCGGGAGCGGACGGCCCTGCTCGACGGGGTGTTCGAGGCGGGCCCGGTGACGGACGGCGAGGGCCGGAGAAGATGGCGGGTCCGGGCGGAACTGCCCGTGGGCGCGAGCGACGAGGAGCGGCAGTGACGGTAAGGGTCGTGGTGGCGGAGGACCAGTCGGCGGTACGGGCGGGCCTCGTGCTGATTCTGGGGAGCGCGCCGGACATCGAGGTCGTCGGGGAGGCGGCGGACGGCGAGCGCGCGGTGGAGCTGGCCCGTGAACTCCGCCCGGACCTGGTCCTGATGGATGTGCAGATGCCCCGGATGGACGGGGTGACGGCGACCGGGATCGTGGTGGCGGAGGGCCTCGCGGACGTCCTCGTGCTGACCACGTTCGATCTGGACGCGTATGTCTTCGGGGCCCTGCGGGCGGGCGCGGCGGGCTTCCTGCTGAAGAACGCGGAGGCCCGGGAGCTGATCGAGGCGGTCCGGACGGTGGGGCGCGGCGAGGGGCTGATCGCTCCGGCGGTGACCCGGCGGCTGATCGCGGAGTTCGCGGCGACGGGCCGTCCGGCGGCGCGGGGGACGGACCCGGCCGTGCTCGACGTGCTGACGCCCCGGGAGCGCGAGGTGCTGTCGGTGCTGGGCCAGGGCCTTTCCAACGCGGAGATCGCGGTACGGCTGGACATGGCTGAGGCGACGGTGAAGACCCACGTCAGCAAGGTGCTGGGCAAGCTGGACCTGCGGAGCAGGGTGCAAGCGGCCGTGTTGGCACAGGAGTTGGGGGTTTAGAAGAACTTTGCCGACGATGGTCTGGACCTCTTGACGATTGGTCCAGACCTTCCTACGCTCGGCGGGCGCGCGCATCTTCACGGACCACCCCCACCCATGTCCGCTACTTGAGGAGCACCGTTGAGCACTCAAGCACCGACGCGCAGAACAGGGTTCAGTCGTCGCACCGCCGCCGGTCTGACCGCCCTGATCCTGCCCCTCGCCGCGATGGTCGGCCTCGCCACCCCGGCCGAGGCCGCGACCTCGGCCACCGCCACGTACACGAAGACCCAGGACTGGGGCTCCGGGTTCGCCGGCAGTTGGACCGTCAAGAACACCGGCACCACCAGCATCAGCTCCTGGAACGTCGAGTGGGACTACCCCGCCGGCACGACGGTGACCTCCGCCTGGGACGCCACCGTCACCGGTGCGGCCAACCACTGGACCGCGAAGAACCTCGGCTGGAACGGGACCCTTGCCCCCGGCGCCAGCGTGAGCTTCGGCTACAACGGCACCGGCTCCGGCGCGCCCACCGGCTGTAAGATCAACGGCGCCGCCTGCGACGGCACCCAGCAGCCGGGCGACAGCCTGCCCTCGGCCCCCGGCACCCCCGTCGCCTCCGACATCACCAACACCTCGGCGAAGCTGACGTGGACGGCGGCCACCGACGACAAGGGCGTCAAGAACTACGACGTCCTGCGCGACGGCACGAAGGTGACCACCACCACCGCCCTGACCTACACGGACAGCGCGCTCACGGCGGGCACCGACTACTCGTACACGGTCGTCGCCCGCGACACCATCGACCAGGTGGGCCCCGCCGCCGGTCCGACCCCCGTCCGCACCACCGGCGGTGGCGGCGGCAACCCGCCCCCGAACGCCATCAAGATGGGTTACTTCACCAACTGGGGCGTCTACGGGCGCAATTACCACGTGAAGAACATCGCGACCTCGGGCTCCGCGCCCAAGATCACCCACATCAACTACGCGTTCGGCAACGTCCAGGGCGGCAAGTGCACCATCGGTGACGCCTATGCCGACTACGACAAGGCCTACACCGCCGACCAGTCCGTCGACGGCGTCGCCGACACCTGGGACCAGCCGCTGCGCGGCAACTTCAACCAGCTGCGCAAGCTGAAGAAGGCCTACCCGAACATCAAGGTCCTCTGGTCCTTCGGCGGCTGGACCTGGTCCGGCGGCTTCGGCCAGGCCGTGCAGAACCCGACCGCGTTCGCGCAGTCCTGCTACGACCTGGTGGAGGACCCGCGCTGGGCCGACGTCTTCGACGGCATCGACCTGGACTGGGAGTACCCGAACGCCTGCGGTCTCACCTGTGACACCAGCGGCGCCGCGTCCTTCAAGAACATGATGCAGGCCATGCGTGCCAAGTTCGGCGCCAACTACCTCGTCACGGCGGCCGTCACGGCCGACGCGTCCACCGGCGGCAAGATCGACGCCGCGGACTACGCCGGCGGGGCGCAGTACATGAACTGGTTCAACGTGATGACGTACGACTTCTTCGGCGCCTGGGCCAACAAGGGCCCGACCGCCCCGCACTCCCCGCTCACCTCGTACGCCGGCATCCCGCAGGCGGGCTTCAACTCCGCCGAGGCCATCGCCAAGTTCAAGGCGAAGGGCATCCCGGCCAACAAGCTGCTGCTCGGCATCGGCTTCTACGGCCGCGGCTGGACCGGCGTCACCCAGTCCGCCCCCGGCGGCACGGCGACCGGACCGGCCCAGGGCACCTACGAGCAGGGCATCGAGGACTACAAGGTCCTCAAGAACTCCTGCCCGGCCAACGGCACCGTCGCGGGCACGGCCTACGCCCACTGCGGCACCAACTGGTGGAGCTACGACACCCCGGCCACGGTCACGTCCAAGATGAGCTGGGCGAAGAACCAGGGCCTGGGCGGCGCGTTCTTCTGGGAGTTCAGCGGTGACACCAGCAACGGCGAACTCGTCGGCGCGATCAACAGCGGTCTCAACTAACCCCACGAGGGTCTGACCCACCCGCTCGGACGACGAAGCGGGGGCCGGCGCACCACGCCGACCCCCGCTTCCTCACGTTCCGGGACGAACGCCCCGCCTCGGACGGCGTCCACCCTCCCGGACTCAGCCCGGGAGACCCCCGTCCGACCGGCGGGGAACTACGCGACGTTCACCCGCTGTCCGGGGGGCGCCGCCTCCAGCCAGGCCATGAAACCCGTACGGGCGTCCTCGCTCATCGCGAGCTCCAGACGGACGCCCTCGTACATGCAGGGCTGGACGACCATGTCGGACAGGAGCGCCAGCTCCTCCTCGCCCTCCGGCATCCGCCGCTCCAGGGCGACGATCGAGGCCCGCTCCAGGACCCGGCGCGGGCGCGGCGCGTACGAGAAGACCCGGTACCAGGCGATCTCGTCGCCGCTGTACCGGGCCACTCCGTACACCCAGCCCTTGCCGCTCGGGTCCGGCACGTCCGGGACGTTCCAGTGCAGCGAACAGTCGAACGTGCCGCCGGCGCGCTGGATCAGTCTCCGGCGCAGACCGAAGACGAAGAGCCCGATCACCACCAGTGCGACGACCAGGCCGCACACGAGCAGAGCGAGGAACATCTTCACCGACCTCCTCGCTGCGTCCCGTGGCCGGCACCGCCGGCACCACCCGATACACCCTGCATCTGCATCGCCTCAGCCGCGGCACGGTCCGGAAAATTCCGGACCGTGCCGCGGCTGAGGGCACTACTACTCGGCGCGGACCGTCAGCGGACGGACACCGCGCGCAGCCGGACCTCGGCGCGCCGCTCGGCGGCACCGTCGGAGTCCGTCTTCGCCCGCTCCAGCGCGCGCTCGGCACGCTGGGCGTCGATCTCGTCCGCCAGCTCGCAGACCTCCGCGAGCAGAGACAGCTTGTCGTCGGCGAACGAGAGGAATCCTCCGTGGACGGCGGCGACGACGGTCCCGCCCTCACTGGTACGGATGGTCACCGGGCCCGACTCCAGCACACCCAGAAGCGGCTGGTGGCCGGGCATCACGCCGATGTCGCCGGAGGTGGTGCGTGCGATGACCAAGGTGGCCTCGCCGGACCAGACACTCCGGTCCGCGGCGACCAGCTCGACGTGCAGCTCAGCAGCCAAGGGTGGCTCCTCGGGTCACCACCCGGCGCTCGTGCCGGGTGTTGGGGTCAATTCTAAGGGGCGTGGTGAGGGGGGCGGGACCTGTCCCGCCCCCCTCGGAGAGCACGGGGCTCAGGAGACGCCCAGCTCCTTGGCGTTGTTCTTGAGGTCCTCAAGGCCACCGCACATGAAGAACGCCTGCTCCGGGAAGTGGTCGAACTCACCGTCACAGATCGCGTTGAACGCGGCGATCGACTCGTCGAGCGGAACGTCCGAACCGTCCACACCGGTGAACTGCTTCGCCGCGTGGGTGTTCTGGGACAGGAAGCGCTCGACACGGCGGGCGCGGTGGACAACGAGCTTGTCCTCCTCGCTCAGCTCGTCGATACCGAGGATCGCGATGATGTCCTGGAGGTCCTTGTACTTCTGCAGGATCCCCTTGACGCGCGTGGCGGCGTCGTAGTGCTCCTGCGCGATGTAGCGCGGGTCCAGGATCCGGGACGTGGAGTCCAGCGGGTCCACGGCCGGGTAGATGCCCTTCTCGGAGATCGGACGGGAGAGAACCGTCGTCGCGTCGAGGTGGGCGAAGGTGGTCGCCGGCGCCGGGTCGGTGAGGTCGTCGGCGGGGACGTAGATCGCCTGCATCGAGGTGATCGAGTGTCCACGGGTCGAGGTGATGCGCTCCTGGAGGAGACCCATCTCGTCGGCCAGGTTCGGCTGGTAACCCACCGCGGAGGGCATCCGGCCGAGCAGGGTCGAGACCTCGGAACCGGCCTGCGTGAAGCGGAAGATGTTGTCGATGAAGAACAGCACGTCCTGCTTCTGCACATCGCGGAAGTACTCCGCCATGGTCAGACCGGCGAGGGCCACGCGCAGACGGGTGCCCGGGGGCTCGTCCATCTGGCCGAAGACCAGCGCGGTCTTGTCCAGAACGCCGGACTCCTCCATCTCGGCGATGAGGTCGTTGCCCTCACGGGTGCGCTCACCCACGCCGGCGAAGACGGAAACGCCCTCGTGCAGCTTCGCCACACGCATGATCATTTCCTGGATCAGCACGGTCTTGCCGACACCGGCACCACCGAACAGACCGATCTTTCCACCCTTGACGTACGGGGTGAGAAGGTCGACGACCTTCAGGCCGGTCTCGAACATCTCGGTCTTCGACTCGAGCTGGTCGAACGCCGGGGCCTTGCGGTGGATCGGCCAGCGCTCGCCGACCTCCGACTCCGCCTCGGGGTCGTTCAGGATCTGGCCCAGCGTGTTGAACACGCGGCCCTTGGTGACGTCACCGACGGGCACCGTGATGCCGTTGCCGGTGTTCACCACGGGGGCCTGGCGGACCAGACCGTCGGTGGGCTGCATCGAGATGGTACGGACGATGCCGTCACCGAGGTGCTGCGCGACCTCGAGGGTCAGCGTCTTCTTCGCGCCCTCCTCGGCCGGGTCGGCGACCTCGACGTGCAGGGCGTTGTAGATCTCCGGCATCGCGTCGACGGGGAACTCCACGTCGACGACCGGGCCGATGACCCGGGCGACGCGGCCCGTGGCGGCGGCCGTCTCAACAGTGGTCGTCATTACTTGTCACTCCCCGCGGTCGCGTCGGCGAGGGCTGCGGTGCCACCGACGATCTCGCTGATTTCCTGGGTGATTTCGGCCTGGCGGGCCGCGTTGGCAAGTCGGGAGAGGTTGTTGATCAAGTCTCCCGCGTTGTCGGTGGCCGACTTCATCGCGCGGCGCGTGGCGGCGTGCTTGGAGGCAGCCGACTGGAGCAGCGCGTTGTAGATACGGCTCTCGACGTAGCGCGGCAGAAGGGCGTCGAGGACGTCCTCCGCCGACGGCTCGAAGTCGAACAGCGGGCGGAGGGTGTCCGGCTCGCCGGCCTCCTTCGCCACCTCGTCGAGGCTCAGGGGCAGCAGCCGGGCCTCGACCGCCGTCTGGGTCATCATCGAGACGAACTCGGTGTAGACGATGTGGAGCTCGTCCACTCCGCCCTCGGCCGTGTCCTTCTCGATCGCCTCGATCAGCGGTGCCGCGATCTTCTTGGCGTCCGCGTACGTGGGCTCGTCGGTGAAGCCGGTCCACGTGTCGCTCAGCTTCCGCTCACGGAAGTTGAAGTGCGCGACACCACGGCGTCCGACGACATAGATGTCGACCGCGCGGCCCTCGCCCTCCAGCTTCTTGATGAGCGTCTCCGCCGCCTTGATGGCGTTGGAGTTGAAGGCACCGGCCAGACCGCGGTCGCTCGAGAGGAGCAGAACCGCGGCACGGCTCGGGTTGGCCGCCTCGGTGGTCAGCGCGTGCTTGTCGTTCGCACCCGTGGCCACCGCCGTGACCGCGCGGGTCAGTTCGGTCGCGTACGGGGTCGACGCCTGCACCTTGCGCTGCGCCTTGACGACGCGCGAGGCGGCGATCATCTCCATCGCCTTGGTGATCTTCTTCGTCGCGGTGACGGATTTGATGCGACGCTTGTAGACCCGGAGCTGCGCTCCCATGAGTCAGGTCCCTTCCGTCGTCACTTCGAGACGTTGACGGCGGCGGGAGCGTCCACGCCGAGCAGCTTGCCGTCAGAGGTCTCGAACTGCTTCTTGAACTCCGCGATGGCGTCGGCGACGGACGTCAGAGTGTCGTCCGACATCTTCTTGCCCTCACGGATGGAGGTCATCAGGCCGGAGTGCTTCTGACGCAGGTGCGCCAGCAGCTCCGCCTCGAAGCGACGGATGTCGGCGACCGGGACGTCGTCCATCTTGCCCGTGGTACCGGCCCAGACCGAGACGACCTGGTTCTCCGTGGGCATCGGCTGGTACTGAGCCTGCTTGAGCAGCTCGACCATCCGCTGACCGCGCTCCAGCTGCGCCTTCGAGGCCGCGTCCAGGTCGGAACCGAAGGCCGCGAAGGCCTCCAGCTCACGGAACTGGGCGAGGTCGACACGGAGGCGACCGGCGATCTGCTTCATGGCCGGGTGCTGAGCGGAGCCACCGACTCGGGAGACCGAGATACCGACGTTCAGGGCCGGACGCTGTCCGGCGTTGAACAGGTCGGACTCCAGGAAGCACTGGCCGTCGGTGATGGAGATGACGTTGGTCGGGATGAACGCCGAGACGTCGTTGGCCTTCGTCTCGACGATCGGCAGACCGGTCATCGAACCCGCACCCAGCTCGTCCGAGAGCTTCGCGCAGCGCTCCAGCAGACGCGAGTGCAAGTAGAAGACGTCGCCCGGGTAGGCCTCACGGCCCGGCGGGCGGCGCAGCAGCAGCGACACGGCGCGGTAGGCGTCGGCCTGCTTCGACAGGTCGTCGAAGACGATCAGGACGTGCTTGCCCTGGTACATCCAGTGCTGGCCGATGGCGGAACCGGTGTACGGCGCCAGGTACTTGAAGCCGGCCGGGTCGGACGCCGGGGCGGCGACGATCGTCGTGTACTCGAGCGCACCCGCCTCTTCCAGCGCGCCACGCACCGAGGCGATGGTGGAGCCCTTCTGGCCGACGGCGACGTAGATGCAGCGGACCTGCTTGTTCACGTCGCCCGAGCGCCAGTTGTCGCGCTGGTTGATGATCGTGTCGATGCACAGAGCGGTCTTGCCGGTCTGGCGGTCGCCGATGACCAGCTGACGCTGGCCGCGGCCGACCGGGGTCATGGCGTCGACGGCCTTGTAACCGGTCTCCATCGGCTCGTGCACCGACTTACGGGCCATCACGCCCGGGGCCTGCAGCTCGAGGGCGCGGCGGCCCTCGGTCGCGATCTCGCCGAGACCGTCGATCGGGTTGCCGAGCGGGTCGACGACGCGACCCAGGTATCCCTCACCGACACCGACGGAGAGGACCTCGCCGGTGCGCTGCACCGACTGTCCCTCCTCGATGCCGCTGAACTCGCCGAGGACGATCGCACCGATCTCGCGCTCTTCGAGGTTCAGCGCGAGACCGAGGGTGCCGTCCTCGAACTTCAGCAGCTCGCTCGCCATGGCCGAGGGAAGACCCTCGATCTTGGCGATGCCGTCGCCGGCCAGGCTGACCGTGCCGACCTCCTCGCGCGAGGCCGCGTCCGGCTGGTACGACTGGACGAAGTTCTCCAGTGCGTCCCGGATCTCCTCCGGCCGGATCGTGAGCTCCGCCATCTGGGTTCCCTGCTCTCCTTGTTGGGCCCGAAGTTTCTTAAGGGGTCTGGGGGCCGACCCCCAGGAATCTTCTGCAGTTTCTGCACGGCCCAACCGGGCCGCTGGTGATGCTGTGGTTCTGCTGGCTGTGGTCAGCTGGCCAGTCGACGGGTCGCCTCGTCGAGGCGCTCCGAGATCGAGCCGTTGATGACCTCGTCACCGATGCGCACCGTGATCCCGCCGAGGACCGTGGGGTCCACGTCCAGGTTCAGGTGCATGTCGCGGCCGTACAGCTTGGCGAGTACGGCACCGAGGCGCTGCTTCTGCTGATCCGACAGCGGCACCGCCGAGGTGACGACGGCGACCATCCGGTTCCGGCGCGCCGCGGCGAGCTTGGAGAGGGACTCGAGTCCCGCTTCCAGGCTACGTCCCCGGGGCTGGGTCACCAGACGGACGACCAGGCGCTCGGTGGCGGTGTGGGCCTTTCCGCCGAGCAGGCTGCGGAGCAGCTCGCCCTTGGCGGTGGCCGTGGCGGCCTTGTCCGTCAGCGCCGAGCGCAGCTCGGTGCTGGAGGACACGATCCGGCCGAACCGGAACAGCTCGTCCTCGACGTCGTCGAGGGCGCCCGCCCGCTGGGCCGCGGTGAGGTCGGCGATGTCCGCCAGTTCCTCGGTCGCGTCGACCAGGTCGCGCGAGCGCGACCAGCGGGAACGCACCGTGCCCGACACCAGGTCGGCGGTCTCGCCACCCACCTGACCGGCCAGGAGTCGCTGCGCGAGCTCGGCCTTGGCCTCACCCGGCTGTGCGGGGTCGGTCAGGACCCGGCGCAGCGACACCTCGCGGTCGAGCAGCGCGGTGACGGCGGCCAGCTCGTCCGCGAGCTTCTTGGCGTCGACCGAGGTGTTGTCGGTCAGCGCGTCGAGGGACTCGCGTGCGGCGGACAGTGCCTCGCGGCTCGCTCCGTTCATCGGACGGCCTCGGCCTTCTCCTCGAGCTCGTCGAGGAAGCGGTCGATCGTCCGGCTCTGGCGGGCGGAGTCCTCCAGGGACTCGCCGACCAGCTTGCCGGCCAGATCGGTGGCGAGCTTGCCCACGTCCTGGCGCAGCGACGCGGACGCGGACTTGCGGTCGGCCTCGATCTGGGCGTGGCCGGCGGCGATGATCTCTTCGCGCTGGCGCTGGCCTTCCGCCTTCATCTCCTGGATGATCGCGGTGCCCTGCTCCGTCGCCTCCTGGCGAAGACGCGCGGCCTCGTGGCGGGCTTCGGCGAGCTGGGCCTTGTACTGCTCCAGCACGCTCTGAGCCTCGATCTGGGCCGACTCGGCCTTCTCGATGCCACCCTCGATCGCCTCGCGGCGCTGCTCCAGAACCTTGTTGATGTTCGGGAGGAGCTTCTTGGCGAGGAAGCCGAAGACGATCACGAAGGCGATCAGGCCGATGACGAGCTCATCGACGTACGGGATGAGCGGAGGCTGCTCCTCCGCCGCTGCCGCAAGAAGCAGAGCGTTCACATCAGTGCCTTCCGTAAATGTGGGGCTGCCGGTCCGGCTTACTTGTAGACGAAGCCCATGACGATGCCGATGAGGGCGAGCGCCTCACAGAAGGCGAAACCCATGATCTGGTTGGTGCGGATCAGGCCGGCAGCCTCGGGCTGGCGGGCGAGGGCCTGGGTGCCGTTACCGAAGATGATGCCGACGCCGACGCCGGGGCCGATGGCCGCGAGGCCGTAGCCGATGGAGGCGACGTTTCCGTTGACGGCGGCGAGAGTCTCGAGAGCGGACATGCCGGTTCTTCCTTCTCTTTCAAGGACCCGGTGGGGGTTGGCCACCGGACGACTGTTGGTAAAGGGGGGGTGCTGCTGCCGGTCGGGGCCGGACTCAGTGGTGCTCGGCGAGCGCGCCCTGCACGTAGCTGCAGGCCAGGAGCACGAAGACGTACGCCTGGACGGCCTGGATGAAGAGCTCGAACGCCGTCATCACGAGGACCATCACGAACGAGGCGCCGGCGTAGAAGAAGCCGAGGCCGTTCAGGAGGTAGTACGTGGCGAGCGCGAACATCACGATGAGCAGGTGACCGGCGAACATGTTCGCGAACAGTCGGACCGCGTGCGTGAAGGGCCGGATCACCAGGTTCGAGAAGAACTCGAGAACCATGACCAGCGGCAGGATCGGGCCGAGCGACTTGTCGTAGCCGACGATGTTCTTCCAGCCGCCGACGAAGCCGTGCTTCTTGAAGGTCAGCGACACCCAGAGGACGTAGACGATCAGCGCGAGGGCCGCCGGGAAGGCGATCAGCGAGGTGACCGGGAACTGGGCGAGCGGGATGATCGACCAGAGGTTGAGGATCCACACGAAGAAGAACAGCGACACCATCAGCGGGACGTACTTCTCGCCGTCCTTCTTGCCGATGATCTCGTAGACGATGCCGCGGCGCACGAAGTCGTACCCGGCCTCGCCGACCATCTGCATCTTGCCGGGGATCAGCTTGGGCTTGTTGAAGGCGGCCCAGAAGAACCCGACGACCACGATCGAACCCAGGATCGCGAGCAGCATCGGCTTGGAGAAGTCGAAGCCACCCACGGAGAACATGGGCTCGTACATGAACGTGTGCAGGCCCGGCGCCGGGAAGCCACATCCGGTGAAGATGTGGCAATCCGGGTCGAAGGCAAGCGTCTGGTCAGCACTCACCGCGGGCTCCTTCAGCGTGGCGCATAGGTACGGCAACCTCGTTGTGTCGGCGCGGCACGCAGCCGCGGGTCGGCACTGGACTGGTCATACGGATTAGGGGGCGGCGGTTCGGCATCGAGCCTCGCGCTGGGACAGGCGTCTCGGATGCCCGCGCCCGCAGTGCCGCAGTTGGCACCGGACGATAGCAGGAAGCCGAACGCGGCTTTATCCCGGCCCTACCCTTCACGACTTCGGCCCCGTCTTGTCGGGGTCGATGTACATGATCTTGGCCTTCATGTACGCACGCGCCTGCGCGGCGACCCACACCACGGTTGTCGCCAGCAGCGTGAACGCGAAGGCCTTGAAGTCGAACAGTGTCGTGTCCTTGAACAAGGCCAGGAAGATGAAGAGCAACAGCAGCTGAGCCACGTAGAGCATGAGCCCCATGGCCTGGAACAGCTGCGGCAGAGACCTCGCCGTCCGCTGGAGCACCACCAGCCCGATCCCCATGAAGAGGACCACGACCAGGGTGCCGGCGACAGCGCCGAGCGCGCCCTTGCCGCCACTGACGACACCCGCGATCACCGTGGCGAGTGCGCCGACGGCGAGTGTGGGTACGGCGGTGTGCAGCAGGGTGCGTACGTCGTTGGACGGCATGGCGGTGTCTCCGCAAGTGATGGAGGGGGCGATGGTGTCGTCATGGACGAGCGTAATCCCGGTCCGAGGTGGGTCTCGGGGCCAACAGACCGTCGCACTACGGTCTTTCGGCACTGTCGCCGGGTCTCGTGAACCGTATCACAAACTATTTGAATAGGTCTTTACCCATAAGGTGTGCCAACAGTCACACATGAGAGTGAGCGCGCGCGTGTGTGCGCGACAGCGTGACGCTTCGTCTGCTAATGACCGCGTACGCGGCCTTCGTCAACTCGGCGTTCCGGCCTTCCGCCTATCGGTGAAGCGCGCGCGGTTGCCGATGGCCGTCGAGCCGTGGAGCCCCGCCGGTACCGGAACGCGCTCCTCCTCGACCACCACGGGCTCCGGAACGGCCTCCCGGGCGGCCGGGACCGGCTTGCGGCGGCGGTAGCGCGGCGGCACCACGGACTCCGCCCAGCGGGGCGCCCTCGGCGTGAAGCGCGGCAGCAGGAGCAGGACGAGGCCGATCGCGCTGAGCGCGACCACGCACAGGACGATCCACATCGACGCCGAGTGCACCGAGTAGGCGAGCGTCCCGAAGGCGATGAGCGCCGACCAGAAGTACATGATCAGGACCGCCCGGCTGTGCGAGTGGCCGATCTCCAGGAGCCGGTGGTGCAGATGGCCCCGGTCGGCCGCGAACGGCGACTGGCCGTTCCAGGTGCGCCGCACGATCGCCAGGATCAGGTCGGCCATCGGGATCGCGATGATCGTCAGCGGCAGCACCAGCGGGATGAAGACGGGCAGCGCCGCGTGGGTCGCCTCCCGGGTCGAGCCCTCGAACATCTTCAGCGCGTCCGGGTCCACCTGGCCGGTGATCGAGATCGCGGAGGCCGCCAGGATCAGGCCGATCAGCATCGAGCCGGAGTCGCCCATGAAGATCCGCGCCGGATGCATGTTGTGCGGCAGGAAGCCCAGGCACATGCCCATGAGGATCACGGTGAACAGCGTCGCGGGGGCCGCCGCCTCGATCGTGTAGCCGTACCAGAGGCGGTACGCGTACAGGAAGAACGCGGCGGCGGCGATGCACACCATGCCCGCGGCGAGACCGTCGAGACCGTCGACGAAGTTGACCGCGTTGATCGTCAGGACGACCAGGGCCACGGTCAGGAGCGTGCCCTGCCCCGGCGTCAGCGAGACCACGCCGACACCCGGGATCGGCAGCCACAGGATCGTCAGACCCTGCGCGACCATCACCCCCGCCGAGATCATCTGGGCGCCGAGCTTGATCAGCGCGTCCAGCTCGAACTTGTCGTCGAGGACGCCGATCAGCCAGATCAGGGCGGCACCGGAGAGCAGCGCGCGCGGCTCGTTCGACAGCTCGAAGACGCTGTTCAGGTTCTTCAGGTGATCGGCGACGAGCAGACCCGCGCACAGTCCGAAGAACATGGCGATGCCACCGAGCCGCGGAGTCGGTTCTCGGTGTACGTCGCGGGCACGGATCTCCGGCATCGCCCCGGTCGCGATGGCGAACTTGCGCACCGGACCGGTGAGCAGGTACGTCACGGCGGCCGTCACACAGAGCGTCAGCAGGTAATCACGCACGGGCTGCCCCACAGGAATCGCTGGCCATCTCAGCCCCACACCCTAGCCGTGCATTCCATGTGCTTGGAGACACGCGGGGTCCCCTGACGGTTGCACGCGGACTTTCCCCACCCGCGCCTCAGCGCCCATACGGGGGAAATCGCCCGGTCAGCACCCTTACCTCCGCCCGCACCCGGGCGGTCTCCGCCGGGTCGTCGCGCAGCGCCGCGGTGAACAGCGCGGCGATCCTGGCCATCTCGGGGGCGCCCATCCCCTGCGTCGTCACCGCCGCCGTGCCCAGCCGGAGGCCGCGCGCCTCGCCGTGCGGCAGGGCGCAGGTGTCGAGGACGATCCCGGCGGCGGCGAGCCGGGCGCGGGCGGTCCGCCCGTCGGCGCCGAGGGGGCCGGGATCGGCGGTGACGAGATGGGTGTCGGTGCCGCCGGTCGTCAGCGCGAAGCCCTCGGCGGCGAGGGCGGCGGCGAGCACCCGGGCGTTCTCGACCACCCGATGGGCGTACGCGGTGAACGCCGGGGCGGACGCCTCGCCGAAGGCCACCGCCTTCGCCGCGATCGTGTGCATCTGGGCGCCGCCCTGGCTGAACGGGAACACCGCCCGGTCGATCCGCCCCGCGAGTTCCTCGCCGCACAGGATCATGCCGCCGCGCGGGCCGCGCAGCACCTTGTGGGTGGTCGCGCAGACGACGTCGGCGTACGGCACCGGGTTCGGCGCCGCTCCCCCGGCGACCAGACCGATCGGGTGGGCCGCGTCGACGACGAGATAGGCGCCGACCTCGTCGGCGATCTCGCGGAAGACCGCGTGGTCGAGGTGGCGGGGGTACGAGATCGAGCCGCACACGATCGCCTTGGGGCGGTGGTGGCGGGCGAGCGCGGCGACCTGTTCCAGGTCGACGCGGCCGGTCTCGGGGTCGGTCCCGTAGGGGACGAAGTCGAACCAGCGGCCGGAGAAGTTCGCCGGGGAACCGTGGGTGAGGTGCCCGCCGTGTTCGAGGCCCATGGCCAGGACGGTGTCACCGGGCCTGAGAAGGGCCGCGTACGCGGCCAGGACGGCCGCTGAGCCGGAGTGGGACTGGACGTTCGCGTGGGCGGCTCCGAAGAGCGCGGTGGCCCGCTCCACGGCGATCCGCTCGGCGGCGTCGGCGTACTCGCAGCCGCCGTGGTGACGGGCGCCCGGATAGCCCTCGGCGTACTTGTTGGCGAGCGGGGAACCGAGGGCGGCGAGGACCGCGGGCGAGGTGAAGTTCTCCGCCGCGATCAGCTGGAGGTCCTCGGCCTGCCGCCGTGCCTCGCCGAACAGCACGTCGGCGATCTGCGGGTCCTGTCTGCGCAGGACGTCGAGTTCCTCGTCGGGGGGCGCGGTCACCGGCATGTCCCCAACTGTAGGCACGCCGGGACGCCCCCGCCCGACGAACGCGTCCGGCCGGTCGGGGGGCGCCCGTACCCGCCGGTCAGGACCGTGCCGGGACGCCCGTCAGTCCCGCGCCCGGACGCCCGTCAGGGCCGTGACCACCGGGTCCAGGGCCTGGTTGATCTCGTCGCCGATCGAGCGGAAGAAGGTGATGGGGGCGCCGTACGGGTCGGTGACCTCGTCCGCGTCCACCGAGGGGGCCAGGAGCCAGCCGCGCAGCGCCGCCGCCGCGCGGACCAGGGAACGCGCGCGTTCGACCATGCCCTCGTCGCGGGCGTCCGGGAGCGTGGCCGGGTCGATCGCGCGGACCAGGCGGGTGAACTCCTTCAGCGTGAAGGTGCGCAGGCCCGCCGAATGGCCCATGGAGATGACCTGCGCCCGGTGGTCCCGGGTCGCCGTCAGGACGAGGTCGGCGCGGATGACGTGCTCGTCGAGGAGCTCGCGCCCCACGAAACCGCTGTAGTCCGCGCCGAAGTCGGCGAGGACCAGTTCCGCGTTGGCCTCCATCGGGGCGCCCTCGTGTCCCCAGGTGCCCGCGCTCTCCACGATCAGCCCGCCGCCCAGCGGATCGCCGAGGCGGTCGCTCAGGGCGTGCCGGGTCAGCCGCTCGGTGATCGGCGAGCGGCAGACGTTGCCGGTGCTGACGTGGAGGATGCGGAAGGTGTCGCTGTCTTCGTGCCCCGCTATGCCACGCCCCTCAGGGGCGGTCAACTGGCCACCTCGAGGTCGGGTACGACCTTCCGGAGCTCCTCCGGCGACAGCGCTCCCTCGCGCAGCAGCACCGGGACCCGGCCGGTGACGTCGACGATGGACGAGGGGACGATCCCGGGCGTCGGCCCGCCGTCGAGGTAGACGGACACGGAGTCGCCGAGCATCCCCTGCGCCGCGTCGCAGTCCTCGGGCGAGGGGTGTCCCGTGAGGTTCGCCGAGGAGACGGCCATCGGGCCGAACTCGGTGAGCAGCTCGATGGCCACGGGGTGCAGGGGCATCCGGATGGCGACGGTGCCCCGGGTGTCGCCGAGGTCCCACTGGAGGGACGGCTGGTGCTTGGCGACCAGGGTGAGGGCGCCGGGCCAGAAGGCGTCGACCAGCTCCCAGGCCTGCTCCGAGAAGTCCGTGACGAGGCCGTGGAGCGTGTTCGGGGAGCCGATGAGGACGGGCGTGGGCATGTTGCGGCCACGGCCCTTGGCGGCGAGCAGGTCCGCCACCGCCTCGCTGCTGAAGGCGTCCGCGCCGATCCCGTACACGGTGTCGGTGGGCAGCACGACCAGCTCGCCCCGGCGGACGGCGGACGCGGCTTCGCGCAGGCCGGTCACACGGTCGGTGGCCTCGTTGCAGTCGTATCGCCGTGCCATCAGTCCCCGGTCTCCTCGTTCGCGTGGTTCGTCGTCGCGGTCATGGCATTGCCTTGCGGGCGGTCGCGAAGCGCGGCCGGTTGTTGAGGTCCGGGTGGTCGGCCGCGTCGGCCCAGCCCGCTTCCTCGTTGAAGATCCACGGCACCTGGCCGCCCTGCGTGTCGGCGTGCTCGATGACGACGAGACCACCGGGGCGGAGCAGCCGGTGGGCGGTGCGTTCGATGCCCCGGATGGTGTCGAGGCCGTCCTCGCCGGAGAAGAGGGCCATCTCCGGGTCGTGGTCGCGGGCCTCGGGCGCCACGTACTCCCACTCGGTGAGGGGGATGTACGGCGGGTTGGAGATGACCAGGTCGACCTGGCCGTCCAGCTCCGGGAGGGCGGTCAGCGCGTTGCCCTGGTGGACGGTGACGCGGGAGCCCTCGGCGTTCTTCCGGGTCCACACGAGCGCGTCGTCGGAGAGTTCGACGGCGTGCACGCGGGACCTGGGCACCTCCTGTGCCATGGCGAGGGCGATGGCCCCGGAGCCGGTGCACAGGTCGACGATGAGGGGTTCGACGACGTCCATGGCGCGCACGGCGTCTATGGCCCAGCCGACGACCGACTCGGTCTCCGGCCGGGGCACGAAGACGCCGGGTCCGACCTGGAGCTCCAGATAGCGGAAGAACGCCCGTCCGGTGATGTGCTGGAGCGGTTCGCGGGCCTCCCGGCGGGCGACCGTCTCCCAGTAGCGGGCGTCGAAGTCGGCGTCCTTGACGTGGTGCAGCTCCCCCCGCTTGACGCCGTGCACGAACGCGGCGAGCTCCTCGGCGTCGAAACGCGGTGAGGGAACGCCGGCGTCGGCCAGCCGCTGGGTGGCCTGGGCCACCTCGGCAAGCAGCAGGTTCACGCTGGTCCTCCGTGGTGCGGGGTGGGGCTTACGGGACGGGCGCCGGACTCACGCCGCGGCGAGCTTGGCGGCCGAGTCGGCGTCGACGCAGGCCTGGATCATGGGGTCCAGTTCGCCGTCGAGCACCTGGTCCAGGTTGTAGGCCTTGAAGCCGACGCGGTGGTCGGAGATCCGGTTCTCGGGGAAGTTGTACGTACGGATCTTCTCGGACCGGTCGACGGTGCGCACCTGGCTGCGGCGGGCGTCGGCGGCCTTGGACTCGGCCTCCTCCTGCGCGGCGGCGAGCAGCCGGGACCGCAGGATGCGCATGGCCTGCTCCTTGTTCTGGAGCTGGCTCTTCTCGTTCTGGCAGGAGGCGACGATGCCGGTCGGCAGGTGGGTGATGCGGACGGCGGAGTCGGTGGTGTTGACCGACTGGCCGCCGGGGCCGGACGAGCGGTAGACGTCGATGCGCAGGTCGTTGGCGTGGACCTCGACCTCGACCTCCTCGGCCTCGGGGGTGACGAGCACGCCCGCGGCGGAGGTGTGGATGCGGCCGGCGGACTCGGTGGCGGGCACGCGCTGCACGCGGTGCACCCCGCCCTCGTACTTGAGGCGCGCCCAGACGCCCTGGCCGGGCTCGGTGGCGCCGTTGCCGCCCTTGGTCTTCACGGCGACCTGGACGTCCTTGTAGCCGCCCAGCTCGGACTCGGTGGCGTCGATGATCTCGGTCTTCCAGCCGACGCGCTCGGCGTACCGGAGGTACATGCGGAGCAGGTCGCCGGCGAAGAGCGCGGACTCGTCGCCGCCCGCTCCGGCCTTGATCTCCAGGATGACGTCCTTGTCGTCGCTGGGGTCGCGCGGGACGAGGAGCAGGCGCAGCTTCTCGGTGAGCTGTTCCCGGTCCTTCTCCAGCTGCTTGACCTCGGCGGCGAAGTCGGGGTCGTCGTGTGCCAGCTCGCGGGCGGTCTCGATGTCGTCGCCGGTCTGCTTCCAGGACCGGTACGCGGCGATAATCGGGGTCAGCTCGGCGTAGCGCTTGTTGAGCCTGCGCGCGTTCGCCTGGTCGGCGTGGACGGAGGGGTCCGCGAGCTTCGTCTCAAGGCCGGCGTGCTCGCCGACCAGTTCCTCGACCGCCTCGAACATCGGGGGCTCCTGGTTTTTTCGTCAGTTGCTACGGGGACGCCAAAGCGCCGGTCCCGGCCACCCGCGCGGGGCGACCGAGGACCGGCGCAGGGGCTCGCTACTTGCTGGCGGAGCCGGCGGCCTTGCCGAAGCGGGCCTCGAAGCGGGCGACGCGGCCGCCGGTGTCGAGGATCTTCTGCTTGCCCGTGTAGAACGGGTGGCACTCGGAGCAGACCTCGGCACGGATGGTGCCGTCGGTCAGGGTGCTCCGGGTGGTGAACGACGCGCCACAGGTGCAGCTGACCTGGGTCTCGACGTACTCGGGGTGGATCTCGCGCTTCAAGGTGTCTCCTATGTTCCGGGAGGGCTCCGGGTCGCCGCCGCGGATTGCGGCACACGTGAACCGGGGCCGACGTACCAGTCTGCCAGGACCGGCCGCATCTCCCCAAACCGGGGTCGGGCCGGAGGTATTCCCCCGGGGGTCCCCGGGGGTCCCCCCGAGGGCCGTCCGGGGCTCCCCGTAGGCCGTCCGGGGCCCCTCGGAGGCCGTCCGGGGCCCCTCGGAGGCCGTCCGGGGCTCCCCGGGGGCCTCCCGGGGCGGCGGGGTCACTTCACGATGCCGTCGGCCTGTCCGGTGGCGGCGTCCTTCGTGGCCGAGGCGGGGATCGGGAGGTCCTTCCTCAGGGCCGTCCAGACCTGCCGTGACTGGGCTTCGAGGGGGACGACCCGGTTGGGGTCCCGGGGGTCGTACTCGACGGGCAGGGTGACCATGTGGACGTTTCCGGCGTCGATGCCGGAGAGGCTCCCGGCGAAGGCAGCGAGTTCCTTGACGGAGTCGAGTTCGGAGTCGGGGGTGATGGCCTTGGTGGCGGTGTCGGCGAGGTCGAGGAGCTTCTTCGGGCTGGTGAGCACGCCGACGCTCCTGACCTGTTCGACGAAGGCCTTCATGAAGGCCTGCTGGAGCTGGATGCGGCCGAGGTCGCTGCCGTCGCCGACGCTCTTGCGGGTGCGGACCAGGCCGAGGGACCGCTCGCCGTCGAGGACGTGCGTGCCGGGGGCGAGGTCGAGGTGGCTCTTGGCGTCCTTGATGGGCCGGGTGGTGGTGATCTCCACGCCGCCGAGTTCGTCGATGAGCTTGCGGAAGCCGGTGAAGTCGACCTCGATGTAGTGGTCCATGCGGATGCCGGACATGGCCTCGACGGTCTTGACGGCGCAGGCGGGGCCGCCGACCTCGTAGGCGGTGTTGAACATGGCCCGGTGCTCGGCGGGGACGGCGCCGCCGCGGTCGTCGGTGCAGGCGGGCCGGTCGACGAGGGTGTCGCGGGGGATCGAGACGACGCTGGCCTTCTTGTGGCCCTCGTGGACGTGGACGACCATCGCGGTGTCGGAGCGGGCGCCGCCCTCGTCCTTGCCGTAGGCGCCGTTGTCGCCGGAGCGGGAGTCGGAGCCGAGGACGAGGATGTCGAGGGAGCCGTCGTCGGCGTTCCGGGGGCGGTCGGTGCCCAGTCTGGCGTTGATGTCGACGGCTTCGATGTTGCCGTCGAGCTTGAGGTAGACGTATCCGGCTCCGGCGCCGCCGAGGACCGTCGCGGCGGCGAGCGCCGACAGCAGGATCATAGTCCCGCGCCGCCGCCGGGTGGACGCCCTGCGGCGTCGCCCGCCGCCCGCGCCGCCTATTCGGCCGCTCTTGGTCTGCTCGGTCATCGTCTTCCCTCGGGCCTTCGGTTCACCATGTGTGACGGTGACGCGGCCGAAAGGGTTGCACGGGGACCTGTCAGGTTTGGGTGAGCTTTGCCCGGAAACGCCACCGCTCCCCCCGTGCGGACACGGGGGGAGCGGTGGTTTGCGCAGGTCACGACGGGGTTACGGGCCCGGGGCCCGGTTTCCGGGGTGTGACGCGGCTCTCGCCTCAGTCGTTGTTGCCGCCCGGCGTGGTCTTCTGGATCTGGAGCAGGAACTCGCCGTTCGACTTGGTCTGCTTGAGCTTGTCGAGCAGCAGCTCGATCGCCTGCTGCTGGTCGAGCGCGTGCAGCACACGACGCAGCTTCCAGGTGACGGCCAGCTCGTCGCTGCCGAGGAGGATCTCCTCCTTGCGCGTGCCCGAGGCGTCGACGTCGACGGCCGGGAAGATGCGCTTGTCGGCGAGCTTGCGGTCGAGCTTGAGCTCCATGTTGCCGGTGCCCTTGAACTCCTCGAAGATCACCTCGTCCATGCGCGAGCCGGTGTCGACCAGCGCGGTGGCCAGGATGGTCAGCGAACCGCCGTCCTCGATGTTGCGCGCCGCACCGAAGAACCGCTTCGGCGGGTAGAGCGCGGTCGAGTCGACACCACCGGACAGGATGCGGCCGGAGGCGGGCGCCGCGAGGTTGTACGCGCGGCCCAGACGGGTGATGGAGTCGAGCAGGACGACCACGTCGTGACCCAGCTCCACGAGGCGCTTGGCGCGCTCGATGGCCAGCTCGGCGACGGTGGTGTGGTCCTCGGCCGGACGGTCGAAGGTCGAGGAGATGACCTCGCCCTTGACCGACCGCTGCATGTCGGTGACCTCTTCCGGACGCTCGTCGACCAGGACGACCATCAGGTGGCACTCGGGGTTGTTCTGGGTGATCGCGTTGGCGATCGCCTGCATGATCATGGTCTTGCCGGTCTTCGGCGGGGCCACGATCAGACCGCGCTGGCCCTTGCCGATCGGCGACACGAGGTCGATGATCCGCGTGGTCAGCACGCCCGGGTCGGTCTCCAGACGGAGCCGGTCCTGCGGGTAGAGCGGGGTCAGCTTGTTGAACTCGGGACGGCCACGGCCCGAGTCGGCCGCCATGCCGTTCGCCGAGTCCAGACGGACGAGCGCGTTGAACTTCTCGCGGCGCTCGCCCTCCTTCGGCTGGCGCACGGCACCGGTGACGTGGTCGCCCTTGCGCAGGCCGTTCTTGCGGACCTGGGCGAGGGAGACGTACACGTCGTTCGGGCCGGGCAGGTAGCCCGAGGTCCGGATGAACGCGTAGTTGTCGAGGATGTCGAGGATGCCCGCGACGGGGATCAGGACGTCGTCGTCGGCGACCTGCGGCTCACCGGCCTGGAAGTCGTCGCGCCCACGACGGCCGCGGCGGTCGCGGTAACGCCCCCGGCGGCCACGACGGCCGCCCTCGTCGTCGTAGTCGTCCTGCGGGCCCTGCTGGCCGCCCTGCTGGCTCTGGCCGCCGCCCTGGCTCTGGCCCTGGCTCTGGACCTGCTGGCCCTGACCCTGGCCGCCGCCCTGGCCCTGGCCGCCGCCCTGACGCTGGCGCTGGCCGCCCTGACCGGCGCCCTGCTGCTCGTCGCCCTTGGCGCGGTCGCGCTGACGGTCACGGCGGTCACGGCGCTCGCCGCGCTCGCCCCGCTCGCCACGGTCCCGACGGCCGCGGCCCTCGGCGCCGTCCACGGCGGCCTCGGCCTTGGTGTCGGTGCCCGCCTCGGCCTTGGCCTCGGTGCGGGTCTCGGTCTTCACGGCCTGCGCCGCCTCGGCCTTCTCGCCCTCCGGCGAACCGGCGGGGGCGGTGGCGCGACGGCGACGGCGCTCGCCCGCGGGCTGCTCGTCGGCCGAGTCCCGGGAGGTGCCGGCGGGCTGCCCCGGGATGTCGATCTGCTGCTGGGCGACGGCCTTCTCGGCCTTCTCCGGCTGCGGGGCGGCGGTCTCGGCCGCCGTGTCGGCCGTACGGGTCTTGGCGGCGGCGCGGCGCTTCGGCTTGGTCTCGGCCGTGTCGGCTGCCTTGGCCGGCGCGGCGGAGCCGCCGCCCGCCTGGGCCTCCTTGATGACCTCGATCAGCTGGCTCTTGCGCATCCGCGCGGTGCCCCTGATCCCGAGGCCGGACGCGACCTGCTGCAGCTCGGCCAGGACCATGCCGTCGAGGCCGGTGCCGGAGCGGCGGCGCCGTGCGGTGCTGGTGGCAGCACCTGCGGCGGGCGCGGTGGTGTCGACAGTGCTGTCGGCAGTCACGCCCATCAGATCGGTGGTGTCGCTCACGAAGGGTCCTTCCCTGGAGCGGACGTCGGCCTTCTGGCTCGGCGACCGGTTGTGCTGTCCGGAGCGGTCCCGTGTTTCGGTGGACCGTGTCCGGGGCGATGGTCCCGCCGGGTACGGCGGAAGAGAGAAAACGTGCTGTGGGTCCGGCCCGAGCGCCCCCTGCTCGGCCCTCACGCGAAAGAAGAGCGAGGGGTGTCGTGCCGGTTCCGGAGCGTGCTCGAAACTGCTCAGGCAGGCTGCTCAGGCAGTTGGGGAGGCTCCCGGAAGAAGGGTGGTCCCTGATAGGGACACTCCGCACCGCTCCACAAAGAGGTCGGGTGCAGACATGAGGTTAACACTACCGGCTCCAACAAACATTCCCCCTCTCCCTCACCGGCAATCTCCTGGCCGGACGCCGCCCGGCGTCCGGCCGTCGCGCGTTCTTCAGGGCGCCAGCGGCAGGACGCTCGCCCCGGAGGCGTCGAGGTCGAGCCGGTTCGCGGCCCAGCCGTCGCCCGCCAGTCGGGCGACCTTGTCGGCCGTCCCGTGCTCGGCCAGCGCGAGGACCGTGGGGCCCGCGCCGGAGATGACCGCGGGGACGCCGTCCGCGCGCAGCCGGTTCACCAGGGCGATGCTCTCCGGCATCGCCGGGGCCCGGTACTCCTGGTGCAGCCGGTCCTCGGTGGCCGTGAGCAGCAGCTCCGGGCGGCGGGTCAGGGCCTCGACGAGGAGGGCGGCGCGTCCGGCGTTGGCGGCGGCGTCGACGTGCGGGACGGTGCGCGGCAGGAGTCCTCGGGCGGTCTCGGTCAGCACCGGCTTCCCGGGGACGAAAACCACCGGAACGATGGAATCCGAGGGATCCATCCTGATCGCCCGCGCGGCGCCGGACTCGGTCCAGGCGAGGGTGAAGCCGCCGAGCAGACAGGCGGCGACGTTGTCGGGGTGGCCCTCGATCTCGGTGGCCAGTTCCAGCAGGGCCGTCTCGTCGAGACGGGCGTCCCCGCCTATGGTCACGGCGCGGGCGGCGATGATGCCCGCGCAGATGGCGGCGGAGGAGGAGCCGAGGCCCCGGCCGTGCGGGATGCGGTTGGCGCAGACGACCTCCAGGCCGCGCGGCTGTCCGCCGAGCAGGTCGAAGGCCGTGCGCAGGGAGCGTACGAGCAGGTGGTTCTCGTCGCGCGGGAGCGTCCCGGCGCCCTCACCGGCGATGTCGACGTGCAGCCCGGAGTCGGCGACACGGACGACGACGTCGTCGTAGAGGCCCAGCGACAGGCCGAAGGCGTCGAAGCCCGGACCGAGATTGGCACTGGTGGCGGGGACGCGCACCCGTACGGCGGCGGCGCGGAACGCGGGACCGGCCATCGCTCGATGACTCTCCTTGACTGCGGCAACGGGGGGTTCTGGAACAGCGGGTACGTCGGCGGGAAGTACTCGGGAAACCCGGGGGCCGTTTCGGCCACGGAGGCGACAACGGCAAGGACACCGCGCATATGCGGCGGGGCGGGTTCGGTACAGCCTACCGAAGGAAGGTTCTGCCGCGACATAGGGCGCACAGGAGGCGCACGATGCGTGTCGCGTGCCAACCTGTGCGCCTATGTACGTTCCTGATCGGGTTTCGATCAGCGGTTTTCCCCTGGGCGGGGGTGGGATCAGGCCAGGCCGAGGCGCTCGGCCGCGGCGGCGGCGTCCACCGGCACGGTCACCGGCTGCGGGGCGCCCGCGACGGCCCAGTCCGGGTCCTTCAGGCCATTGCCCGTGACGGTGCAGACGATCCGCTGCCCGGGGTCGACCTTGCCCTGCTCGGCGGCCTTCAGCAGACCGGCGACCGACGCGGCCGAGGCGGGCTCGACGAACACGCCCTCCTGTGCGGCCAACAGGCGGTAGGCGCGCAGGATCTCACGGTCCGTCACCTCGTCGATGAAGCCGCCCGACTCGTCGCGCGCGGCGATCGCGTAGTCCCACGAGGCCGGGTTGCCGATGCGGATCGCGGTGGCGATCGTCGACGGGTCCTTGACGACCTCGCCGCGCACCAGCGGGGCGGAGCCGGAGGCCTGGAAGCCCCACATGCGGGGACGGCGCGTCGCGAGACCGTCCTCGGCGTACTCGCGGTACCCCTTCCAGTACGCCGTGATGTTTCCGGCGTTGCCCACCGGCAGGACGTGGATGTCGGGCGCGTCGCCGAGCATGTCCACGATCTCGAAGGCGGCGGTCTTCTGGCCCTCGATGCGGACCGGGTTGACCGAATTGACCAGCGCCACCGGGTAGTTCTCGGAGAGGGTCCTGGCCAGCGTCAGGCAGTCGTCGAAGTTGCCGTCCACCTGGAGGATCTTCGCGCCGTGCACGAGGGCCTGGCCCATCTTGCCGAGCGCGATCTTGCCCTGCGGCACCAGGACGGCCGAGACCATCCCGGCGCGCACCGCGTAGGCCGCGGCGGACGCGGAGGTGTTGCCGGTGGAGGCGCAGATGACGGCCCGCGCGCCCTCCTCCTTGGCCCGGGTGATGGCCATGGTCATGCCCCGGTCCTTGAAGGAGCCGGTGGGGTTGGCGCCCTCGACCTTGAGGTGCACCTCGCAGCCCGTGCGCTCGGAGAGGACCTGAGCGGGTACGAGCGGCGTACCGCCCTCACGGAGCGTGATGACCGGCGTCGTGTCCGTGACCGGAAGGCGGTCCCGGTACTCCTCGATGATGCCGCGCCACTGGTGGGTGCCCTTGTGGGTCATGGGTCCTTACTCCCCTTCAACACGCATGATGCTGGCGACACCGCGCACGGTGTCGAGCTTGCGCAGCGCCTCGACCGTCCCCGAGAGGGCGGCGTCGGGCGCGCGGTGGGTGACGACGACGAGCGATGCCCCGCCGCCTCCGTCCTGACGTCCCTGCTGGCGCACCGTATCGATGGATACGCCGTGCTCGGCGAAGACCGTCGCGACCTGGGCGAGGACGCCCGGCTTGTCGGCCACGTCGAGGCTGATGTGGTACCGCGTCACGACCTCGCCCATGGAGCTCACGGGCAGCTGGGTGTACGCGGACTCGCCGGGGCCGTTGGCCTCGTTGAGCTTGTTGCGGCACACCGCGACGAGGTCGCCGAGGACGGCCGAGGCCGTCGGGGCGCCACCGGCGCCGGGGCCGTAGAACATGAGCTGCCCGGCGGCCTCCGCCTCGACGAAGACCGCGTTGTACGCCTCGCGGACGGAGGCGAGCGGGTGGCTGAGCGGGATCATCGCGGGGTGCACGCGCGCGGTGACGGAGCCGCCGTCGGCGGCCCGCTCGCAGATGGCGAGCAGCTTGATGGTGCAGCCCATCCGCCGGGCGGAGGCGAAGTCGGCGGCGGTGACCTCGGTCATGCCCTCGCGGTAGACGTCGTCGAGGCGCACGCGGGTGTGGAAGGCGATCCCGGCGAGGATGGCGGCCTTGGCGGCGGCGTCGAAGCCCTCGACGTCGGCGGTCGGGTCGGCCTCGGCGTATCCGAGGGCGGTGGCCTCGTCGAGCGCCTCGGAGTAGCCGGCGCCGGAGGTGTCCATCTTGTCGAGGATGAAGTTCGTCGTGCCGTTGACGATGCCCATCACCCGGTTGATCTTGTCCCCGGCGAGGGACTCGCGCAGCGGGCGGATCAGCGGGATGGCGCCCGCGACGGCGGCCTCGTAGTAGAGGTCCTGGCCGTTCTTCTCGGCGGCGGCGTACAGCGTCGCGCCGTCCTGGGCGAGCAGCGCCTTGTTCGCGGAGACGACGGAGGCGCCGTGCTCGAAGGCGGTGGTGATGAGGGTGCGGGCCGGTTCGACCCCGCCGATGACCTCGATGACGACGTCGATGTCGCCGCGTTTCACCAGGGCGGTCGCGTCCGTGGTGATCAGCTCGGCGGGGACCCCGCCGCGGACCTTGTCGGGGCGGCGGACCGCCACGCCGGCGAGCTCGACCGGCGCGCCGATGCGCGCGGCGAGGTCGTCGGCGTGCGTCGTCATGATGCGCGCCACCTCTGAGCCGACCACTCCACAGCCCAGCAGCGCCACCTTCAGCGGACGCGTACGCATCATCCGACCTCTTTCCCGTCCTGCTTCGTATCCCTGCGGCCGTGTCGCCACGGCTCTCTACGGTGGAACCAGTCTCACTCACCGGACGGGGGTTTCCGCCCCTCGTCCGGATCCTGAGACATCTATTTCATCACTCGACTATTTCATCATCCGACGTCGAGACGCAGGAGATCTTCCTCCGTCTCGCGCCGCACGACGACCCGTGCGGCGCCGTCCCTGACGGCGACCACGGGGGGCCGGAGCGCGTGGTTGTAGTTGCTGGCCATGGAGCGGCAGTACGCGCCGGTGGCGGGCACCGCGAGCAGGTCGCCGGGGGCCAGGTCGGCGGGGAGGAAGGCGTCCCGTACGACGATGTCACCGCTCTCGCAGTGCTTGCCGACGACCCGCGAGAGCATCGGCGCGGCGTCGCTGGTCCGCGAGACCAGGGCGACGCTGTACTCGGCGTCGTAGAGGGCGGTGCGGATGTTGTCCGACATGCCGCCGTCGACGCTGACGTACGTCCGCAGTCCTTCGAGCGGCTTGATCGTGCCGACCCGGTAGAGCGTGAAGGCCGTCGGGCCGACGATCGCGCGGCCGGGCTCGACGGAGATCCGGGGGGTGCGGAGCCCGGCGGCCTCGCACTCGCGCGTCACGATCTCGCCGAGCGCCTTGGCGATCTCGTGCGGCTCGCGCGGGTCGTCCTCGGAGGTGTACGCGATGCCGAGGCCGCCGCCCAGGTCGATCTCGGGCAGTTCCACCCCGTGCTCGTCGCGGATCTCGGCGAGCAGGCCGACGACGCGGCGCGCGGAGACCTCGAAGCCCGCCATGTCGAAGATCTGCGAGCCGATGTGGGAGTGGATGCCGGTGAGTTCGAGCCCGTCGAGCTCCAGTGTCCTGCGGACCGCCTCCGCGGCCTGTCCCCCGGCGAGCGCGATGCCGAACTTCTGGTCCTCGTGCGCGGTCGCGATGAACTCGTGCGTGTGCGCCTCGACGCCGACGGTCACCCGGATCTGCACCGGCTGGCGCCTGCCGAGGGACTGCGCGATGTGGGCGACGCGCACGATCTCCTGGAAGGAGTCGAGGACGATGCGCCCCACTCCGGCCCCGACGGCCGTGCGGATCTCTTCCTCGCTCTTGTTGTTGCCGTGGAAGGCGATGCGTTCGGCGGGCATTCCGGCGGAGAGCGCGGTGGCCAGTTCGCCGCCGGAGCAGACGTCGAGGTTGAGGCCCTCCTCGTGCAGCCAGCGGACGACGGCCCTGGAGAGGAACGCCTTTCCGGCGTAGTACACGTCGGCGTCCCGGCCGAAGGCCTCGGCCCAGGCGCGGCAGCGGGCCCGGAAGTCGGTCTCGTCGAGGAAATAGGCGGGGGTCCCGAACTCCTCGGCGAGGTCGGTCACCCGCAGACCGCCCACGGTGGCGATCCCCCGCTCGTCCCGGTCGACCGTCCGGGACCACACCTTGGGGTCGAGGGCGTTGAGGTCGGCGGGCGGCGCCGTGTAGTGGCCCTCGGGGAGGACATCGGCGTGACGGGGACCCGCGGGGTGGGCGGAACGGCTCATGGCTGGCTCTTTCAGATCCGATCGGGTGCGCTGATGCCGAGCACGGAGAGGCCACCGGCGAGCACCGTCCCGGCGGCTTCGGCGAGCGCGAGCCGGGAACGGTGGGCGGCCGAGGGTTTCTCGTCGCCGAGCGGCAGGACGGTGTGCTGGAAGGCGAGCAGCGCGTCGGCGATGCCCTCCAGGTGCCGGGCGACCCGGTCGGGGGCGCGGTGGCGGGCGGCGGCGAGGAGGACGACGGGGTGGTCGCCGAGGCCGTCGAGCAGCGCGGACGCCTCGACGGGCGCCACGTCGTCGTGCGAGTCGTGCGAGTCGTACGAGTCGTGCGAGTCGTGCGAGGGGAGGACGCCGAGCTGTGCGCCGTTGACGAGCAGCCGCCGGGCCCGGGAGTACGCGTACCGGACCCGGAAGAGCCCGTTGCGCTCGTGCTGGACGAGGAGCGGGGGCCCGTCGAGCGGCCGGTCGTGGGGCGCGGCGCGGAGCAGCGCCCAGCGGGCGGCGTCGGTGCCGAGGGTGTCCGGGTCGTACGCGCCGGGCACCACGTGGATCCGCTCGGTGCCGCCGGATCCGGCGTCGGCGCCCTGGGCGCGGAGCAGTCGTACGACGGTCCCGGTGACGAGGGCGGCGCGGGGCTCGGTGGGCTCGGCGAACCGGACGGCGGTCCCGGCGAGGGCGGCGCCGTGTCCGTACTCGGCTCCGGCGGCCCGGACCGCGCGGACGAGGTCACCGGCGGCGTCGGCGCGGAGGCTGAAGTTCAGGAAGCCGGGCCCGGTGATCTCCACGGTCCGGACACCGGGGGCGTCCCTGAGCCGGTCGCGCAGGATTCCGGCGACGTCGAGGGCGGTGCGGCCGGCGGGCCGGGCGAGGGTGAGGGCGATGTTGCTGGCGTACTCGCCCGACCCGCCGGGCCGGGCGCGCTCGACCTTCACCCCGGGGGGTACGTCGACCCGCAGCGCACCGTCGTCGACCGCACGGCGCACGGCGCGCAGCACGGTGAGGGAGAGGTCCGCGGGGGTCACGGGTCAAGCCTAGGGGAGGAGGGGGGTCGGAACGCGAACCGGTTTCGCCATGCGGGACACCGGGCGGTTCCGTACCACCGGGTCCCTCCTACTGGAGGAGGTCCTGGGGCCGGGGGCACTGGCAGCGGTCCCCGGCAGCGGCGGGGTCCTCTCCCCCGTCGGTCCCGGTGGCCTCGGGCCGGTCGCGCCGCTCGCGGTGCATCAGCTGGCGGACGACCCGGACGAGCTCCACGGGCTCGAACGGCTTGGCGAGGAAGGCGTCGACACCGGGGACCTCGTGCTCCCCGCAGGCGCTGATGACGGCGACCGGCAGATGCCGGGTGCGGGGGTCGGCGCGGAGCCGCTCGGCGGTCCTGATGCCGTCCAGGCGGGGCATGACGACGTCGAGGGTGACCACATCGGGACGGACCTGGTGCACGACATCCAGACACTCGGCACCATCGGCCGCGGTCACGACCTCGAACCCCTCAAGTTCGAGATTGACCCTGATCAACTGCCGGATCACCTTGTTGTCGTCGACAACGAGCACCCGACCGGACACGCCTGACACACGACGAGAGTAGGCCGCCCCGACTGGCCGCGTCCGGGTTTTGCCCACTTCTGCCCCGTGCGGGGGACCACCCCCTCGGTGACGCCCCGGAAATACCTGTTCACAGCCACTCCTCGTGAGCTGGTAGTGTTCAACCCGTCGCCGCACAACAGGGCGGACGCCCCCGTAGCTCAGGGGATAGAGCAACGGCCTCCGGAGCCGTGTGCGCAGGTTCGAATCCTGCCGGGGGCACTTCGCGAGAAGTGCCGAACAGACCCCGTAGTCAGTGGAAACGCTGAGTACGGGGTCTTGTCGTATGTGCGGCTGCCACGCCGGTCAGGTTCGGGGCGGGGTAGAGGGTTTTCGTGCAGGCGTTCGGAAGGGGCGGCGGCTGGCTCGCCAGGGGCCGTTCGTTTCCGGTCAGGTTCACTCGGTGGCGGGGTGGATCGGTCGTTTTCGGGATTCGCCGTGGGGGTCGTGGACACAATGCGCGCATGGACGAGGACTGGAAGCAACGGCTCGACGCGGCGCGGGCGGGGCTCGTGGAGAGGGAGGATCCGGTTGCCTGGGTGACCGAGATCGATGCCGCCGAGGCCGCCGTCAAGTACCCGGGGCTGAGCGTGCGCGGCGCCCTCTTCGGGGTCGCGGCGCAGGAGCCCGGCGGGCCCTGGGAGATCGTCCTGCCCGTGCGGTCGGGGATGCCCCAGGAGACCCGGGACAGTCTGCAGTCGCACTTCTTCTTCCGGGCCAAGGACGAGACCGACGAGCCCGTCGAGCGGCGCGCGTTGATGGACGCCGTCGACCTCCTCGCCCAGGAGCGCGTGAACGAACTCGACGTCCTCGGGCTGCGGTACCGGGTCATCCGGGGCGACGAGTTCGCGCGTTCCAGTGACGACGGGCTCGAACCGCCCCGCCCCACCGACCCCGAGCCGGTGTTCCGGGTGTGGGAGCGGCGCCTCACCCCCGGGCGCTGCCCCGACACCGGTGTCGTCTTCGACCCCGAAGGGATGCGGGGGCCGATGGCGGAAGCCCTGCGCTTCGGGATGCGGGACTTCCGGTACACCGGGAAGCGCTACCCGGCCGGGGTCCGCGACGACTCCCAGAAGGCGGTCAGCACCCATCCCGACGTCGCCATGCTCCCGGTCACCTTCGGCATCGTCGAGCGCGAGGGCTCCGGCTGGGTGCCGTGCGGCGGTCTCGAACCGAGCCCGCACGACGCGCGCCGCACGCTCTACGACGACCTCACCGATCTGTGGGCCCGCATCTACCAGTGGGGCGACGAGAAGCGGGAGCGGTACCGGCGCGCCGGTGAGCTGTTCCGTGCCGCCGGGAGTTCCGACCAAGCCCTGGTCGACGGGCGGGAGTTCAGGATCTGCCGGGTGGAGCGCATGGTCCGTTTCGGACCCGACGGACCGGAAGGGCCCCGCCCTTCCGACGTCGACGAGTACGACCCCTCCCCCATGCATCCCCGCATGGACGACGACGGGACCCTGCACTACGACACGTAAGGGAGCCGGGCGCCCCCTTCTCCGCGTCCTTCGAGCCGGGCGCCCCCTTCATTTCCCCATTCCATTTCCACCCGCCGGGCCCCGAACCCCCTCCGCTTCCCTCAGGCGCTGCGCTTGCGCGCCTGAGCCTTCTTCCTCGTAGTCGGGGAGGAGGAAGAGGAAGAAGGAGGGGAAGGGGGAGGGGGCGAGGAGGCGGTCGAAGTCGCCTCCGTCCCCGCCTTCGCCCTCGTCGGCGCCCCCGTCCCCGCCGTCTTCTTCCTCGTCGTCGTGGACTTCTTCGCCCCCGTCGCCTTCTTCGCCGCCGTCTTCTTCGTGGCCGCCGTCGTCTTCCTCGCCGTTCCCTTCTTCGGCTCCGCCTCCCCCTCGGCGGGCTTCCCGCGCGGCTTCAGTTCCGTCACCACCGCGTCCCCGCCCCGCGCCTCCCTCGCGGCCCGCACGCTGTTCTCCAGTGCCGCCATCAGGTCGATGACCTGGCCGCCGCCCTGCTCCTCCCCCGGTTCCGGCGCCTGGACGCCCTCGCCGCCCTCCGCCTTCGCCGCGATCATCTCCTCGACCGCCGCCCGGTAGTCGTCATGCAGACCGTGGATGTCCACCTCCCCGAGCGTGGCCATCAGGGCGTCCGCCAGGTCGAGTTCGGCGTCCCGTACGCTCACCGGGGTCTCCGGGGCCACGCCCTCCGGGGCGCGGATCTCGTCCGGCCAGAGCAGCCCGTGCATGGCGATGACGTCGTCGACGACCCGGAGCATCCCGAGCCGTTCCCGTCCCCGCAGCGCGTACTTCGCCACCGCCACCTTGTCGCTGCGCTTGAGCGCCTCGCGGAGCAGGGTGTACGGCTTGGCGGCGGGGACGCCGTTCGCCGACAGGTAGTACGCCGCGTCCATCTGGAGCGGATCGATCTCGCCCGCCGGTACGAACGCCACGATCTCGATCGTCTTCGCGGTGGGCAGCGGCAGCGCGGCCAGGTCCTCGTCGGTGACCGGGATCATGCTCCCGTCGCCCTCCTCGTACGCCCGGCCGATCTCCGCCGGGGGGACCTCCTCGCCGTCCAGCTCGCACACCTTCTTGTAGCGGATGCGTCCGCCGTCCTCCGCGTGGATCTGCCGGAAGGAGACGGAGTGGCTCTCGGTGGCGTTCACCAGCTTGATCGGGATGCTGACCAGGCCGAAGGATATGGCTCCGTTCCAGATGGATCGCACGGTTCTTCCTCTCGGTCCCGACCGCCGCATACCGGTACGAATCGTGGGATTCTCATCGTATGACGCCGATCACAGAGGTGGAGGGCCGGCGGCTGGCGCTCAGCAATCTGGGCAAGGTGCTCCACCCGGCCACCGGCACCACCAAGGGCGAGCTGCTCCACTACTACGCCACCGTCGGGCCCGTGATCCTGCCGCATCTGCGCGACCGCCCGGTGTCGTTCCTGCGGTATCCGGACGGGCCCGACGGGCAGCTGTTCTTCAGCAAGAATCCGCCGCCCGGCACACCCTCCTGGGTGAGGACCGCCCCCGTGCCCCGCTCCGACGCCCCCGGCGCCCGGCAGGTGCTCGTCCAGGACCTGGCCTCGTTGATGTGGGCGGCGAACCTGGTCGTGGAGTTCCACACGCCCCAGTGGCGGTCCCCTTCCCCCGCCGTCGCCGACCGGCTGGTCCTCGATCTGGACCCCGGCCCGCCCGCGACCGTCGTGGAATGCTGCCGGGTCGCCCTCCACCTGCGGGAACGGCTCGCGCGGGACGGTCTGGAGGCCTGGGCGAAGACCTCCGGCGCCAAGGGACTGCATCTGCTCGTCCCGCTGGCGCCGACGCCCTCCGCGCGGGTCTCCGCGTACGCCCGGCGGCTCGCCGTCGAGGCGGAGGTGGCCCTGCCGGGGCTCGTCGTGCACCGGATGGCGCGGGCCCTGCGGCCCGGGAAGGTCTTCGTCGACCACAGCCAGAACGCCGCCGCCAAGACCACCGCCGCCCCCTACACCCTGCGGGCCCGGCCCCTGCCCACCGTCTCCGCCCCCGTCACCTGGGAGGAGGTCGGGGACTGCGCCGACCCCGGGTCCCTCACCTTCCTCCTGGACGACATCGCGCCCCGGGTGGAGCGGTACGGGGACCTCCTCGCCCCGCTCTTCGCCCCCGGACGGGCGGGGGTCCTGCCATGAGGGCGGACGCCGTCGCGCTCCTTCCGCCCGTGGACGTCATGCGGCCCCGGCCCGCCGACGAACTCCCCGTACAGCAGGAACCACCCCGTGACCTGCAGTACTCGCTCAAGCTCGACGGGTTCCGCGCGCTGGCCTTCATCCTCGGTGACGGGCGGGTCGTCCTCCAGGCACGGTCCCGGCGGGACCTCGCCCCCGACTTCCCCGGCATCGCCGCGCACCTGCGCGACGGGCTGCCGCCCGGCATCGTGCTCGACGGCGAGCTGTGCGCGTACCGCGAGGGGCGGCTGAGCTTCACCGACCTGCTCCGGCCCGCCGCCGAACGCGCCCGGGACGGCGTGCCCGTCTCGTACGTCGCCTTCGACCTGCTGGCCGTGCCCGGTCTCGACGTGCGGGGGCTGCCGCTCCGCGACCGCTGGGAGCTGCTCGGCGCGGCCCTGCGCGAGACCGGGCCCCCGCTCCAGCGCGTCCTGGCCACGTCCGACGAGCGGACCGCCCGCGACTGGTACCGGGACCTGCGGGACACCGGCGTCGAGGGGATCGTCGCGAAACGGCTCGACTCCGTCTACCGGTCCGGGGCCACCTGGGCCTGGCGGAAGGTCCGGTACGCCGACACCACCGACGGCACCCTGTTCGGCGTCCTCGGCCCGCCGGACCGGCCCCGCGCCCTGCTCGTACGGCTCGCCGACGAGCGTACGGTGACCACCTCGCCCCGGCTCACTCCGGCGCAGGCGCACGAGGTGGGCGCGCTGACGGCCCCGCGCGCCGGGCCGCTCACCGAGGATCCGGAGCACGGTCCGGTCCGCCGGATCGACCCGCCCGTCCCCGTCGAGGTACGGCGGCGCGCGGGACGGCAGCGGCAGGACGTCGCGGCCTTCGTCCGGGTCCGGGCGGAGGAGGGGGACGGCCCCCGCTCGAAGTGACCTCCGGGACACCCGTAGGGGACCTCTCTCCGTTCTCGGTTCTCGGTTCTCGGTGGAAAACCCCCACCGGCCCCACCGGACCCCCTCCGCCGGACCCCCGGCCGGATCGTTCCGCTGCGCGGCCGAATCGGCCCCGCCTCCACGCGATCACCCCTTCGTCGTCCAAACCGGCCCGGATACCGTTCCGGCCAGTCCGTGGTCACTCGTTCGGGGAAGAACGGCGTTCCTCGCCGTCCGGGCCCCGTTTCCGGGTGGGGGAAGCCGGTGCGTCCGGGGGCGCGCGCGGGAGCGGGCGGGCGCCGGTCCGCGCTGCGGGCGGGGGGTCCGGGAGGCGGTCCGGACCCGCGTCCCCCGCTGCCGGGCGGCCGTCCGGGCCGGACGCCGGGCCTCCGTGGGACGGGGGCGCGCGCGCCCCTCCGGACGGGGCCGCGCGCCCGCCCCGGCGGCCCCGCGCGGCCTCTCGGGCGCTCCGCCGTCCGGGCGGGCCCGCACCCCGTTCCCGCACATCATCGGGACGGGCCGCGCCGCGCCGCGCACCGTCGGCGCGACCGGTGCGACCGCCCGGTGGGCGGCCGGAGTCGGGTCCGGCGGCCCCGGGGCCCGTACGGTTCCTCCGCCCGGGATCCCCGGCCGGTCCGGACCACGGTGCCGGAGGACGAGCGGCGGACGGCGCCGCCGGACGTCGGGAAGGGGTCCGGAACAGGGCCGTCCGGCCCTTCCGGAAGCCGCTCCGAAGGCCCCGGAGGCCGCAACGGAGCGCAACTGACGGGCTCCGTACCGTACATGGCGCAAAGAGGCCGCAACTCGGCTTCCCCGGTGGGAACGCTGTCGTTTGTAAGGCCTTGCTGTCCGTCCCGTGGTGCACACTTGCTGCCTGGTACAGCGCTCACGGGGAAGGCGGCCTTGGCATGTTGACGGGGATCGAGGAGGTCGACTGGGCCTCGTTGGGGCACGCGTACGGCCCCGCGGACGACGTGCCGGAGCTGCTTCGCGGACTCGCCTCAGGCGATCCGGCCGAGCGCGAGGCCGCCCTCGACGGAATGTACGGCTCCGTGCACCACCAGGGCGATGTGTACGACTCCACGCTCGCCTGCATCCCCTTCCTCCTCGAACTCGTCGCCGACCCCGGGGTGCAGGAACGGGGCTCCCTCGTCGAACTGCTCACCAGCATCGGCGGGATCGAGCTGGACGACGACGAGGAGCTGGACGCGCTCGACCCGGAGGACGACGAGTTCATCCCCGCCGCCAACTACGCGATGGCCGCCGCGGCCATCGCCGCCGGTGCCGACGTCTTCCTCGGTCTCGTCTCCGACCCCGACCCCGAGGTGCGGCTCGCCGCGCCCTGCGCCCTCGCCTCGCTGCACCCCGAGCCCGCCCGCGTCCTGACCCTGCTCCGGGAGCGGCTCACCGTCGAGCGGGACACCGAGGTGCGGCTCGCCCTGGTCGCCGCGCTCGGGCGGATCGCCCTGCGGCACGCCTCGCTACGCGCAGAGACCGTCGACTGGCTCGACTGGCTGGCCCGTGCGGCCCAGGACCCGGGGCTGCGGCTGGCGGCCCTGGCCCAGCGGGCGCGCTGCGCGCCCGGCGACATCCCCGACGACGTGGTGCCGTGGGTGACCGGGCTGCTGGAGGAGATCAGGGCGAACGCCCGGCAGGCGGCCGTCCCCGGCGGCGGGCGGACCGCCTCGCCGACGCTCATCGGGCAGGTCCGCGAACTCCTGGAGGAGCACGCGGCGGGGCGGCCCGCGCCCTGGACCGAGGAGCTGCTGAGGACCCTGCACGCGGCGCTCGACGACCGGGTGGACGACCGGATCGCGCTGATCCTGGCGCAGCTGCGCAGCCCGGACTGGGGGCAGCGCTCGGACGCGATCTGGCTGTGCGGCGGGTTGATACGGGTCTGGCGGGGGCGGTACGAGGAGGTCGTGCGGCTGGTCGGCGAGCAGCTCCACGACCCCGAGCCCCGGCTCAGGGAGGCCGCCACCACCTTCCTGGAGCGGCTGTTCGAGCTGGGCTCCCCGGCCGCCGACGCGCTCGCCGCCCGTCTCGCGACGGGCCCGGCGGGCGGCTCCCGGGCGTACGGGCGGGGGCGGACCGGCGGGCCCGCCGCCCCCCTGCCCTACGGGACGGCCCTGGTCGGCCCCCCGGGTCCGGGCTCCGCCGACCCCGACGCCGACCCCGGCTCCGTCCCTGACTCGGACCCCGGATTCGGCCCCGACGCCGATCCCGGTCCGCTCGGGCCGCTCGGCCGGACCGGTGGCGGGCCGAGCCCCTTCGTCGGCCGCTCCGGGCGGGACGGCGCGCTGCTCGCGCTGGCCCGCGCCGGGGACCCCCGGGCCGTGCCGCTGCTCGCCCGCGCCCTGGAGGAGCCCGAGGTGCGGCGGGAGCTGCTGTACGCGATGGACGGCCTGGGGCCCTCGGCGTCGATGCTCGCGCCGCTGCTGCGCCGCCGTCTGGCCGAGGTGGCACTCGACGAACGGCTCTACGACGGCGCGGCGCCGCTGCTGTACGCGCTCGCGGCGGTACGGGGTTCCCAGGCCGTCCCCGAGGTGCTGCGGGTGCTGTGCGGGGCGCCCGAGAACCGACGCGACTGGGTGCGGGAGGCCGCCCTGCGGACGCTGGCGGCCTTCGGCCCGGCGGCCCGGGAGGCCGTACCGGACATACGGCGGCTCCTCGACGCGGATTCCGCCACGGTCGCCACCACGGCGGCGCGGGCCCTGTGGGCGGCCGAGGGGGACCTGGCGGCGGCCCTGCCCGCCGTGGAACGGTGGCTGCGGCCGGGGGCCACCGGGGCCGACCGGTGCGCGGCGGCGCAGGCGCTCGGCGAGATCGGCCCGGCGGCGGCCTCGTCGGCCGCCTTCCTCAGGCCCGGCCTGGCCTCGCGGGACCTGTGGGTCCGGGTCCGGTGCGCGGCGGCGCTCTGGCGGGTGTCGGGGGACGCGACGGAGGCGCTTCCGGTGCTGCTCGCGGCCTGGGAGGAGAACCGGCACGCGCGCGTGGACGTGGCGGAGTGCCTGGCGGAGATGGGCCCGGCGGCGAAGGACGCGCAGCTGGTGATCCTCACCGAGCTGACCCGGCGCCGCCGCCACAACGCCCGCGAGGGCGCCTCGGGCAGCCACGACATCCACCAGGACGAGAAACTGCTGACCCTGTGCCGTGCGGCCCTGGCGAGGATGGAGCGGGGCGGGTACTGAGGGGATCGCGGACCCGGAGCCGCGGCCGGTTCCGACAGGACCGGGCGGGGACGGAGGCCGTTCGGCCGGATACGGCGGGGCCGGGCGGGTACGGAGACGGCCGGGCGGGTACGGCCAGGGCTGGGCGGGTACGGAGGGGCGGCACGGAAAGCGGTCCCGCGACTGCGGACGGGCCCGAGAGACGAAAAGGACTTTCCTCCGCATAAGGTCTACTGGGAGGGGGCGAAAGCCCTCGCCCGGTCGGCCTCCCGCCGATCACACCCGATCACTGCCGATCAGCGCCGGTCCATGTGGGTCCCGGTGAGCCCACCGGGACCCGGTGGGCCCGGCGCCCGGCGCCCGGCGCCCGTCACCCGTCGCACGGCCGGGCGCCGGACCAGCCGCGACGGCGGTGGACCGGCCCCGCCCTCCGGCCGATGCGAACCGGTCGGGACGACCGGCCGTACCGGACGGGTGGTGGACAGTGGTCCCTACCGGGCGGCGGACCGGTCAGGTGCGACCGACCCGGTGCGACCGATCCGACGGACGGCCGTCCGGGCGGTCACGCCGACCGGACGAACCGAGCGGTCGGCCGATCCGGGTGATCGGCCGTCCGGCCGATCGCGGGCCACCACCGGTTCCGGCCGGTGGCCGGTCCCGGTCGGCCTGGCGCCCGTCCCGGCCGTCCACCACCCGCCGTCCGTCCTCCGTCCCTCCACCCGACCTCCGACCCCCGGCCCCCACCCCCCGACCCGAAGGAGCCCGCCGTGAACCCGCGCGGACCGCAGATCGCCGCTGTCGTGGCGCTCTGCGCCCTCCTGCTCCCGCTCGCGCTCACCGGGTGCGGCGGAGGGCGGGGCGAGGGCGGGCTCAAGAGCGCCGGGGCCACGCCCGTCGCCGTGGGGCCCGTACGGCTGTGGCCCGATCTGCCGCCCGTCACGAACCCGCCGGTCGACTACGGGAAGAACGACACCGAGCGGGTGCCCGGTGTCCGGGTGCCCGACAACGACGCGCACTCCGTCGACCCGGTGGCCGTGGTCCGCGCCGAGGTGCGCGCCCGGCCGGGGACGTACACCGGCGGTGACGGGATGTACGAGGAGACCGCGCGCGCCATCGAGAACTGCGAGACCTCGCCCGCCGCCTGTCCCGTCCTGCGGCCGTACTACCGCGACCTCACCGGGAACGGACGGGACGAGCTGATCGTCGGCATCCGGATGCCGGACCAGCAGGTCGGCGTGCGCGTCTACCTCGCCGAGAACGGCGGGCTCACCCGCATCATGTCCACCGTCGACCAGGTCATCAGCGTGGAGGTGGCCGGCCGGGACCTGATCCTGCGGGTCGGCTCGGCGGGCATCCCCGGGTACGAGTACCGCACCGCCTGGTCCTGGGACGAGCAGCAGCACAGCATGTTGCCCACCCGGGACGAGATCGTCCGGGTGAAGCCCCCCGGCACCGGGCCGCCAACCCCGCCCGCGCCCCGGCTGGTCAGCCCGACGCCCGCCCCGACGCCCGGTCCGCGCGGACCGGCCGCCGCGCCCGGCGCCGGGGACGCCGCCGACGCGACGGACACCGGGGACACCGGCTACCCGCCCGCGCCGTCGCCGTCGTCGTCCGGGGGCGCCACCCCGCACGGGTCCGCCCCGTGAGGGCCCCCCGGCTGCCCGCCTGGACCGCGACGCTCACCTGGAAGGCCGCCCTCTTCATCGCCGTGATGTGCTGCGCCCTCGCGGCGCTGCTCGGCGTCCTCGTGCACGTCTCCGTGACCGGGCAGACCGTGAACGACGCGCGCGAGAAGGCACTCGCGCGGCTCACCGACGTCAGCAGGCTGTACGAGGCGGGTGAGCCGCTGCCCCGGTTCGCCGGGCTCGACCCCGAGGGGCTGCCCGCCTCCCTGCGGGCGCTCGCCCTGCGCGGCGAGCGCGGCACGATGGTGGCTGACGACCGCGGCCGTCCCACGATGTGGGCGGCGGGCCCGGCGGACGGCCCGGCCGACGGTCCCGCCGCCGGTCCGACGAACGAACCCGCCAGGGGGCACGCGGGCCGCCGGGCCCTCGCCGTGCGCGTCGACTACGCGCAGAGCGCCGGGACGATCGACGCCCTCGACCGCTCGATCGTCGGCTCCTCGGGCCTCGCCATCGGCGCGACGCTCCTCGTGGGCGCGTTCGCCGTCACCCGGGTCACCCGGCGGCTCCATCTGACCGCCCAGGTCGCCCGCCGGATCAGCGCCGGTGACCTCGACGCGCGCGTCGACGACCCCCGTACGAAGGACCCCGGCCGCCCTCAGGACGAGGTGGCCACGGTGTCCGGGGCACTGGACACGATGGCCTCCTCGCTCCAGCGCAAGCTGCAGAGCGAGCAGCGGTTCACCGCCGACGTGGCGCACGAGCTGCGCACCCCGCTGACCGGGCTCTCGGCCGCCGCCGAACTGCTGCCCGAGGGGCGGCCCTCGGAGCTGGTGCGGGACCGGGTGCGGGCGATGCGCGCGCTGACCGAGGACCTGCTGGAGATCTCCCGGCTGGACGCCCGCAACGAGACCGTGGACCTCGCCGTGCACGAACTGGGCCCGCTCGCCGAGCGGGTGGTGCGTGCCTCGGGCACCGACACGGAGGTGCGGATCGTCCGGGACGCGATGGTGGAGACCGACCGGCGGCGTCTCGAACGGGTGCTGGGCAATCTGGTGGCCAACGCCCACCGGCACGGGGCCCCGCCGGTGGTGGTGACGGTGGACGGCCCGGTGGTGTCCGTCCGCGACCACGGGCCCGGCTACCCGGCGTACCTGCTGGAGTCGGGGCCGCAGCGGTTCCGCACCGAGGGCCGGGGCAAGGGGCACGGTCTCGGTCTGACGATCGCGGCGGGCCAGGCGGAGGTCATCGGCGCCGGGCTGCGGTTCACCGCGCCCGACGGGGGCGGCGCGGAGGCCCTGCTGAGCCTCCCCGAGGACACCCCGCCGCCGGAGACCGACCCGGGAACGGGCCCCGGGGACTGACACCCCGACACCCCCCGGCACACCCGGCGCACCCGGCGCACCCGCCGTTCCCGTACGGCCAGAACCACGCGACGCGCACCTCACACCGCACCGCACTCCGCTCCACGCCCCACCGCGCCACGCCACACACCCCACCACGCCACGCCGCACGGCACACCGTCAAACAAAAGGGACATAGCGCATGGCGCTTGCTACGTTGCGGCCATGACCGCACCGCGCCCGGACGCTCCCCCGCCCGGGGTACGCATCCCGAAGCGCCGCGGCGTGGAACTCTCCCTCCTCGTCTGCGCCGTCCTCATCTCCGTCTACGGCTACGCCGAGGTCGGCCTCGCCCGGAGCGGGGCCGTACCGCCCGACGCCCTGCGGTACGGCGCCGGGCTCGGTCTGCTGTCGCTCGTCGCGCACCTCGTGGTCCGGTTCCGCGCCCCGTACGCCGATCCGCTGCTGCTGCCGATCGCGGTCCTGCTCAACGGCCTCGGTCTGGTGCTGATCTACCGCCTCGACCTGGAGACGCCGGGCGACCCGGCGGCGGCCACGCAACTGGTCTGGTCGACGCTCGGGGTGGCGCTCTTCATCCTGGTCGTGCTGCTGCTGCGCGACCACCGCGCCCTCCAGGGGTACGCGTACGTGTCGGTGGCCGCCGCGCTCGCCCTGATGATCCTGCCGATCTTCTTCCCGGCGGTGAACGGCGCCAAGATCTGGATCCGGGTCGGCGGCTTCTCCTTCCAGCCGGGTGAGTTCGCCAAGATCCTGCTCGCCGTCTTCTTCGCCGCCTACCTGGCCGCGAACCGCAACGCGCTCGCGTACACCGGCCGCCGGTTCTGGAAGCTCCAGTTCCCGACCTGGCGGGTGCTGGGACCCCTGGTGGCGATCTGGCTGCTGAGCGTCGGCGTCCTCGTCCTCGAACGGGACCTGGGCACCTCGCTGCTCTTCTTCGGCCTCTTCGTGATCATGCTGTACGTGGCGACCGGGCGGACCGGCTGGATCGCGGTCGGGCTCGTCCTCGCCTCCGCCGGAGCCTTCCTCGTCGGCTCGCTCGAACCGCATGTGCACAGCCGGGTGCAGGACTGGCTCGACCCCTTCGCCTCGATCCGGGCGGGCCAGGGGCCGGGGCAGCTCGCGCAGTCGCTGTTCGCCTTCGCCGCCGGGGGGATGCTCGGCGCGGGCCTCGGTCTCGGCCATTCCGTCCTCATCGGCTTCGCCGCCAAGTCCGACTTCATCCTGGCGACCGCCGGGGAGGAACTGGGGCTCGTCGGCCTGACCGCGATCCTGATGCTGTACGCGCTGCTCGTCGCGCGCGGCTACCGCGCCGGGCTCTCGCTGCGCGACCCCTTCGGACGGCTCCTCGCCATCGGGCTCGCGTCGATCGTCGCGCTCCAGGTCTTCGTCATCACCGGCGGGGTGATGGGGCTGATCCCGCTGACCGGCATGGCGATGCCGTTCCTGGCCCAGGGAGGTTCGTCCGTGGTCACCAACTGGGTGATCGTCGCGCTCCTCATCCGCGTCAGCGACTCCGCCCGCGCGCCGGGCCCGGACTCCGCCGACACCGGGACGCTCGCGCCCGTCAAGGAGGGTGCCTCGTGATCCGGTACGCGCGGCGGGCCGCCGCCTTCTGTCTCGTGCTGCTCGTGGCGCTGCTCGTCAACGCGGCCCGTGTGATGGTCTTCGAGGCGGACTCGCTCGACGACGACCCGGCCAACCGGCGGATCGCCATCAACCGGTACGCCCAGCCGCGCGGCGAGATCCTGGTGGACGGGAAGTCCGTGACGGCGTCCCGGGACAGCGGGCAGCAGCTCCGCTGGGAACGGACCTACCCGCAGGGCCCGTTGTACGCGCCGGTCACCGGCTACTCCTCGCAGACGTACGGCACGACCCTCGTCGAGAACGCCGAGGACGCGGTCCTGGCGGGCACCGACCCGATGCTGGCGCCGCTGCCGCTCTGGAACGAACTCACCCGGGGCCGCCAGCCCGGCGGGGACGTGGTGACGACGATCCGCTCCTCGATGCAGGAGGCCGCCTACCGGGGGCTGGCCGGGAAGCGGGGCGCGGTGGCGGCCGTCGACCCGTCGAGCGGACGGATCCTGGCACTCGTCAGCTCGCCCTCGTACGACCCCGGTCTCCTCTCCGGCACCGGCGGGAAGGTCGAGGGCGCCTGGCGGCGGCTCAACACCGCGCCCGGCCGGCCGATGCTGAACCGGGCGCTGCGGCAGACGTATCCACCGGGCTCCACGTTCAAGATCGTGACGGCTGCGGCGGCCCTGGACTCGGGGGTGGTGCGGGACGTGGACGCACCCACCGACACCCCCGACCCGTTCGTGCTGCCCGGCACCCGGCAGGTGCTGCCCAACGAGGCCACGGGGTGCGGCGACGCCTCGCTGTCCGAGGCGATCCAGTGGTCCTGCAACACGGTGATGGCGGGGCTCGGGGTGAAGGTGGGGCTGAGCGGGATGGTCGAGGCGGTGGAGAAGTTCGGCTTCAACGACCCGGGGCTGCGGGTGCCCTCCTGGGTGGCGAAGTCCAACTTCGACCGCCGGATGAGCCCGGACCAGCTCGCGCTGTCGTCGATCGGGCAGTTCGACACGACGGCGACCCCGCTCCAGATGGCCATGGTGGCGGCGGCGGTCGCCAACAACGGCGAGATCGCGCAGCCGTACCTCGTCGACCGGACCACCACCTCCGGCGGGACGACGGTGGAGCGCACCGCCCGCCGCGGCTACCGGCAGGCGATGAGCCCCTCGACGGCGCTCCGGCTCCAGCAGCTGATGGTGAAGGCGGTCGTGGACGGCACGGGCACCAACGCGGCGATCCCCGGCGCCCGGGTCGGCGGCAAGACCGGCACCGCGCAGCACGGCTTCGGCAACACGGGGACCCCGTACGCCTGGTTCATCGCCTGGGCCCAGGCCGAGGACTCGGCCCGGCCCTCGGTCGCGGTCGCGGTGGTCGTGGAGGACGCGGAGGCCTCCCGCACGGACATCAGCGGCGGCGGCAGCGCGGCCCCGGTCGCCCGGTCGGTGATGGAGGAGGCACTGCGGCTCGAAGCGGAGGACCGGCGGTGAGGCGGGGCCCCCGGAGGGGAACGCGGCCGGAGGGACGGGGCCCGCCGTGCGCGTCCCCTCGGCTGCTCCCCTACTCCCCCGCCGCTCCCTCCGCGACGGCGTCCGCGACCTCCGTCACCCGGGCCCGTTCCTCCTGGGCGAAGCGCTCCGCGTCGAGGCGTTCGGCGATCTCCTCGTCCTGGGTCATCAGCAGGTCGAGACTGGAGTCGCCGAGGTCGAAGACGCCCATGTCCACGTAGGCCTTCTGGAGGCGTTCGCCCCACAGGCCGATGTCCTTGACGCAGGGCACGATCCGGCTGAAGAGGAGCTTGCGGAAGATCTGGAGGAACTCGGTGTGCTCGCTCAGCTCCTCCGCCTCCTTCTTCGGGATGCCGAAGTTCTCCAGGACCTCGACCCCGCGCAGCCGGTCGCGCATCAGGTAGCAGCCCTCGATGACGAACTCCTCGCGCTCGGCGCGCTCGGCGTCGGTGAGCTGCCGGTAGTAGTCGCGCAGGGCCATCCGTCCGAAGGCCACGTGCCGGGCCTCGTCCTGCATCACGTAGGTGAGGATCTGCTTCGGCAGCGGCTTGTCGGTGGTGTCGCGGATCATGCCGAACGCGGCGAGCGCGAGGCCCTCGATGAGGACCTGCATACCGAGGTAGGGCATGTCCCAGCGGGAGTCGCGCAGGGTGTCGTCGAGCAGCCCCTTGAGGTTGTCGTTGATCGGGTAGAGCATCCCGATCTTCTCGTGGAGGAAGCGGCCGTAGATCTCGGCGTGCCGGGCCTCGTCCATGGTCTGGGTGGCGGAGTAGAACTTGGCGTCCAGGTCGGGCACGGACTCGACGATCCGGGCGGCGCAGATCATGGCGCCCTGCTCGCCGTGGAGGAACTGGCTGAACTGCCAGGCCGTGTAGTGCCTGCGCAGCTCGCCCTTGTCCTTCTCGGTCATCTTCGCCCAGTGGCGGGTGCCGTGGAGGGTGAGGACCTCGTCGGGGGTGCCGAGGGGGTCGTACGGGTCGACCTCCAGGTCCCAGTCGACGCGGGTGGCGCCGTCCCACTGCTTGTCCTTGCCCTTCTGGTAGAGGGCGAGGAGGCGCTCGCGTCCCTCGTCGTACTCCCAGGAGAAGCGGGCGGCGCCCGTGGCGGGGATCTGCCAGCCGGGGGCGGCCGGGGCGGTGGTGTAGAGGTCGCGCGTCGACACTGACGTCTCCTTCGGGGGCTCGGGCCTGTCCCGTGGTGCGGTTCCGCGGCCAGGCTCACACGTGGTAGACGGATCGTCAACAAGTCGCACGGAAGGGATTGACGGGCTTTGCTGACGGGCAGTCTCATAAAGACCGACCCCGGCGACACGACGACGGCGAGCCCAGCGAGGTGCGCGACCATGCCCCCTTTCACCGAGCCCGACTTCAGTCTCCTCCGGGACGCCCTGGGGCCGCTGCGCGACCGTGAACAGGTCGCCGGGCGCCTCCTGGAGGCCTCCCGCAAGCACGCGTACGACCCGGACACCGAGCTGGACTGGGACGCGCCCTTCGAGCCGGGCCGGTGGTTCTGGCCGCCCGAGCTGGTCTCCCTCTACGGCACCCCGCTCTGGCACCGGATGTCCGAGGAGCAGCGGATCGCGCTCTCCCGCCACGAGGCCGTCTCGCTCGCCTCCCTCGGCATCTGGTTCGAGCTCGTCCTGATCCAGTTGCTGGTCCGGCACGTCTACGACAAGTCGCCGACCAGCGACCACGTCCGGTACGCGCTGACCGAGATCGCCGACGAGTGCAGGCACTCGATGATGTTCGCGCGGATGATCCGGACCATCGGGGAGCCCGCGTACCCGGTGCCCAGGCTCCACCACCATCTGGCGCGGGTCCTGAAGAGCGTCTCGACCACCCCGGGCTCGTTCGCTGCGACGCTGCTCGGCGAGGAGATCCTGGACTGGATGCAGCGGCTGACCTTCCCGGACGAGCGGGTGCAGCCGCTCGTCCGGGGCGTGACCCGCATCCACGTGGTCGAGGAGGCGCGCCACGTGCGGTACGCCCGGGAGGAGCTGCGCCGCCAGATGGTGACCGCCCCGCGCTGGCAGCGGGAGTTCACCCGGCTCGGCTCCGGCGAGGCGGCGCGGGTCTTCTCCGACTGCTTCGTCAACCCCCGGGTGTACGAGGCGGTGGGCCTGGACCGGCGGGAGGCCGTCGCCCAGGTGCGGGCGAGCGGGCACCGGACGGAGGTCATGCGCTCCGGCGCGAAGCGGCTGACGGACTTCTTCGACGACATCGGGATGCTGCGCGGACCGGGCCGCAGGCTCTGGAGGTCCTCGGGCCTGCTGGCCTGAGGACGGCGGCCGGGGGCCGGGGGCCGGTCCTGGAGCGGGGACGGCCGGGGGCCGGAAGCGCGCGGGCCCGGGCCAGGGGCCGTGGGGAGGCTCCGGAGGCCGGGGCCGGGCGCGGTACGGGAGGGGCGGCGCGGGCGGACACGGGAAGGCGCGGGATCACGGGATGCCGGGCGGCGGGCGAGGGGGCGGCCGGGTCCGTGACGGCTCCCGGCCGGACCGGGTCCGGCGCCCCGCCGTTACGCTGCCGGACATGACGAGTCCCGCCACGCCCGCGTACCGCCGGCTCAGCGTCGAGGAACGGCGCGGACAACTGCTCGACGCGGCCCAGGAGCTGTTCGCCCACCGGGCCCCCGAGGACGTGTCGCTCGACGACGTCGCCGAGGCCGCCGGGGTCTCCCGGCCGCTCGTCTACCGCTACTTCCCCGGTGGCAAGCAGCAGTTGTACGAGGCCGCCCTGCGCTCCTCCGCCGACGCCCTGAACCGCTGCTTCGCCGAACCCTCGGCCGGGCCGCCCACCGAGCGGCTGGGCCGGGTGCTCGACCGGTACCTGGACTTCGTCGACGGACACGACGCCGGGTTCAGCGCCCTGCTGCGGGGCGGCAGCGTCGCCGAGACCTCCCGGACCAGCGCGATCGTCGACGAGGTGCGCCGGGCGGCGGCCGAACAGATCCTCGTCCATCTGGGGGCGGAGCGGCCGGGCCCCCGCCTCGCCCTGCTCGTCAGGACGTGGATCGCCGCCGTGGAGGCGGCCTCGCTGATCTGGCTCGACGAGGAGAAGCGGCCCCCCGCAGGGGAGCTGCGGGACTGGCTGGTCGACCAGTTGCTCGCGCAGCTCGCGGCGACCGCGGCGGGCGACGGGGAGACCGCGCGGGTCGTCGGACGCCTCCTCGCCCAGGAGACGCCCGGGGGCCCGGTGGCCCGGCTCGCGCGCCGGGTGGCACCGGTCCTCGGCGGGGCGGCCCACCTGCTCCGGCCGGAAGGGGACGCGGAGGGGAGACTGGAGGGGTGAGAAGCCAGAACACCTCCTTCCGCGGCGGGCCCCTCGACGGCCGGGTCCTGCCGATCCTGCTCGGCCCGACCGGTCACCCGCCCAAGTGGTACGAGGTCCCGGTCCCGGCGCACGACGGCCGCCCGCCGACGGTGTACGCGTACCGGCGCGAGCCCTCGGGCTACACCAAGCGGCTCGGCCTCCAGCGGGGCTGGGTGTACGAGTACGCCCCCGGGGGCCGCGAGCGGCGGGAGCTGCGGTGGCCGTGGTCGAAGCCGAGGGCCGCCGACACGGGCGGCGAAGGCCCGGGGGACGGCCGCCCGGGGACGGCGGCCCGGGGGGACGCTGAGCCGAAGGGGTGAGGCCCTCGGGCGCGCCCCCATTCGTACGGTAATCAGATGAAGTGACCCGTCATCATCCCCGTGGAGGTGGTGACGTGTCACGACGACTGCTGCGCACGGTCTGCACGGGGGCACTGGCGGCGGCCACGGCCCTGACGGGGATCGCCCCGGCGGGCGCCGCGCCCGAACCGCCGCCCGAACCGGTGGCCGAGGCGCCGATCGCGTGGGCGGACCCGGCGGCGGAACCGGTGGGCCCGGTGGACCCGCACCCGGCCCCGCCGGTCCCCGAACCTCCGGCGGACCGGACTGATCGGACCGATCCTGCGGCCCCGTCGGACCCCGGGGAGCCCGTGCCACCGGCCCCGGACCTCCCGGGAGCCGGGGACCTCCCGGCCGCCGGTGACCTTCCGGAAACAGACTCCGCCGCGTCCCTCCCCCCGGCGGGACCCGTGGACGACGCCGCCGCGCTCCCCCCGTCCGGGGGCGACTCCGTCACCGCCCTGCTCACCCGGATGCGGACGCTCTACCGGCAGGCGGAGGAGGCCACCGAGCGGTTCAACGCCGCCGAGGAGTCCCTGAAGCGCCAGACCGCCGACACCGGGAAGGTCACGGCCCGGCTGACCGCCGCCCGCGCCTCGCTGGAACAGGGCCGTGCGGCGGCCGGGCGGATCGCCCGGGACCAGTACCAGGGCAGGTCGGAGCTCTCCTCGTATCTGCGGCTGATCCTCTCCGCCGACCCCCGGTCGGCCCTGGACCAGGGACATCTGATGGCCCGCGCGTCCCGCGACCGCGCCACCGCCGTGACCCGGCTGGTCGGGGCCGAACGGCGGGCGGCGGCCCTGGCGGCCGAGTCCGGCCGGGCCCTCGACCGGCAGCGGACCCTCGCCACGGCGCGGCTCGCCCGCCGGGACGAGGTGCGGACCCGGCTCGCGGAGGTCGAGAAGCTGCTCGCGGCCCTCTCCCCCGGGCAACTGGCCCGGCTGACGGAACTGGAACGCGTCCAGACGGCGGGCGCCCAGCGGGAGCTGCTCGACTCGGGCGTCCTCGCCGGGCGGCGCAACCCGAGCCGGGCGGGCGCGGAGGCCCTGCGGTTCGCGGTGGAGCAGATCGGCAAGCCGTACGAGTGGGGGGCGGAGGGCCCGGAGACGTACGACTGCTCGGGGCTCACCCAGCGGGCGTGGTCGGCGGCGGGCCGTGAGCTGCCGCGCACCAGCCAGGAACAGTGGGCGGAACTGCCCCGGGTGCCGCTGGCGGAGCTGCGGCCGGGCGACCTGGTGGTCTACTTCCCGGGCGCGACGCACGTGGCGCTCTACCTGGGCGAGGGCCTGGTGGTGCAGGCGCCCCGGCCGGGCGCCACGGTGAAGGTCTCCCCGATCGCGGCGAACCCGCTGCTGGGCGCGGTCCGCCCGGACGAGGACGGCACGGCCCTCCCGGAGTACACCCCGCCGCCCCTCCCGAAGGGGGCGAGGGAGGGCGGGGACGAAGGGTACGACGGGTCATGACGTCGGCCGGGCGCCGGGACGGGGCACCCGCGCCGGGCGGATGCGGGCCGCCGGGGGCGCGGGTACGCCGGTGATACGGGTACGCCGGTGCGGGCGCGCCGGTAGCGCGGGGTACGCCGGTGACTCGGATACACCGGGGGCGCGGGTACGCCGGGGCGCGGGTACACCAGTGACGCGGGCCCGCCGGGCGCGCGGGTACACCGGGCGCGCGGGTGTCTCATTCGAACAGGGAGATGACTCCGAGGATCCAGATGTAGACCGTGGCCAGCACGCACAGGAGACAGCCGGTCCCGGCGAGGACACCGCTGACCGAGACGCCGCCGTCCTCCGGCTCCGGGTGCTCCCCGTCGACGGGCACGGGCTCGTCCCAGCCGACCGGCCGCCCCACTTCGGCGGAGCACGCCTCGCGGACCTCGGCCAGCCGGTCCCGGGCGAAGGAGGTGGCGGCGAGGGCCTCAGGACCCCGCCAGGCCAGGGCCTTCATCCGCCGGGCGGCGGCGCCGTACCGCGCCTCGAAGGCGGCGGTCTCCGCCGCGTCCCGGTCCTCCTCCAGATACGTCCACCGGCCCGCCTCGGCGGGGTCCCCGTACAGCCGGTACACCCCGGCGAGACGGCGGCGCGGGGCCGGTTCGCACGGGAAGGAGGAGACGAGCCCGCGCAGCCGCTGACGCGCGAGGGGGACCCGTCCGGCGGCCAGATCGGCGTCCGCGCGGGCCAGGGTGTTCGAGAGGGACATGCCCTCATGATCGGGCAACACCCCCGCCCGGCCCGAAGGGTTTTCCACCCGTCGGCCCGGGGACGGGCTCCACGCGCGCGGGAACGGCCCCGGACCGCCGTGCCCCCGGCGGTGACCGGGGTCAGTTCGGGGTGACTTCGCCCAGGTACGCCGAGGTCTTCTCGGGGTCGTAGAAGAAGTTCTCGAAGTCCGAGGGGTCGTCGAAGCCGTTGGCGAAGCGGTCGGCCACGGGCTGGAGGGCGCCCGCCGCGCCGATGAGGTTCAGGACGTGCTCCGGCGGCGGGGCCAGCATCGCGTTGGTCCACTTGGTGACGTGCCGGGCCGTCTCCCAGTAACGGTCGAAGGCGGCGCGCATCCACTCCTCGTCGAAGGGCCGGTCGCCGTGCTCGACGATCGCCGCGAGATACGCGGCGGCGCACTTGGACGCCGAGTTGGAACCCTGGCCGGTGATCGGGTCGTTGGCCACGACGACGTCCGCGACGCCCAGGACCAGACCGCCGCCGGGGAGCCGTCCGACCGGGTTGCGCACGGTCGGCGCGTACCGGCCCGCCAGGGTGCCGCCCGCGTCGGTCAGTTCGACCCGGGTCGCCCGCGCGTACTCCCAGGGCAGGAACTTCTCCATCAGTCCCAGCGTCAGCGCCAGGTGCTCCGAGGGGTCCTTGATCCCCTGGAAGACGTCGACCGGGCCTCCGGGGACGCCCTCCCAGAACAGGATGTCGGCGCGTCCGCTCACGGTCAGCGTCGGCATCACGAACAGCTCGCCGACGCCCGGCACCAGATTGCAGCGGACCGCGTCGAACTCGGGGTGCTCGGGGCGGGGCCCCAGACCGTGGACGTACGCCACCGAGAGGGCGCGCTGCGGGGCGTCGTACGGCGAACGGGACGCGTCCCGGCCGAACATGGACACCAGCTCGCCCTTGCCCGCCGCGACGAGCACCAGGTCGTAGCTGCGGGCGAAGTAGTCCAGGTCACCGACGGCCACGCCGTGGATCACCAGTTGGCCGCCGCGCCGCGCGAAGGTCTCCATCCAGCCGGACATCTTCAGCCGCTGGTCGACGGACTGCGCGTGCCCGCCGAGCTTCCCGACCCAGTCGACCGCGCGCGTCGAGTCGGGTGCGGCGACGGAGACACCGAGGCCCTCGATCCTCGGCGCCTGGGACTCCCAGAAGTCGAGCCCGAGGTCCCGCTCGTGCTGGAGCGCCGTGTCGAACATGCACTGGGTGGACATCACCCGGCCGGAGCGGATCTCGTCCGCCGTGCGGTTCGACATGAGGGTGACCTCGTACCCCCGCGACTGGAGGCCGAGGGCGAGCTGCAGACCGGACTGGCCCGCGCCGACTATGAGTATCTTCCGCATGGGTGGAGCTCCTGGCGTGCTGGTGAGGGCTATTCGGGAGTGGCGTCGAGGGCGTGCGCGACCATCGCGAGCAGGCTCTCGACGACGCTGTACCGCTTGCGCGCGTCCATGATCACAACGGGGACGTGCGCGGGTACGGTCAGGGCCTCCCTGACGTCGGCCACCTCGAACAGCTCGGTGCCCTCGAAGTGGTTGACGCCCACGATGTACGGGATCCCGCAGCTCTCGAAGTAGTCCAGGGCCGGGAAGCAGTCCGTGAGCCGCCGGGTGTCGGCCAGCACGATCGCGCCGATCGCCCCGCGCACCAGGTCGTCCCACATGAACCAGAAGCGCTGCTGGCCCGGTGTGCCGAACACGTACAGGACGAGGTCGTTGTCCAGGGTGATCCGGCCGAAGTCCATCGCCACGGTGGTGGTGAGCTTGTCCGGGGTGGCGCTGAGGTCGTCGGTCTCCTCGCTCGCCCGGGTCATCAGCGCCTCGGTCTGGAGCGGGGTGATCTCCGAGACCGCGCGGACGAACGTGGTCTTGCCGACGCCGAAGCCGCCCGCCACGACGATCTTCGTCGCGATCGGGGCGCGGCTGTGGTCGAGCTGCCAGTCCCGCGCGCCGTCCTCCGGATCGGGGACGCCCGGGGCGGCGGCCCCGGGACGCGGGGCGGCCCTGTGGAACAGGTCCGTCCCGGGCTGCACGGGAATGACCGGCGCCGCCGTGGTGGCGGAGGCGGCGGAGGCGTCAGAGACGACGGAGTCCACTCAGCACCCTTTCGAGGAGCGCGCGGTCGGGCTGGCCGGTGCCGTGACCGGTCCCGTACACGCGGATCTTTCCCTGGTCGGCCAGGTCGCTGAGCAGCACCCGGACGACCCCCAACGGCATCTTCAACAGCGCCGAGATCTCCGCGACCGTCCGCATCCGGCGGCAGATCTCGACAATGGCCCGCATCTCCGGCATCAGACCCCGGGCCCCGGGTCCGCCGTCCGTCAGGACCTTGCGTTCGGCGGGCGCTTCGAGCGCCGCCACGAAGGTCTCGACGAGCAGGACGTGGCCGAAGCGGGTACGGCCGCCGGTGAGCGAGTACGGGCGGACGCGCGCGGGGCGCCGCCCGTTCCCCCGGACCGGCAGCCGGTGGGCGTGGGAGGCTGACGTCACTGGGTGCTCTCCATCGATTTGCGCAGCTCGCTGCGGACTTCGGGGGTGAGCACATGGCCGGCGCGGCCCACGAAGAGCGCCATGTGGTAGGCGATGACGCTCATGTCGCAGTCGGGCTCGGCGTGCACGCCGAGCAGCGAGCCGTCGCTGATCGACATCACGAACACGCTGCCCTCGTCCATGGCGACCATGGTCTGCTTCACTCCGCCGCCGTCCATGAGGCGGGCGGCGCCGATGGTCAGGCTGCCGATGCCGGAGACGATGGTGGCCAGGTCGGCGCTGGAACCTCGCGGTCCTCCGGGCCGTCCGGGCTCGGCGGCGACCGTCGCGTTCTGCTGGGCGGCAGGGTCGGACGAGAGCAACATCAGGCCGTCGGAGGAGACCACGGCGACCGACCGGACACCGGGCACCTCCTCCACCAGGTTTCCCAGCAGCCATTGCAGGTTTCGGGCTTCCGAGCTCAGTCCGTACGTTCCCGTCGCGGTCAACTGCGTGCCTCCTCGACTGTGTCCCCCGTCATCTCCTCTGTACGTGCAGTCCTTACGGCCTCCGTGCGTGCCGTGTCCAACTCCACTTCCACGTCACGGCGGCCCGCTTTGGCCCCCTGGTGGAATCCGCCCAGGCGGCGGCGGAGCGCCTCCGCGTCGACACCACCCTTTCGGGTGGTGGCCGCAGCGCCCGTCTGACGCACCACCTGCGGGGTGCGCTTGGGCAGTCCCTTGTCGGTCACGCGTTCCCACTGCGCGGGGCGCGGTCCGGGAACCGTCTGCCCGTCCTCGGAGACGGCGGGGGTCTCCGGGGCGGGCGCGGCGGCCGTGTCGGCGGCGCGCTCGTGGGCGTCCGGCTCCGGCGGCGGGACCGGCAGCCGCACCTGGAGCGTGGTCTCGGAGACGGACTCGCCGAGCGGGGCGCGCGGGGGGGGCTGCGGAGCAGGGGCCTCGGGGGTGGCGGGCCCGTCGTACAAAGACTCGTGGCGGTCCTCGGCGGTCCCGTACCCGGGGGCGGGCGCCGGGTCGTGGGGGCGCTCGGGGGCGGGCGCCGCGGGGTGCGGCTGGGCGGGGGGTGCGTCCGCCGCCGGGTGGGCCGGGGCGTCCGGTCCTCGGCGGGGGCGGGGCGTCCGGTCCTCGGCGGGGGCGGGCGCGCCGCCCATCGCCTCCAGGTAGGCGCGTTCCGCCGCTTCCACGAGCGGGTCGCGGTGCCGGGACGGCAGGGTGTTCGAGTTGGCCTCGGCGACCGAGCCGGGGAGCTGGATCACGGGGACCGCGCCGGAGACCCGTACGGGCTCCGTGACCGTCGCGGGCGGGGTGGCGGGCAGCAGCGGCGGCGGCAGGACCACCACGGCCGCCGTGCCGCCCGGCTGCTGCTCCCGCAGTTCGACGCGGACGCCGTGGCGGGCGGCGAGGAGGGCGATCACCCTCATGCCGAGGCCCTCGCCGTCGAAGGCGTCCGGGTCGGCCCCGGACAGGCGCGCGTTGAGTTCGGAGAGGCGGCCGGGCGTCATGCCGATGCCCGCGTCCTGCACGGAGAGCATGACCTCGCCGGTCTCCAGGAGCCAGCCGGAGAGCTGGACCGCGGCGTCCGGCGGCGAGAACGAGGTGGCGTTCTCCAGGAGTTCCGCGACCAGGTGGCTGAGGTCGTCGGCGGCGAATCCGGCGATCTGGGCGTGCGGCGGCAGGGAGTGGATGGTGACCCGCTCGTACCGCTCGATCTCGCTGACGGCGGCGCGCAGCACGTCGACCAGGGGGACGGGACCGGCGTGCCCGTGTCCGTGCTCGTGTCCGGCCAGGACCAGCAGGTTCTCGCTGTGGCGGCGCATGACGGTCGCCATGTGGTCGAGCTTGAAGAGGGTCGCGAGGCGGTCCGGGTCCTGCTCGCGCTCCTCCAGCTTCTCGATGACGCCGAGCTGCCGCTCGACGAGCCCGAGGCTGCGGAGCGAGAGGTTGACGAAGGTGTGCTGGACCGTGCCCCGGAGCCGTTCGAGGTCGGCGGTGAGGAGGGCGACCCGGCCCTGGAGTTCGGCGCGCTGGGTGGCCAGCTCGGCGCTTCGGGTGGCCAGCTCGGCGCCGAGGGCCTCCTTGGCGGCGGCCAGGTCGGCCTGCCCGTCGCCGATCCGGTCGGTCAGCGACTCGTTGTGCGCGACGAGCCCGGACAGCTTGCCGTGCAGGGTGTTGAGGGAGCGCACGACCTGCGCGAACTCGTCGTTGCGGCCGGTGAAGCGGACCGGCTCCTCGGTGTGCGCGGCGGGCGCGGCGGCGAGCCGGGCGGCGCCGATGCGGAGCACGGCGAGCGGCCGGGTGAGGGTGCGGGCCACATAGGTGGAGATGCCGACGGCGACGAGCAGACAGCCGCCGAGGAAGGCGATGCGCAGTTCGAGGCCGGTGACGTCGTCGTCGCGGAGCGCGGCGAGCCGCTCGACGCGCTCGGCGGCGAGCGCGGACTCGACGCCCCGCATCTGCTCGATCCGGGCGGAGAGGACCGCTTCCAGCGCCACCGGGTCGGTCTCGCGCTCGGTCCGCGTCAGCCTGGGCTGGTCGGTGAGGGAGGCGAGGGAGCGCTCGGCGCTCTTGACGTCGGGTCCCGCGACGGTGGCGGCGAGGGAGTCGCGGGCGGTGGAGCCCGCCGCCTGGTCGAAGTCGCCGAGGGCGGCGAGTTCCCGGACGCGGGCCTGCTGGGCGGCGGCGGCGAGGGTGTCGCGGGCCCGTTCGGCCTCGGCGGTCCCCTCGGGCTCCTCGGTGACGTAGGTGCCGGTCGTGGAGTCGTAGCGGGCCTCGCCGGTCCCCTCGGGCTGCGGCACGGAGAGCGCGGCGACGAGCAGGCCCCGGGTGGCGGAGGCCTGTTCGACGGCGCGGCCGAGGGCGGCGGGGGCGCGGGTGGCCTCGGTGAGCGCGGTGCCGTCGGCGCGGGCCGGGGTCCTGTCGGCCAGTTCGTCGGCGAGGGCCTGGAGCTTGCCGATGACCTCGGTGTACGCCCGGTGGGCTTCGAGGGCGGTGCCCTTGCCGGTGAGGGCGGTGCGCCGGATCGAGGGGACTCCGGCGAGGTCACGGCGGAGTTCGGTGGTCGCGCCGGGCCGGATCTCGTCGATCTGCCGGTCGACGCGGGTCGACCGGACGCTGGTGACCTGGCGTTTGTGCCGGGCGTCGGCGCTCTGGCCGTCCCGTCCCGCGGCGATGTACGCGACGACCTCGTCGCGCTCGTCGGAGAGGGAGTGCGCCAGGGTGACGGCCTGCCGGTCGAGTTCGGCGAGGGTGACCAGGCGCTGGGAGTCGTTGAGCTGGGTGGAGGCGGTGAGGAGCGCGGGGGCCCCGGCGACGAGGACGGTGATGCCGACGAGGGCGACGCCCGCGACGAGCCGGTTGCGGACGCGCTTGGACCGGCCCGCGGGGGGTACCGGGGCCGTGCCGTCCGGGGTCGGTGCTGCACCGGGGGTCCGGCTCCGCGTGCCGTTGTTGCTCCGAGGCCGCTTCATCTGCACCGGTGCTCGCATTCTTGACTCGTCCGCCCACAAAGCAGAGGTGACGACCGGTCACGTGGAGCGCCCCCCACCCCTGGTACGGCTTCCGACCATTCCAGCGCTTCCGGGAAGGAGACGCGCATCGGCCGCTCCGCCACCCGAACGAGTGAACAGCACTCCCGAGTTGGCGAACAACTTCCCCGGACGGCGGGTACGGGGCTCGGCGGAGCGTCGGTTGGATCTTCCGCGCGGGCTTTGGCAGGATGCCCGCCCGCAGTCCGGCGCGGAGGTCCCTTCCCTGCCCGGGAAGGGCTCCGGGGGCTTGGTACAGGCCATTTCCGGTCATTTGCAGGTCCGGTGAAGGAGGGCGCCGGGGCGGGCACACTGGACGACATGCGCAGTGAAGTCGCCACCCTTCCCGGCAGCCCCGAACGCCCCAACGAGGACTGGGTGGCCGCCACCCTGCCCGCCTCCGGCCGTGGGGGAACCGTCGTCCTCCTCGACGGCGTCACACCACCCGCGGGTGATGACGGTTGTGTGCACACCGTGCCGTGGTTCACGGCCCGCCTCGGCGGTGCTTTGACCGAACTGTCCGCTTCCCGGCCTGACGTGCCCCTGTCCGAGATCCTGTCCTCGGCCATCCGGCGCACCGCGGACGCCCACCGCGACACCTGTGACCTTTCTCACGTGCGTACGCCTCAGGCGACCGTGGTGCTGGCGCGGTGGGACGACACCTCGGTCGAGCACCTCGTCCTCTCCGACTCCGTCCTCCTCCTGGAGGGGCCGGACGGGGCGGTACGGGCGGTGCTCGACGACCGGCTGGACCGGGTGCCGGACGAGGTGCTGCGGTCCCTGGCGGCGACGGACCGGCTGCGGAACCGGGAGGGCGGGTTCTTCACGGCGGCGGCCGATCCGGCGGTCGCGGCGCGGGCGGTGACGGGCTCGACGCCCCGTGCGCGGGTGCGGTCCCTGGCGGCGCTGACGGACGGCGCGAGCCGCTGGGTCGATCTGTTCGGCGCGGGCGACTGGACGAAGTGCGTGGGAGTGCTGAGGGAGGAGGGCTCCCTGGGGCTGCTCCGGCGGGTAAGGGCGCTGGAGGAGGCGGACGCCGTGGCGGGCGGGGTCCGCCGCTGGAAGCGGCACGACGACGCTACGGCGGCGCTGGTGGAGTTCCCGGGCTGACGAGGGCCCGCCGGGGGCGGGTTCCTGACCGGAGACGGGGCCGCGCTCCCGGTCGGGAGCGCGGCCCGGTCGGGAACGGGAGAGGCCGGTGGGGGCCCGGGGCCGGCCGAGCGACGGGGTCCGACCCGGTCACCCGGGGTGTCGCCGCGCCCGCGCGGCTGTCCGGGCGCTCGCCGGGTGGCCGCGGCCGGACCCGGTCCCGGCGCTCAGGTCCGCGTCGCCCCCGTGCTCGTCGGCCAGCCCGGCGCGCCCCTCTCGGTGCTCACCGGAGCCGCCGCCGTCCGCGCGCGTCCACGGGTACGTCATGGCGAACGGGGTCACGGCGGGGAACGCCGCCGCGCCGCCGTCCGCGCGCGTCCACGGGAGCCCGACGGGACGGCCCAGCCGCCCTTCTCCCGGCGGCCGTCCGCGCGCCCGCCGGGGGTTCACCGCCTCGCGGTGCCGGTCGCGCGGTGCCGATCGCCCGGTGCCGATCCCCGGTGCCGGTCGCGCGGTGCGCCGGGGAGGCCGCGCACCGGGGAGGAGCGGCCTCGACGCCTCCGCCGCGCGACCGGCCGCGCCTCACCCCTCCGAGCGGACGTTGAAGTGGTTGAGGAGGCGGGCCAGTTCGGCGACCTCGGCGCGGTCCCAGTCGGCGAGCTTGCGGACGTACCGCTCGCGCCGGGCGTCCCGTACGTGCCGGAAGCGGTCGCGGCCCTCCTCCGTCAGCCGGACGAGCGAGGCCCGCCCGTCGGCGGGGTCGGGGTCGCGGGCGACGAGCCCGAGGTCCTCCAGGGCCCGCAGCTGGCGGCTCATGGTCGCCTTCCCCACCCCGAAGTACCCGGCGAGTTCGGTGGCCCGCTGGGGCCCGGCGTCGTCGAGCCGTACGAAGAGGCCGTAGGCGGCGGGCTCCAGTTCGGGGTGCACCTCGCGGGCCATCTCGCCGGACTGGGCGCGGGCGCGCCGCAGGAACACGGCCAGTTCGCGTTCGAGCGCCAGGAACTCGCGGTCGACCGTGGCGGGCGGGGACACCCGGCCCCCGCTTCCCGTACCGCTTCTGTGCACGACAGCACCTCCCACACGTTCTCCGGTGCCCGGCCGGTGGCTTTCGGGCCGCTGGCTTTCGGGCCGCTGAAAGTTTCTTCCGGCCGAGGCCGTCGCCGCAGCTCCCCCAGTATTTCGCAGGAGTAGACCAACGGCGGAATCCCGACCCTCTTCCGTCGGCCGGGTCTCCGCGCGTAGCGTCGCACCCGCACCTGAAATGACATGTCCACACCAGGATACGGTCATGCCTCTCCCCCGCCGAGACGTTCGGAGGCACGCCATGCGTGTGCACGGATCCGGAACGACGACCCTCGCCGGAGCCGCACTCGCGGCCCTGGCCCTCCTCCTCCCCCTCGCCGCGCCCGCCGGCGCCGCCCAGGACCCGGGCGCGCGGACCGTACCCCCGCGCGGCTCCGCCAGCATGGGCATGGGCGTCCTCGCCCACGACGGACGCGACTCCACCCCCGGCGGGAGCTCCACCCAGGCCGTCCAGACCGAGGGCGTGGACGTCTCCAGCCACAACGGCGACGTGGCCTGGTCCACCCTGTGGAACAGCGGCGTCACCTGGGCCTACGTCAAGGCGACGGAGGGCACCTACTACAAGAACACCTCCTTCACCCAGCAGTACAACGGCTCGTACGGCATCGGGATGATCCGGGGCGCCTACCACTTCGCCACCCCGGACACGACGACCGGCGCCGCCCAGGCGGACTACTTCGCCGACAACGGCGGCGGCTGGTCGAAGGACGGCCGGACCCTGCCGGGCGTGCTCGACATCGAGTGGAACCCGTACGGCGCCACCTGCTACGGCAAGTCCCCGGCCGGAATGGTCGCCTGGATCCGCGAGTTCACCGACCGGTACAGATACCGGACCGGCCGGGACGCCGTCATCTACACCGCGACCAGCTGGTGGACCCAGTGCACCGGCAACTCCTCCGCCTTCGCCGCCACCAACCCGCTGTGGATCGCGCGGTACGCCGCCACGGTCGGCGAACTCCCGGCCGGATGGCAGTACTACACGATGTGGCAGTACACCTCCACCGGCCCCACGGTCGGCGACCACAACCACTTCAACGGGGACCAGTCACGGGTGCGGGCGCTCGCCAACGGCTGACGCCCCGCGTCGGTGGCGGCCCCCGGGTGCGACGGCACCCGGGGGCCGCCACGGCTTTTTCCGCCCGACCCCTTGCTCATTGGTATGGACCAATGCGACGCTCTTGGCGGTCGCACGGAATTCAACTTCCGTGGACTCAGCGCGCGTTGCTCGTACCTTTCCTCCCCCACGAGAGAGAGCCCCCGCATGTTGTCCTACCGCCGTGCCGCAACCGGGGTCGCCGCCCTGTCCGCCGCCACCGCGTTCGTCGGCCTGACCCCCACCACGGCCGCCGCCCACGGAGCTGTCTTCAACCCGGTCAGCCGAGTGGCCGCCTGTTACGCCGAGGGTCCCGAGACCCCCAAGTCCCAGGTCTGCAAGGACCTCGTCGCCGACTCCGGCACCCAGCCGCTCTACGACTGGAACGAGGTCAACATCGCCAACGCCGCAGGTCAGCACCAGGCGCTGATCCCGGACGGCAAGCTCTGCTCGGCGAACCGCGCCAAGTACCGGGCGCTGGACTGGGCGCGCACCGACTGGCCGGCCACGGCCGTCGCCACGGGTGCCTTCAACTTCAAGGTCCGGGTCACGGCCGCCCACTCGGGCACCATGACCGTCTACATCACCAAGCCCGGCTTCGACCCCACGCAGCCCCTGAAGTGGTCGGACCTCGACGCCACCCCCGTCGCCGTCCACAACACCGCCCGCACCGCCACGGACGGCTTCTACAACTTCACCGGCAACCTCCCCGCCCGGACCGGCCGCCACATCGTCTACAAGGTGTGGCAGCGCAACGACAGCCCCGAGGCCTTCTACAGCTGCTCCGACGTCACCTTCGGCGGTGCGGCGGCCACGCAGGCGAAGGCCCAGGCCCCGACCGAGGCGAAGATCGCGGCGGGCGTCGCCCTGTCCACCGTGAGCCACGCGGGCCACGGCGGCGACGAGCAGGCCCCGGCGCTCTCCGCCGAGACCACGGGCACGTCGTCCTCGCCGCTCGTGCCCGCCCTCGCCGGAGCGGGCGCCCTCGCCACCTTCGCGGCGGGCAGCCTGCTGCTGAGCCGCCGCCGGAACTCCTCGGCCTCCTGAGGACCCGCCGGGCCCTGAGGTCCTCCGGAGCACCGAGGGCCTTCGGCGCCCGAAGGCCCTCCTGATCCGGGACCGCTCCGGGCCCTTCGGGGCCTCCCGGTCCCGGGGGTTCCCACGGCCCCCGGGGCCCGGTCCCTCCGCCCGCCTCCCGATGACGATCAGGAGGCGGGCGCCCCGACCGGGAAGAGGGCGGTGAGGCGGGGCAACGCCACCCCTTCCGGGCGGGACCCCCGCGAACCGCCGCCCTCTTCCCCCTCATCCACCCGGCCACCGGGGAACTCCGGTCCCCCACGGCCGTCCCCGAGCCCTCGGCCGTCCGAGGACTCCCGGTCACCCGGAAGGTCCCGGTCCGCCGGGAAGTCCCGGTCGCCCAGGGACCCCCGGCCCTCCGGAAGCTCCCACTCCCCCGCCGCCACCGCGGCCTCCTCCGCCGCCTCGACGGCGTCGAGGAACTCCTCCCCGTCGTCGTCCTCCTGGCCGGTCAGCTCGTCGAACGCGTCCTGCGCCGCGTAGTCCAGCTCCTCCCACTCCGGCCACTCGTCGTCGTGCCAGAGGTCGCGGGGACGGCCCGCCAGCGCCCGTATCCCCGGCAGACCGCCCAGCGCGTCCGGATCGGCGAGCACCGCCCCGTACACCTCGCGCCCCTGCGCCACCAGCCAGAGCGTGAAGTAGTGGAAGCCGTCGTCGGTGCAGGCTCCGCCCTCCACCCGGTCCGCCGCCCGCCACAGCTCCTCCCGCTGGGCCGCCGCGCACGCCCGCTCGAGACGTGCCTGGAACACCGCGCTCTCGGCGGCCGGCCGTCGCAGCAGCCGCCCGGTCAGCCACTCCAGCCGCTCGTCCCGGTCACCGGGCCGTCGGCTCAACTCGTCGATGAGAGCCCAGAAGGCGTGTTCGTCCATGGGTACGAGCATCGCAGGCGCCACTGACAGCGGAGCACGACGAAGCGGGGTGTTCCGTACGGAACACCCCGCTCGCCACTCACCGTTCACCACCGGCCGGTCCGTCCGGCCCACCCCTCCGGCCCACCCCTCCGGCCCGGCCGTACGGTCGCCTCCCGCGCACGACCGCCCCGGCCGTACGGTCGTGACCTCCGTAAGACCGTCACTTCCGTACGGTCACCGCTTCCGTACGGTCAACGGCTACCGTGCGGTCAACGGCTTCCGTACGGCCGTCTCCCGTGGTCAGGCCGCCACGCCCACCGGGACCGCCGCGGGGGCCAGCGCGATCTCCAGGACCTGCCGGACGTCCGTCACCGGGTGGACCTCCAGCTTCTCCAGGATCTCGGCCGGGACGTCGTCCAGATCGGCCTCGTTCCGCTTGGGGATCACGACCGTCGTGATGCCCGCCCGGTGCGCCGCGAGCAGCTTCTGCTTCACCCCGCCGATCGGCAGGACCCGGCCGGTGAGGGAGACCTCGCCGGTCATGGCCACGTCCGTACGGACCAGCCGCCCGCTCAGGAGCGAGGCGAGGGCCGTCGTCATGGTGACGCCCGCGCTCGGGCCGTCCTTCGGCACCGCGCCCGCCGGGAAGTGGATGTGCACGCCCCGGTCCTTCAGACCGGTGACGGGCAGCTCCAGCTCCGCGCCGTGCGAGCGGAGGAAGGAGAGCGCGATCCGCGCCGACTCCTTCATCACGTCGCCCAGCTGGCCCGTGAGGGTCAGCCCGGCGGCGCCGGTCTCCGGATCGGCGAGAGACGCCTCCACGAAGAGGACGTCGCCGCCCGCGCCGGTCACCGCGAGCCCGGTGGCCACGCCCGGCACGGCGGTCCTGCGCTCCGCCGGGTCCTGCGCCGACTCGGGCACGTGGTGCGGTCGCCCGATGAGGTCCCTCAGATCGTCCGGGCCGACCGTGAACGGCAGCTCGCGGTCGCCCAGTTCGTGCTGGGCCGCGATCTTGCGGAGCAGCCGGGAGATCGCCCGCTCCAGGGTGCGGACCCCGGCCTCGCGGGTGTACTCGCCCGCCAGCCTCCGCAGGCTCGCCTCCTCCAGGACGACCTCGCCGGGTGCCAGACCCGCGCGCTCCAGCTGCCGGGGCAGCAGGTGGTCACGGGCGATGACGACCTTCTCGTCCTCCGTGTATCCGTCGAGCCTGACCAGTTCCATCCGGTCGAGGAGGGCCTCGGGGATGGCGTCGAGGACGTTGGCGGTCGCCAGGAAGACGACGTCGGAGAGGTCCAGTTCGACCTCCAGGTAGTGGTCGCGGAACGTGTGGTTCTGCGCCGGGTCGAGGACTTCGAGGAGGGCCGCCGCCGGGTCGCCCCGGAAGTCGGAGCCGACCTTGTCGATCTCGTCGAGCAGCACCACCGGGTTCATGGACCCGGCCTCCTTGATCGCCCGGACGATACGGCCGGGCAGCGCGCCGACGTAGGTGCGCCGGTGGCCCCGGATCTCGGCCTCGTCCCGCACGCCGCCGAGGGCGACGCGGACGAACTCGCGGCCCATCGCGTGGGCGACGGACTCGCCGAGGGAGGTCTTGCCGACGCCGGGCGGGCCGACGAGGGCGAGGACGGCCCCGCCGCGCCGCCCGCCGACGACCCCGAGACCCCGCTCGGCACGGCGCTTGCGGACGGCCAGGTACTCGGTGATGCGCTCCTTCACGTCGTCCAGACCCGCGTGCTCGGCGTCCAGGACGGCACGGGCGCCCCGAATGTCGTACCGGTCCTCGGTCCGCTCGTTCCACGGCAGTTCGAGGACGGTGTCCAGCCAGGTGCGGATCCAGGAGCCCTCGGGGGACTGGTCGCTGGACCGCTCCAGCTTCTCGACCTCCTTGAGGGCGGCCTCCCGGACCTTCTCGGGCAGGTCGGCGGCCTCCACGCGGGCGCGGTAGTCGTCGGACTCGTCGCCCTCGGCCTCGCCGTTGAGGTCCCGGAGTTCCTTGCGCACGGCTTCGAGCTGGCGGCGGAGCAGGAACTCCCGCTGCTGCTTGTCCACGCCCTCCTGGACGTCCTTGGCGATGGTCTCGGCGACGTCCTGCTCGGCGAGGTGTTCGCGGAGCTGGGCCGTGGCGAGCTTCAGCCGGGCGACCGGGTCGGCGGTCTCCAGGAGGGCGACCTTCTGCTCGACGCTGAGGAAGGGCGAGTACCCGGAGTTGTCGGCGAGGGCGCCGACGCCCTCGATCTGCTGGACGCGGTCCACCACCTGCCAGGCACCGCGCTTCTTGAGCCAGCTGGTGGCCAGCGCCTTGTACTCCTTGATCAGGTCGGTGACCTGGCCGGGGAGCGGGTCGGGCAGGGTCTCCTCTACGGTGCCGCCCTCGACCCAGAGCGCGGCGCCGGGGCCGGTGGTGCCCGCGCCGATGCGGACGCGGCCGATGCCCCGGATCAGGGCGCCGGGGTCGCCGTCGGACAGCCGTCCGACCTGCTCGACGGTGCCGAGGACACCGGTCCCCGCGTAGGTCCCGTCGACGCGGGGCACGAGCAGCACCCTGGGCTTGCCCGCCCCGGGCCGCGCGGCGGCCTGAGCGGCCTCGACGGCGGCGCGCACATCGGCGTCGGACAGGTCGAGCGGTACCACCATTCCGGGCAGCACGACCTCGTCGTCGAGCGGCAGCACAGGCAGAGTGAGCGCCACGGACGGCTTGGACTCAGAAGCCATGATCTCCCCTTCGGCAGTCAAGTTGAGCTATGTGCACTCAATGCATGTGAGCCGGGGAATGTTCCCAACCGCCCGTTCGCTCTGAGCGATCACTTGCGCCCTGTCCTGTAGCGATGGATCTTGCATAGGTCACTTTGACTCTGCATGTGATCTTGCATAGGTCAGCGTGACCTTGCATCGCGCAGTGGAGTTAGCCAGTCGTGGTGCATTCGTTAGGGGTACTTCCGGGCGGTACTGCCGGACCGCCGGCGGAGGGATTCGAGGTCGCGTACATCGATCCGGGCGGGTCGGAGCTTCGGCGTCCGTTTGCGGATGTGTGGGCAGTGCGGTTCGAGCAAGCCGCGCCAGTACGCACGTTTCAGTCGTACCGGGGCCAGCGGCATCTTCCGGGGCTGTGGTGGTCGTCGACGGTCGGCGGCCACATCGGGTATGAGTCCTGGCTGGAGCGCGATCACGTCATGCTGATGGACTTCGACCCGTCAGTGGTCGGGATCTCCTCTCAGCCGTTCTGGCTGTTCTGGCAGTCGGAGTCGGGCAAGGGCATTTCGCATGCGCCGGACTACTTTGCCCGTAGGGACGACGGCTCTGCGGTCGTAATCGACTGCCGTCCGGCAAACCGGCGCAAGCCGAGGGACCTGGCGAAGTTCGAGGCGACGCGGGCGGCCTGTGATCAGGTGGGGTGGGAGTTCCGTCTGGTGGGGGCACCGGACGCAATCGTGGTACGCAACGTCCGGTGGCTGGCCGGATACCGGCATCCGCGGCACCGCATGGAACCGGTGGTCTCCGAGCTACTGCAAGTGTTCACTGAGCCACAGCCGCTGATGGACGGAGCTTCGGCAGCAGGGGAACCGATCACGGTGCTGCCGGTGCTGTTCCATCTGCTCTGGTCGCACGAGCTGGCCGCGAGCGTGACGGTTCCGCTGCACGCCGCCACGGTGGTGTCTACGGAGGTGGCCGATGGCTGCTGACGGCCAGGCCGTTCTACGACCCGGCGACTGGATCACCTACGACGACGCGGACCACCAGGTGGTGGCGCTCTTCGGCACGTCGGTGCGGCTGCGCTCAGCGGCCGGAGTGGAGTCGGTGGTGCTGGCGTCGCACCTGATGGCTGCACCAGACTTCGCCGTCACCGGCGCCGAGCCGCTGCCCGCGCTGGAACCTTTCGGGCTGCTGGCGACGCTCCCGGAGCCGGTGCAGGCAGCGGCAAAGGAGTGGGAAGCCCACATCGTGGAGGTCGAGACGGGGCTGGCCGCCGGTGTCGAGCCAGGCGCGCCGCCGCGACCGCAGTACGACCCGGCGTCGCGTTCGTTGGTCGAGCGGGCCCAGGCGAAGGCGGACGAGCTGGGGGTGAGTCTGCGCACCGTGCAGGGCAAGCGGGCACGCTATGCCCGTCAAGGGCTTTGGGGCCTGGTTGATCAGCGGTTGGTGCGGATGCCGGAGGCGACAGGCCGTGCGGATGCCCGGCTGGTGGCGGCGATCCACGAGGCCCTGGAGGCCGAGACTCACGTCTCAACGGGAACCCGCTCCCGCCTGATCCGCCGGGTGATCAAGCTAGTGGAGGCCACCCACGGCGAAGGGGTCGTGCCTCTGCCGAGCAAGAACACCTTCTACAAGCTGATCGAAGTGCTGTCCGCGGGCAAGCACACCTTCGGCTCGGCGGTAACGCGCCGGCAGACGGCGAACCGGCCCGCTGGCCCGTTCACGCCGTCGTTCGCGGACCGGCCCGGGGAACAGGTTCAGATCGACTCCACCCCACTGGATGTGATGGTGGTGCTCGATTCGGGGCTCACCGTCCGCGCGGATCTGACGATCGCGGTCGATGTCGCCACCCGCACGATCTGCGCGGCAGTGCTGAGGCCGATGGGCACCAAGGCGGTGGACGCCTCGCTGCTGCTGGCACGGACGCTGGTGCCCGAGCCCATGCGGCCGAGCTGGCCCTCCGCCCTGCGGATGGCGGCCTCGCGAATGCCGCATCGGCGGCTAATGGACGTGGACACACGGATGGAGCAGGCCGCCGCGAAGCCGGTGATCGTGCCAGACACCGTCGTCATCGACGGCGGGAAGGTGTTCATCTCCGATACGTTCATCCGGGCCTGTGACCGGCTCGGCGTCTCGGTCCAAAGAGCACGCCCGCGCACGCCGACCGACAAGGGGATCGTTGAGGCGACGTTCTCCGCTATCAACACGCTGTTTGTCCAGCACTTGGCTGGCTACACCGGGCGGGACGTCTCCCGCCGCGGCGAGCGAGTCGAAGACCGGGCCGTCTGGACAGTTCCCGAACTCCAGGAGCTGCTGGACGAGTGGTTGCTGGCCGGATGGCAGGCCCGGCCGCACGATGCCCTGCGCGATCCGTTCCGGCCGAAGAAGCCGATGTCACCGAACGACAAGTACGCCTCGCTGGTCGCAGCCTGCGGCTACCTGCCGCTGGTACTGCGCAGGGAGGATTACCTGGAACTGCTGCCCGTGGCCTGGCGGGCGATCAACGACTACGGCATCCGAATCAACTACCGCACCTACGACAGCCCGGAACTGGGCCCCTTTCGCCGCCAGCACTCCGGGCATACGGCCAAGCGCGGACTCTGGGAGGTGCACTACGACCCCTACGACCTGTCCCAGGTATTCGTACGCACCCAACAGGGCTGGATCACCGTCCCCTGGGTGCACCTGCCGCTGGTGAACGCGCCGTTCGCGGACTTCACCTGGGCCCACGCCCGTCGTCTGGCCACCGAGGCGGGCCTGGACGACACCAACGAAACGGCGGTGGCCCGCGTCCTGGACTCGCTGCTGACCCGCGCCGAGCACGGCCCGGACCTCCGGTCGGCCAAGGTGGCCGGCCGCACCCGCGTCGCTGCTGTCGTACACGCGCCCGCTACAGCACCTGAGATCGAGATGGTCCCCGATCCGGAGCCCGAGGCCGATCCTCCAGCCGCGGTGGCGGGTTTCGGTGTCTTCGATGCCCACGCAGAAGCTGAAAGGTGGCTATGAGTAAGCGCAAACCGTCCTCCCCGTCCGGCCTCCCGGGCATCGACGCGGCCGAGCGGACGCCGCCGGACAGTCCGCTGACCACGAAGGAGGGATGGGGTCATTTCGTTGCGCATGAGCCGGTGCCGCCCCGGCTGTTGACGACGGCCGAACGGACAACGCTGACTGGAAACGAGCGCCTGCGCGAGGACGAACGACGCCGGGAGTATCACGCCGACCTGCCGATGGTGAACACCCCGACCATCCGCAAGGTCATCACCACCTCCCGGCTGCTGATCCAGCTCAACCGCAACCAGATCTCCGCCCGTCGCGGTGTGATCCTCTCCGGCGCCTCAGGCACCGGCAAGACGACTGCCCTGACCCGGCTGGGTCGGGCCCACGAACTGGCCATCCGCATGCGGCACTCACGTGACCGCCACCGGCTGCCGGTCATCTACGTCACCGTCCCGCCGGCGGCCACCCCAAAAATGCTCGCGATGGAGTTCGCCCGGTTCTTCGGGCTGGCCTTCCCCACCCGAGCCAACGTCACCGACATCGTGGACGCGGTCTGCGCGACCGCCGCCCACGTCCACGTCGACCTGGTCCTCGTCGACGAGCTACACAACCTCAACCTTGCCACGCGGTCCGGCGCCGAAGCGTCCGACCAACTGAAGTACTTCGCCGAACGGCTCCCCGCCACCTTCGCCTACGCGGGCATCGACATCGAGTCCCAGGGCCTGTTCGCCGGGACACGGGGACGGCAGATCGCCGGACGCTTCGTCGTCATTCCCGCCGCCCCGTTCTCCCATGCCACCGCCGCCGACCACGAGATCTGGCGGGCCCTGGTGGGCACCCTGGAGTCCATGCTCCGGCTGTACAACCACACCCTTGGAACGCTCACCGGGCTGAGCGAGTACATCTTCCACCGCACCGGTGGCATGATCGGCAGCCTCTCCCAGCTCATCCGCGGCGGCGCCGTCCTGGCCATCGAGGACGAGAGCGAACGCATCACCGAGGAGCTGCTCGCCCTTGTCCCGATCGACTTCGCCGCCGAACAGTCCGAGAAAATCACCGCCCCGGCCAACCCTGCCTCCAGGCGAAGGCGGATCACTTGATGCTCCTGCGCCGTCTGCCTGATCCCGTCCCACCCGCCCGGCACGAGATCGCCGCCTCATACATCGCCCGCCTGGCCCGGCTCCATGGCCTCGACATCAGCGCCCTCTGGCGATGCGTCACCGAACGCGAAGCCTCAGGCGGCATGCGTCGCGTCGTCGTCCCCGAACGTCTCGCCGCCATCACTGGCCGGACCGTCCACGCCCTTGCCGGCGCCCTGCCCGAACTGCGAACTCCACAGCCCGACTGGGCCATGTTTCGCCACCAACCGCAACCCGGCTGCCGTCACTGCAGCGCCAAGCACCCCGGCGGCGAGGTCACCAGGATCATGCCGCACCACCGCTACGTCTGTACCCGACACCGCCTATGGATCTGCCCGTCAGATGCCGATGGACACACCACGTCCCTTGACGCTCTCCCGGAGATCGTTCAGGCGCAGCGCCGGCACCTACGCATCCTTCAGCGTCACGGCTGGGCCATCACCTACGACGCCGTCCTTACCGCCATTCTCATCTGCGGCCAACTCTGGTCACTCCCGGAGAGCGAGAACGGCGAAGCATGGCAGGACTGGGTTCGCCGGGCCAGGATCCTCATCCCGCCCGACAAAGCCGAATCGGGGTTCTCCGTGGCGCGTCTCTGCGCCGCGGTCTATCCCGAGGCCATCTCGCTGGCCGCTCTCTTCGCATCGCCCTATTGGAGACAACAAGCGCAGAAAGCGTCATGGGATCGCAACCGGTTCGACACCGAAGTCGCCCGACGGCTACAACAATCCGACCGCAAACTTCGTATGTATGAATTCCGCCAGCACCGCTACAACGATCCCATCAACTATAGCGACCCCATCGATCATTGGGCCGCCGTGACCTCCAGACGCCCTCCGCTTTCTCCCATTTACGTCCACGACTGCAAGAGGCAATCCCTGCGGAAGCCAACCCTGCGTGTCGCCACGCAACGCTCACAGCAACGGCATGCTCGTGCCTTCGATCCATCCCACCGAGCTGGCGAGGCACTCATCGCGCACCGCCACCTTGCCACCGTCTTCCGGCGCGCATGGTCCCCATTCCGGGCCTACATGCCCCCCCTCAGGGGCTGAAGTCAGCCACTACAAGCTCGTCACTGACGGCCTGCCGGGACAGAGTCAGCAGCCGTCGTGAGTACGGCGTGCCACGATGCCCGGACACCAGCGCCCAGGAGAAACAGATGGCCACTGGGACGTCACCCCAGTGGCCAACGAAACCGACTAGACTCCGCGCCTAATTGGCAATCTCTTCAAGCCGACTCCAGAATTCCTGGGTTCCGACGCGCGTTCCGTCATTGGCGAGGATCGCAGCGGGGCTGCACTTAAGCCGGAGCCGGACTTTACGCTCCCCACTCGCCGAGAAGTTTTCATACGCAGCGAGCCCCGAGGCCGCAAGCTCACTTACGAACCTCTTCCAGACATCCGGGCCGTATTCCTGAGCCCACTTCAGCCTGTTGTCCTCCGGCTGGTGGTCGCCGCGGAGAATTACAGACTTCTCCACGCGTCGCGCCATCGTCGTCAGGTAGTGGCGCGCGGCAAGCACCTCGGTGAGCGGAAGCTCGTCACGCCTGTCCTCGGCGTCGACGACCTCGGCTCCGTAGCGTTGCAGCGCTTCGAGAATGTGCTCCTTACGGTACAGAAGTTCGTTCGGAAGCAGCAGCTCCACCAGGTCAGAGTGGCGCACGCCTCGCAGTCCGGCCAGATCGGAGGACGCACCGCTCACCCGGATCTTCTTAACTACGGTGTTCCTCAACATCAGGGACCACCCCGCCACCGCAGGCAGGACAAGCCCGTCAATCTCGCATCCGACGATGCGCGTATTCACCCCCTGCACCCGTGAGAGATCGAGCCCGTCCGCGAACACGGCATTAACAATGTCCGTGCCAGGAACACGGCCCGTATCCTCGATGACAGCCGTCCACAGGGCACCCAGGTTGGTAGCCGCGACAGTGGACTCGATCTGCTGTTTCTCCGCGTTCTGAAGGCGTGGCGCAAAGTCCGTGATGGCCTGGACAACACGTTCATCCCCAGCAGCGGCGACAACTCCTGTGACGGTGGCCGACCGCCAGGGGGACTGCTTGAGCATCGCTTGGAACAGAGCAGGTTGTCCGTCCATGAGGTAGCGGCTCGCGGCCCCCGCTAGGAACTGATCGAAGAACAGTTCATGCTGGAAGCGGAAACGCGAGACTGACGCATCGTCCGAGGATGCAGCGAGTCCGCAGAGGATGGGCAACCGTTGCTTGAGGTGACGTCGGCTGGACAGCTCGCTGTCCATGGCGTACTCGGCCGCGTCCTGAAGCTCATTGATGTCAGCCTCGCGCTCTTCGTGGCTCGCCATGAATTCTGCGACGTACTCAAACATGCGCCGCAATTCGGCTCGGTCCATGAGGGCAGTGCCTCCCTGTCCCGTCAGCTTGTCTTCCTCGCGCGCCACATATTTGTCGAGCAGCCGCTCGGCAAGTGTGTTGCTCTTGATCTCGCCGTCGTTCGAGTTAAGCGTCATCTCCGCGAACGCGCGAGCAAAGAACGGAAGCCCCAACAACTGACGATCGTGCTCGGACAGCTGATCCAGGCTCTCGCGCGGCACTCCGTACTCGCCGAGGAACGCCTCGACGTCCTCCGGGAACCACCGCTGCACAGCTGCAACTCTGTGCCTTACAAAGGGCAACCCCTGCTCGTTGGCGCGCTCAACACTGGAGCGGTACTGCCCCATGTAGTAGGAGGAACGAGCAGACACCACCACTACGCCCCGACCACCGAGTTCGTCGAGCCAGGGGCGTAGCGACCCTATCGCGTCGCTATACCCCACCCCGCCGAGCAGCTCGTCGAACCCATCGATAAGCAGAGTCATCAGCCCGTTGCGACACAGGGCCTTCACACCTCGGTCGGTGAGATTCCGGGTCGATGCGACAGCGCTGTCCACCACAGTGCGGAGACTGTCGAGCACCTGGCCGGTGGAACGGACGTACAGGAACAACGCCTGACTCGACGATTCGCCCGACAGCAGCGCCCGCTCAACCTCCTGTGCACGGGTCTTCGCCGCGTCGAGCATCGCTCGCGTCTTACCGATGCCCGCCTCGCCGTTGATGAAGACCACTTGCGTCTGGCCTCGGTTGGCCTGGAGGTCCTGATCGACCCCGTCGATGAGTTCGGCAAAGGTGCAGGCGGGCTCCCTCTGGCTGCCGTCAAAGTCGGAGACTACGACCTTGCTCATCCGGGTGGTGCCGAGTTCCCGGGATACCCAGCCCAGGGTGTCCCGCTCCTCGGCCACCAACTTGCTCTCCATCTGCTCTAGCTTCTGCCGCAGACGAGTCGCAACCACCTGCCAGTTGGCGAGCTCACGCAGATAGTCCGAGTAGGGGACCCAACCGGACTCCGCGCGCCATTGCCGGGCGTTGTCAGGACCCAAGCGGAAGTAGTCGCGCCGGGGCTGGGTTCCCGTGCCCTCACCAGTCGCCTTGTCCCAGTAGTACTCGAAACCTTGCTCGTGGTCGGCGTAGACGGGCTCAGAGTCATCGTCGGCGAAGCCACGAAGATCCTGCTCGACGTCCTTGATGAAGTACTCCAGCGTGCCGTTGTCCGCCTTCTGCGCCTTCAGGAGGGGGTGAAGTGCCGCGCGGATTGCCTCGTCGGAGGGGGAACTGCTCACCGATCCACCGCCGAAGCAGATGAAGCTGGGCTGAGCGCGGGCGAACTTAGAGAAAAGGTGCCAGACGCCGCTCGGCTTCATGAAAAGGAACGGCCACAGCGACACCTCGTCCCCGCCCCAGATGAACGACGGCCGCTGCTCCCCCGACTCGCCTTCCACCATCAACAGTTCGGCCTGGCCAAGAGCCTCCGTGACAGTGTCGGCGACGGACTGGACCAGTTCGTCCAGCGTAGCCAACTCGGATTCTCCGGCGGGCAACGGTCCCCCGTGGCTGAGGTGGTCGCGCAGCCGCTTGAGGTCGCGCAGTCCCCTGGGCGCTCCTGGAAAGCCCTGGTCGTAGAGATTCAGGACCCCGGTGACCGCTCGGCCCACACGGTCGGCCGGCACCGTTGAACATTCCTTCAGCTGCTGACCGACGCGCCTCAGATAGGCGGTCCACTCGCCTAGGCCCGGGGAGCGCCCGACCAACGCAGGAGCCCGTCCCGCTGCCCGCACGGTCGCCGCCGCCAGAAGCGCCAGAAAGCGCAGCTCGAAGTCGAGGACGGAGAAGCCCTCATGGATGCTGCGCGGTCGTCCCATCGGCAGCGAGGAATAGGAGGTCTCCATGTGGCGGAACATCTCGGTGGGAGTCGCCGACTTCGCTCCTTCGGTCATCGATCCTCCGACGTTTTGCACTGTTCCTCCCGACTGGGCCTGCTTGGCAGTGTGACGCACCCTATCGATCACGCAGAGCCCCTGTCGGGCCTGCGGGCAAATAGACCAGACGTGGGCCGCCAGGGCCCTGGTAGACGCCCCAACACCACTTCTCCGACGGCCACATCAACATGATGGGTCACCAACGCCGACCTCGGCGGTCAAGCCCTGAGCCCCTCTGCCCGCCAGAGTGAAGATGCAAGGATCCTTTGCGCAGAATCAGGGTGCGAGTCCAACCGATTCGTTCATCTGCCAGTCCAGCATCAGATGACGATGCAACAACAATCTTCACCGGACACGCCCAGTCCCGTCCGGGCGGCCGTCGGATTCCGGACCGCTGCCGCGAGAGAGCCGTGGCGCGAGGCTTCCCGGGAGGCCCTGCGGGGTGGCGCCGCTCGAACCAGGGGCCGATGGGGTGGGTCAGGGCGGGCCACCCGCCCCGGCTCGGCCCGGGGGCGTCGCTTCCGCGTGTCCGGCGGCCGGAGACGCGGGGCGGAAGCCCGGCCCAGCTCTTCGGCTCGGCTCCTCCGCGGGCGCGGCCCAGGCTCAGGGCTGACTCGACTCCGGCTCAGGCCCGGCGCGGGCCGCGCGGCGCATCCCCACCCCGCGCCTCTCAAGGCTTGCCCCTCTCAAGGCTCGCACCCCTCAGGGCCCGCGCCCCTCGGGCCCCGCCTCCCCTCGGCTCCGCCCATGGTCACGATGCGACCAAGAAATCCACCGGACGCCGACAGCGGACACCACCTGCGGCTGTAATACCTCCATGGATATCGCAGCCATTACATCTGCCTGGGTCGCCGGCTGGACCGTCTCCCGGGGCACCCCCGCCGCCGTCGCCGAGCCCTGGGGCCACCGGATCGACGTGGGCCTGCCCCGGCACGTCGTACGGCACGTGCTGCCCACCCCCGACGCGGCCGTCGTCGGCTCGCTCTGCGCCCGGCTCACCACCCCGTACAGCTGGCTCAAGATCATGGCGGAGCCGGAGGAGGCGGCCCGGTGGATCGGCGAGGGGTGGACCGTCCCCGACGACCCCGGTTTCATGATGGTCAAGCCCCTCGACCCCGGCGCCCGGCCCGCACCGCCCGAGGGGTACGCCAGGACCACCGAGGTCCGGAATGGCGTCGTCCGGGTCCGTGTCCTCGCCCCCGACGGCACCCTCGCCGCGCAGGGCAGGATCGCGCCGACCGGCCCGACCGCCGTCGCCGACCGGATCGAGACCGATCCGGCGCACCGGCGACGGGGCCTCGGCTCCAACGTCATGCTCACCCTGGAGGCGGCGGCGGCCCAGACGGGCGCCGGGACGGGGGTCCTCGCCGCGACGACCGACGGCCTCGCCCTCTACGACTCCCTGGGCTGGCGCCACCGAGGACCCCTGACCGGGATCGTGCGCGGCACCGTCTGACCCCGCGCCCGCCGCACCGGCCCCGGACCGACTCCGGACCGGCTCCGGACCGGTCGCCGGGTGCCCGTACGGGTGGCAACCCTCCGGTACGGCTGCGCCCGGCGCCCGGGGGCGGGCATCCTCGGACCATGGTGCGAGGCGTACGGGGAAGACGACGCGGGACCCTGCTGCTGGCCGGGGTCCTGGCCTTCGGCGCGAGCGGCTGCGGGCCCGGGGACGCGCCCGTGCCCGGCGGTCCGCCCTCGGTGACGAGCGGCCCCGCCCTGCCGGGCACGGCGACCGGCCCCGGCACTCCGGCGACCGAGCCCCGGCCGGACGAGGTCCTCGTCGAAGTGGTCGTCAGCGGCGGCTTCGCGGGCATCCGCAACCGGCTCGTCGTGCGGTACGACGGGGCTTGGACCAGCGGTTCCGGCGGCGGGCCCGCCCGTACCGGCCGACAGAGCCCCGCCGAGGCGGGGGCCCTCCGGGCCGCGTTGGAGGACCCGGCGTACGCGCAGGTCCCGGACCGGCCGACCGGCCGCCCGATCGCCGACGGGTTCCAGTACGAGCTGACCCACCGAGGCCGTCTGGTCGTCGCGGGCGACGGGGAGCGCCCGCCCGCGCTCCAGCGGGTCTTCGCCGCGCTCCCGGAGGGCGGCCCGCCGACGAGCCCATGACCGGTCGGCCCGAAAAAGTCCGTGCCCGGTCCGCCCGAGGAATCCGAGCCCGGTCCACCCGGCGCGTGTCGGGCGGGTGCCCGGCGTGCGTCGGGCCGGTCGCCCGGCCCTCCGGGAAGGGGCCCGCCGGGCGCCCCCTCAGGGCTTCGCGACCGGCGCCGCCGGGAGGAGCCGTGACCCCGGCCGTCCGACAGTCCCCGATCAGCCCTTCGACGTCCCGGCGACGGGCCGTCCCGACCGAATCGTCCCGGCCGGATCTCCCCGGCCGCATCGGCCGACGGATCGACCCGAGGGTCCACGCCCGACCCACCCGGCCCCTCCCCCTCCCCTCCGCCTCCTCCCCCCCTCCCGCTCCCCTCCTCCCCCATCCGTCCTTTCCCCCCGTTCCCCCTGTCTTTCCCCCCGTCCGACCCGCCCCGCCCGTGACGAGAAGGCGAGAGGTCGCCACTCTTCCCGGGTTCACCCATCGCGGGACCGGGGTACGCGCGGTCGGGAGAACCCGTATCCATGACTCTTCCCAGGTTCACGATCCACCGGACCGGGTACGCGCGCGGTGGACCGGGTGCCCGGCCGTCGCACCCGCCGGAAGGACCCCGGCGCGGCGACGGGCGAGGCGCTCGTGGCCGGAACCGGTCCCCCCGTACGGGCGGGGGCCCACCACGGGACCGGCCGGAACCCGCCCCCGTCCCCGTAAAGCGTTTGTCCGTCGCCCGCCGCCCGCCGAGGATGGGCGCGAGCGGTCCCCGAGCCGAGAAGCGGAGAGAACGCCCGTGTCCCCACCCCAGACCCTCGACCGACGCGAAGGACCGTACGGAGAGGTCGTGCTGCGCCGCCGCGCCGAGCACTTCGAGATCATCGCCAACGGCACCTTCCTCATGGACACCTCCGACGGGCGCTCCGAGCGGCTCCTGATCGACGCGGCGCGGGACGCGCTGCCGGAGCGGGCCAGGCCCGGGGCCTCGGTCCTCATCGGCGGGCTCGGGGTCGGCTTCTCGCTCGCGCACGCCGCCGCCGACCCCCACTGGGGGCGGATCGCGGTGGTCGAGCGGGAGGAGGCGATCATCGACTGGCACCGGCGGGGCCCGCTCGCCTCGATCTCCGGAGCCGCGCTCGCCGATCCCCGGACCGTGATCCTGCACACGGACCTGGTGGAGTACCTCCACACCTCCCCCGACACCTACGACGTCCTGTGTCTGGACATCGACAACGGGCCCGACTGGACCGTGACCGAGGACAACGGATCCCTGTACGCGGCGGACGGGTTGGCGGCCTGCGCGGCCCGGCTGAAACCAGGCGGTGTGCTCGCCGTGTGGTCGGCCCGGCCCTCCGCCGATTTCGAAGAGTCCTTGCGGAATGCCGGATTCAACGGGGTACGGACGGAAGAAGTGCCCGTTGCCCGAGGCGTCCCCGACGCGGTCCATCTCGCGGTCCGTCCCGGGAGACTCGCCGGATAGCCGGGACACCGCCGGTACCTCTAGGCTGCTGCACCGACATCGGCGACGCGAGGCGGGGCAATGGACCAGACACACACCACTCACCACGGTGCGGCGGCCACTCCCGGGGCCCAGCGGCGCGTCCTGGTGGTCGAGGACGACGCCACGATCGTGGAGGCGATCTCCGCCCGGCTGCGCGCGGAGGGCTTCCTCGTGCAGACCGCGACCGACGGACCAGCCGCCGTGGAGGCGGCCGAGGCCTGGCAGCCGGACCTGATGGTCCTGGACGTCATGCTGCCCGGTTTCGACGGTCTGGAGGTGTGCCGCCGGGTCCAGTCGCAGCGGCCCGTCCCGGTGCTCATGCTGACCGCCCGTGACGACGAGACCGACATGCTGGTCGGTCTCGGCGTGGGCGCGGACGACTACATGACCAAGCCGTTCTCGATGCGCGAGCTGGCCGCCCGGGTGCACGTCCTGCTGCGCCGGGTGGAGCGGGCGACGCTCGCGGCGACCGCCCCGCGCGGCGGCACCCTGCGCCTGGGCGAACTGGAGATCGACCACGCGCAGCGCCGGGTGCGGGTGCGGGCCGAGGACGTGCACCTGACCCCCACCGAGTTCGACCTGCTGGTCTGTCTGGCGGGCACCCCGCGCGCGGTCCTCTCCCGCGAGCAGCTGCTCGCGGAGGTGTGGGACTGGGCGGACGCCTCGGGCACCCGGACCGTGGACAGCCACATCAAGGCGCTGCGCCGGAAGATCGGGGCCGAGCGCATCCGTACCGTCCACGGTGTCGGTTACGCGCTGGAGACCCCGGCGCCGTGAACCGGCGCGGGCCCGAGGGGTCGCGGGAGCCACGGGACGCCGACGGGCCGCGCCGTCCGGCGCGGGAGTGCGGCGCGGGCGCGCGGCGGGCGGCACGGGGCCCGGGTCCCGGAGCGGCCGGGACCGCGCCCGGCGCCGGGGCCCGCAGGCCCCGGCGGATCGTGATCTCGATCAAGACGAAGCTGGGCGCGCTGGTCGTCGGGGCGGTGCTGCTGACCTCGGGTCTGGCCCTGGTGGCGATCCGTACGTCCACCGAGTTCCGGTACATCACGATCTTCGCGATGATCGCGACCCTGCTGATCACCCAGTTCGTGGCGCAGTCGCTGACGGCTCCGCTGGACGAGATGACCACGGTGGCCGGGACGATCTCGCGCGGGGACTTCTCCCGGCGGGTGCGGGGCGCGGACCGGCGGGACGAGCTGGGCGACCTGGCCTCGACGATCAACCGCATGGCGGACGACCTGGAGGCGGTGGACCGGCACCGCAAGGAGCTGGTCGCCAATGTGTCGCACGAGCTGCGGACCCCGATCGCCGCGTTGCGGGCGGTCCTGGAGAACGTCGTGGACGGGGTGTCGGAGGCGGACCCGGAGACGATGCGGTCGGCGCTGCGGCAGACCGAGCGGCTGGGACGGCTCGTGGAGACGCTGCTCGACCTGTCCCGGCTCGACAACGGTGTCGTCACCCTGAAGGTGCGCCGCTTCGAGGTCTGGCCGTATCTGTCGGGTGTGCTGCGGGAGGCGAACCTGGCCGCGTCGCAGCGCGGTCTGTCGTCCACCTCGGGTCTGCACCGGCGGACGGACGTGCACCTGCACCTGGACGTGTCGCCGCCCGAGCTGGTCGCCCACGCGGACGCGGAGCGGCTGCACCAGGTGATGGCGAACCTGATCGACAACGCGGTGAAGCACTCGCCGCCGCACGGCCGGGTCACGGTCCGGGCCCGGCGCGGCCCGTTCCCCGACTCGCTGGAGCTGGAGGTCGAGGACGAGGGGCCCGGCATCCCGGAGTCGGAGCGGCACGCGGTCTTCGAGCGGTTCAACCGGGGTGCGGTGCCGCGCCGCCGGGGTCCGGGGAGCGACGGCGGCACGGGGCTCGGCCTGGCGATCGCCCGCTGGGCGGTGGATCTGCACGGCGGCGGGATCGGCGTGGCCGAATCGTCACGCGGGTGCCGGATCAGAGTCACCCTTCCGGGAAGCCTTCCACCACGGGATTGACGTAGGGTTCGAACCGGAGCAGCACGTTCTGCGTGTACATGAGCAGGAGGTGTGCTCGGGGGCGGCCGAAACGGGGTCGCGCTCGGGCTTTTCCGTACCCTGACGCAGCGGAACCACGTTTGTTTCCCGCCATTCCCGGCTCCGAAACACCGCGTCGAGTGTGACTTGCGCGACGTTGGAGCGCCCGGCCTGCACCTCCAGGCCGGACAGGCGTAGCCTTTATTTCCGCTGTCCATCACCTTGTGAAGCGGAAGAGGGCGGTTGCCGCCGTGTCGTCTCAGTCCCCCAGTACCCCGAGCTCCCCGACCGCCCAAGACGGGCAGGGCCAGAACCCTGCGACCGCCTTCGGCGCCAATGAGTGGCTCGTCGACGAGATCTACCAGCAGTACCTCCAGGACCCGAATTCGGTCGATCGTGCCTGGTGGGACTTCTTCGCCGACTACAAGCCGGGCACGTCGGAGACCCCGACCGCCCCGGCCGCCACCACGCCGAGCGCCCCCGCCGCGCCGCAGACGGGCCCCGCACAGGCCGCGCCTGCCGCTCCGGCGGCCGTACCGGCTCCCGCGCCCGCTCCGGTCGCGGCACCCGCCCCGGCTCCCGTGAAGCCCGCTCCGGCGCCCGCGCCGGTCGCCGTGAAGCCCGCCGCCGCTCCGGACGCCGTCAAGGCGGCCCCCGCGCAGTCGGCCGCTCAGGCTCCCTCGGGGCCCGAGCTGATCACGCTGCGCGGCCCCGCCGCCGCGGTCGCGAAGAACATGAACGCCTCCCTGGAGGTGCCGACGGCCACGTCCGTCCGCGCCGTCCCGGTGAAGCTGCTCTTCGACAACCGGATCGTGATCAACAACCACCTGAAGCGCGCCCGGGGCGGGAAGATCTCCTTCACGCACCTGATCGGCTACGCGATGGTGCAGGCGATCAAGGCCATGCCGTCGATGAACCACTCCTTCGCGGAGAAGGACGGCAAGCCGACCCTGGTCAAGCCGGAGCACGTGAACTTCGGTCTCGCGATCGACCTGGTGAAGCCCAACGGCGACCGCCAGCTCGTCGTCGCGGGCATCAAGAAGGCCGAGACGCTCAACTTCTTCGAGTTCTGGCAGGCGTACGAGGACATCGTGAAGCGGGCCCGCGTGGGCAAGCTGACGATGGACGACTTCACCGGCGTCACGGTCTCCCTGACCAACCCCGGCGGCCTCGGCACCGTCCACTCCGTGCCGCGTCTGATGCCCGGACAGTCGGTCATCATGGGCGTCGGCTCGATGGACTACCCGGCCGAGTTCCAGGGCACCTCCCAGGACACCCTGAACAAGCTGGGCATCGCGAAGGTCATGACCCTGACCTCGACGTACGACCACCGCGTGATCCAGGGCGCCGCCTCCGGCGAGTTCCTGCGCGTCGTCGCGAACCTCCTCCTCGGCGAGGAGGGCTTCTACGACGAGATCTTCAAGGCCCTGCGCATCCCCTACGAGCCGGTCCGCTGGCTCAAGGACATCGACGCCTCGCACGACGACGACGTCACCAAGGCCGCGCGGGTCTTCGAGCTGATCCACTCCTACCGGGTCCGCGGCCACGTCATGGCCGACACCGACCCGCTGGAGTACAAGCAGCGCAAGCACCCCGACCTGGACATCACCGAGCACGGCCTCACCCTGTGGGACCTGGAGCGCGAGTTCGCGGTCGGCGGCTTCGCCGGCAAGTCGATGATGAAGCTCCGCGAGATCCTCGGCGTGCTCCGTGACTCGTACTGCCGCACCACCGGCGTCGAGTTCATGCACATCCAGGACCCGAAGCAGCGCAAGTGGATCCAGGACCGCGTCGAGCGCCCGCACTCCCGCGTGGAGCGCGAGGAGCAGCTCCGGATCCTGCGCAGGCTGAACGCGGCGGAGGCCTTCGAGACCTTCCTGCAGACCAAGTACGTCGGCCAGAAGCGCTTCTCCCTGGAGGGCGGCGAGTCCGTCATCCCGCTGCTCGACGCGGTCATCGACTCGGCCGCCGAGTCGCGCCTCGACGAGGTCGTCATCGGCATGGCCCACCGCGGCCGGCTGAACGTCCTGGCGAACATCGTCGGCAAGTCGTACGCGCAGATCTTCCGCGAGTTCGAGGGCAACCTCGACCCGAAGTCGATGCACGGCTCCGGCGACGTCAAGTACCACCTGGGCGCCGAGGGCACCTTCACCGGCCTCGACGGCGAGCAGATCAAGGTCTCCCTCGCCGCGAACCCCTCGCACCTGGAGGCGGTCGACCCGGTCCTGGAAGGCATCGTCCGCGCCAAGCAGGACGTCATCAACAAGGGCGGCACGGACTTCACCGTCCTGCCCGTCGCCCTCCACGGCGACGCGGCCTTCGCGGGCCAGGGCGTCGTCGCCGAGACGCTGAACATGTCGCAGCTGCGGGGCTACCGCACCGGCGGCACGGTCCACATCGTCATCAACAACCAGGTCGGCTTCACCGCCGCCCCGGAGTCCTCGCGTTCCTCGATGTACGCGACCGACGTGGCCCGCATGATCGAGGCGCCGATCTTCCATGTGAACGGCGACGACCCGGAGGCCGTGGTCCGCGTCGCGCGGCTCGCCTTCGAGTTCCGTCAGACGTTCAACAAGGACGTCGTGATCGACCTCATCTGCTACCGCCGCCGCGGTCACAACGAGGGCGACAACCCCTCGTTCACCAACCCGCAGATGTACAACCTGATCGACAAGAAGCGTTCGGTGCGCAAGCTGTACACCGAGTCGCTCATCGGTCGCGGCGACATCACCCTGGAAGAGGCGGAGCAGTCGCTCCAGGACTTCCAGGGCCAGTTGGAGAAGGTGTTCGCGGAGGTCCGCGAGGCCACCGCCGCCCCGTCCCCGACGCACGTCCCGGACGCGCGCGCCGAGTTCCCGGTCGCCGTGACCACCGCGGTCTCCCAGGAGGTCGTGAAGCGGATCGCCGAGTCGCAGGTCAACATCCCGGAGCGGATCACGGTCCACCCGCGTCTGCTCCCGCAGATGCAGCGCCGTACCGCCTCCGTCGACGACGGCACCATCGACTGGGGCTTCGGCGAGACCCTCGCCATCGGCTCCCTGCTGATGGAGGGCACCCCGGTCCGGCTCTCCGGCCAGGACACGCGCCGCGGCACCTTCGGCCAGCGCCACGCGGTCCTGGTGGACCAGGAGACCGGCGAGGACTTCACCCCGCTGCTCTACCTGACCGAGGACCAGGCCCACTACAACGTCTACGACTCGCTGCTCAGCGAGTACGCGGCGATGGGCTTCGAGTACGGCTACTCGCTGGCCCGTCCGGACTCCCTGGTCGTCTGGGAGGCCCAGTTCGGTGACTTCGTCAACGGCGCGCAGACCGTCGTCGACGAGTTCATCTCCTCGGCCGAGCAGAAGTGGGGCCAGACCTCCGGCGTCACGCTGCTCCTGCCGCACGGCTACGAGGGCCAGGGCCCGGACCACTCGTCCGCGCGCCCGGAGCGCTTCCTCCAGATGTGCGCCCAGGACAACATGACGGTCGCCATGCCGACGCTGCCGTCGAACTACTTCCACCTGCTGCGCTGGCAGGTCCACAACCCGCACCACAAGCCGCTCATCGTCTTCACCCCGAAGTCGATGCTGCGTCTGAAGGCGGCGGCGTCCAAGGTGGAGGAGTTCACCACCGGCGGCTTCCGCCCGGTGATCGGCGACAGCACGGTCGACCCGGCCGACGTCCGCAAGGTCGTCTTCTGCGCCGGAAAGGTCTACTACGACCTGGAGGCCGAGCGCCAGAAGCGCGGCGACAAGGAGACCGCGATCATCCGGCTGGAGCGCCTGTACCCGCTGCCGGGGGCCGAGCTCCAGGCCGAGATCGCCAAGTACCCGAACGCGGCGAAGTACATCTGGGCCCAGGAGGAGCCGGCGAACCAGGGTGCCTGGCCGTTCATCGCGCTCAACCTGATCGACCACCTCGACCTGGCGGTCGGCGCGGACATCCCGGCGGGCGAGCGCCTGCGCCGGATCTCCCGTCCGCACTCCTCCTCCCCGGCGGTCGGCTCGGCCAAGCGCCACCAGGCGGAGCAGGCCCAGCTGGTCAGCGAGGTCTTCGACGCCTGACCGGCCGTTCCCGTACGCGTCCGCGCACGGGAACGGCAAGAGGCCCGGTACCCCGAGGGGTGCCGGGCCTCCGGCGTTCTCCCGACGGGCTCAGAGGTTGGCCTCGAAGTCCCAGTAGGGGCGGTTGCGCTGGCGGGCGGACAGGGTGTGCGGGTGCTGGGCGCCGAGGGTCCTGGTGAGGGAGAGCAGGGCGTCCTCCTCCAGCTTCCCGGCCTCCTCGGTCTCGCGCAGCCCCCGCAGGTCGGTGGCGAGCGAGATCTGGCAGGAGAGCGTCAGGGGGTGCTCGCCGCCGAGGGCGCGCCGGGCCCTGCGCAGGGTGTCGCGGCTCAGCTCGGCGGCCTCGACGACCCTGCCGTTGAAGTTGCGGGCCGCGGTGGCGTTGAGGGCGCAGCCGAGCACCCAGGGGTGGTCGGGGCCGAGCGTGACGCTGAGTCCGGCGAGCGCGGACTCCAGCATGGTCAGGGCCGAGGCCCGCTCGCCCGACGCCTGCATGACCAGGGCGGTGTTGGCGAGGACGCCGGTGGAGACGGGGTGGGCGGGCCCGAGGAGGGCCCGGTAGCCGGCCTCCGCCTCGGTGATGAGTTCTCTGGCGAGGTCGAGGTCGCCGTGCTCGCGCAGGAAGTTGGCGTAGTTGGTGACGGCGGAGAGCGTCACGTAGTGGTCGCGGCCGTAGGCCTGCTCCAGGTGTTCCAGGACCCCGGCCATCATGGCGCCGATGTCCTGCTGGCCGCCCTCCCTGCGGCGGCAGAGGGCCAGTTGGCTGCGCGCGTACAGGGTGTGGAGGTGCTGCGGTCCGAGGATCTTGACGTGCAGCCGGACGTTGGCCTCCTGGCGGCCGAGGGCCTCCCGGTAGCGGCCGAGCAGCCGCAGGTCCTGGGCGACGGCGTTGTTGGAGTTGAGCGTCGAGGCGTGGTGGGGGCGCAGGACGCTCTCGCAGCGGGCGAGGGTGTCGGCGTCCTGCTCGTACGCCTCCTGGTAGCGGCCGAGCATCCGCAGGACCACGCCGAGGTTGTGGCGGGCGACGAGGGTGAGGAACTGGGTCTCGCCCAGCAGGCTCCGGGCCTCGGCGAGGGACTCCCGCTGGAGCCTCTCCGACTCCTTGTACTGGCCGAGGAAGCGCAGGTCGCGCGCGAGGGAGACCTTGGTCTGCAGTTCGCCGAGCCGGTCGGTGGTCCCGGCGGCGGCCAGCCGTTCGCGCTGGGCGACGTCGAGGTCGTACGCCTCGCGGAAACGCCCGTAGCGGCGGAGGATGTCGCCTTCGAGGGTGGCGAGTTCCTGCATGTGCGGGGCGAGCGGCTCCATGAAGGCCGTCCACTCGTCGCGGATGCGGCCCGCGAGCCGGATGCCCGCCTTGTACTCGCCGCTGCGGTCGCAGAAGCGCAGGCAGTTGAGGACGGCGACCTGGATGCGCGGGTCGGTGGAGCGGAGCGCTCCGGACGGTTCCAGGTGCGGGAGGAGTTCGGAGTAGCGGGGCCACTGCCTGCTGTCGGTGGGGTTGCCGGGGTCGGCCTCGGCGAGGAGGGCGCGGACGGCCCTGCGGTGGGCGTCGCGGTGCTCCCCGTCGGTGAGGCGGGCGACGATGTCGTGCACCAGCCGGTGCATGTGGATCGACTCCTGGTGCGGGCCGATCTCGTCGGTGGTCATGGGGCCGCGGGTCTCGCGGGTGAGCACCGAGTAGTTGACGAGGGTGTCGAGGGCCCGGGTCCAGGCGGGCAGGTCGGTGGCCATCCAGCGCAGGTCCTCGGGCAGTTGGGCCTGCGGGTAGGCGCGGACGATGCCGAGGGGGATGCGGCCGGGGGCGAAGCTGGCGCACAGGCTGAGGATGTCGATGGCCTGGGGCTGGGCGCGGCGGAGCCGGTTGATCAGTATCGACCAGGAGGTGAGGGAGGCGCTGGGCATTCCGTCGCCCGTCATGGGGTCGTCGACGGTGGAGAGGCGTCCCTCGCGGACCATGCGCAGGTACTCGGGCGCGTCCATGCCGGACTCGCCGAGCCAGGCGGCGGCCTGGACGAGCGGCAGGGGTACGTCTCCGAATTCGGCGGCGACCTCGTCGGCTTCGGCGGCGTCGAGCTGCGGGGCGCGGCGCATCAGATAGCCGGTGGACTCGGCGCGGTCGAAGCTGGGGATCTCCAGGACGTCGGTGTGCTCGCGCCAGCCCCGGTTGCGGGAGGTGATGAGGACGTGGCCGGGGCCCTGCGGGAGCATGACGTCGATGCCGTCGGTGTCGTCCCAGCCGTCGAAGACGACGAGCCAGCGTCCGTGCGGGTCGCCGCGGCGCAGGGCCTCGCGGACGGCGCGGATGCGTTCGCCGGGTTCGTTGCCGACGGGGAGGCGGAGTTCGACGGCGAGTTCGCCGAGGCGGTCGCGCTGGACGTTGCGGTCGTCGGAGCTGACCCACCAGACGGCGTCGTAGTCGGGGCCGAAGCGGTGGGCGTACTCGGCGGCGATCTGGGTCTTGCCGATGCCGGACATGCCGAGGAGGGTGCACGCGGCGTTGCCGCGCTCGGCGTCCATGAGCCGTTCCTGGAGATCGGTGAGGAGGTCGTCGCGGCCGGTGAAGCGGGGGTTGCGGCGGGGGACCTCGCCCCAGATCTCGGGCGGGGTGTCGGGGTAGCGGACGAGGGCGCCGGGCGGGATGCGGCGGCCCCCTCGGCGGGGCTCGATGCCGAGCCTGCTGAGGAGGCGGGCTTCGGCCTCCTCCTCGCCGACGCCCCAGAGGCTGACCGGTTCGAGGACGGCGGTGGCCGGGAGGAGCGGGCGGTTGGTGAGGTTGACGGCGGCGAAGCGGTCGGCGTGGGCGGCGACGAAGCCGCGCAGGACGTCGTTCCACTCCCCCGCGGGCCGGGGGCCCAGCTCGAAGAACCAGTCGTTGAGGACGAGGAGGACCTGGCCCCGGGCGAGCAGCAGGTCCCCGAGCGAGTCCTCCAGGGGGACCTCGCGGGGCGGGTCCCAGCGCTGGAGGGTGGCGCGTACGCCGTGGGTGTCCAGGCGCTGGTTGATCCAGGCCGCCCACGGCCGGTGGTATCCGGGGAAGACCACCAGGACGTGTTCGAAGCTGATCCTGCCTCCGTGGCCCTCCGGGCCCCCGCCCGACCGCTGTTCCGCCATCTGTTACGTCTCCCGTCCCGCTCGCGCGCAACGCAGTGTCATGTGTCGTGGGCACAGTGTCACCCACGGGCCCCGGGACTCGCGCCGAGGCTCGCATGGAGCTGCCGCATGTGTCGGGCGAACTCCCGGCCCTCATTGGTCAGTTCATCGGATTCAAGCAGCATCGCCAGTGCTTCGCCCACCTGATCGTGGACATGGTCGAACTGCTGCGCGGCCCGGGTGCTCCAGGCCCCCGGCACCCGGGGGGCGTCCCGGGCCCTGCGCCACAGATCGGCCAGTGCCAGATGGGCGTAGGCCCCCTGGAAGACCCCGGAGACCGGGCGCTCGTCGGCGCGCCAGCCGACCCGGTAGAGCACGGCGGCGCGGCCGGGCCGGTAGAGCGGGACCAGTTCGTGGAGGGTGGACAGCTTGCTGTGGTGCAGCTCGTGCACCAGGGTCTCCGCCATGTCGAAGGCACCGGCGGACGGGGTCATGAGGACGGCCCCGGGGGCGACGCTCAGGGTGGCGCCGACGGCCCGGGGCCCCTGCGGGAGCAGCGGTACGAGCGCGCCGACCGTCCGGCCGATCTCCACCGCCCGCGCCGGGTCGGTCCGCCGCAGCAGCTCCCGGGCGGCCCGCCAGTGCCCGGACCAGGCGGAGTGGTCGATGTCGGGGCGTTCGGCGGCGATCCTGGCCGGGGTGCCCACGCCGCCGGGAGGCGCCCGGTACGGGTCGAGGTCGTCCAGGCGGGCGGCTCCCCCGGCGAGTTCGCGCAGACCGCGCCAGCCGGGGCCGCTGCCGGTCACGGCTCCGCCAGGGGGGCCGACGGGCCTGAGGAGCGCGGCCGGGGCGCCGGGGGCCGCCTCGGAGTGGACCCGTACGACCTGGGAGCGCGAGATCAGCCGGACCGGGCCGGGGGGCACCAGGACGTTCCCGGCGCCGGGCAGGGGGAGCACTCCGCCGGGGGCCCGCAGCACCAGGTCGAGGGGGCGTCCGGCGCGTACGGCGGCGGTGGCGGCGAGCGGTTCGAGATGGGCCAGGTGCCGGTCGAGCGCGGGCCCGGGGGGCGCGGTGAGGGCGGCGGCGAGCCAGGCGCCGGTGGTCGGGTAGTCGAGGACGGCGCGGACCACGCCGGGGGCGCCGCGCTCGGTCCGTTCGAGGAGGTTCCAGGCGGCTTCGAAGCCGCGCAGGGTCTCGGGGGCGATCCGGTCGCGGTGCCGCCGCACCCGCACGAGCAGGGCCTTGAGCAGCAGCAGGCGGCGGGCGTGCATCCCGGACCGCAGGAAGGCCGTCCCCGCCGGGCCGGGCCGGGTGGCGGCCAGCGCGGCGAAGGCGGCGGGCCGCGGCGGCGCGGCGATCACTCCCGCCCCCCGGACCGGACCGGGGGAGGCGGCTGCGGGGGGAGGGGGGCGGAGTCCGGCTGTCGGGGGCGGGGGCGGGATCGCGGGCCGCCGAGGCGGGGCCCGGAGCCCGGCTGCCCGGGGCCGGGCCGGGAACGCGGGCCGCCGAGGCGGGGCCCGGAGAGCACGTGTCCGCCGGGGGGCGCGGGAGCCGCCGGGCGGACCCCCGGCGGCCGAGAACAGGCTTCGGAGGACGGCTGTGGGAGACGGGGCGCGGCGCGCGAACCGGAGTCCGACTGTCCGGGGCAGAGCCGGGAACGCGGGCCGCCGCGGCAAGGCCCGGAGAGCGCGCGTCCGACGCAGGGTGCGGGGACCGCCTGTGGGAAGCGGGGTGCGGGGCGGGGCCCGGAGTCCGGCTGCCCGAGGAGGCAGGGCCCTGAGAGCGCGCGTCCGGCAGGGCGCGTCGGCCCCGTGTCGGAGGGGTCGTGCGCGGGGTGGGGGGTGAGGGGCGGGCCCGGGGTGGTGGAGTCGGCTGGATTCCGCCGGTCGGTCGGAGCGTGGACGGGGGTCGGCCGGGCGGCGCGGGCCGCTCGGCCGTCAGTCGGCGAGGGCGTCCTCCGGCCAGGAGACGACCAGATCCGAGGGGTCGCGCAGTATTCTCTCGACCGCCGCGCCGAGAACGGCGTCGTCCATGACCCGCAGGGTCCGCAGGTCGACGGCGGCGAGATCGGGCCGATGCGGAGACCGGTCGGCATGGCGGTCGGCATGACGGCCGGCACCGATCGCCCACTCCGTACGCTCGAACACTCCCGGCTCCTCCTCACCGACGCTGTCCCCCACGGTCGTAGCGGCGCAGCGGTTCTTCCCGACGCGGGTAGACCGGAAACCCATTCGATTCAACTGCGCTCATTCGCGCCCCCGTCATCCAGCCGTTCCGTCGGACGCTCGTCCGGCGGTGTCGCTCCAGGTCCACCAGGGCGGCGCGACGCCCCGCCGGTCCCCCTCGGCGGGGTGGGCGTTCGGCCGGTCGTGGAGGCCCTCCACCTCCGCGAGCAGGGCCCTGGTCCGTTCCACGTCCGCCCGTTCGACCTCCACGAGCCGTCCGGTGAGCCGCCGCCACTGTTCGGCCGCCGTCAGCAGTTCCTTCCTGGCCCGGCCGGGGCGGCCCATCAGCCAGAGGGTCGCGCCCAGGGCGTGCCGGGCGCGGGCGCCGGTGACCGTGCCCGGGTCGTCGCCGTGGGCGGCGCGGGACTCCTCCGCCGCGTTGCGGTACGCGGCGAGGGCATCGCCGATCGCCCCGTCCCAGGCCACCTCCGCCAGTTCCAGTCGTACCCGGCCCAGTTGGAGCCAGACCTCGGCCCGCTCGCCGGGGTCTTCGGTGCCCCGGAGGGCCTGTTCGAGGAGGTGGCGGCTCTCGAAGAGGTCGGGCAGGAATCCGGCGCGGTGGAAGCGGAGCGCGAGGACGCTGCCGATCAGGGTCCTCGCCCTGGCCCGTTCGGGCGCTCCCGAGGGGAGCCGGGTGAGGGCTTCGCGCAGCACGCCCTCGGCCCGGTCGACGGGGGCCGTTCCGGTGTCGGCCGCCGCCCGCCGCAGCAGCGATCCGCCCCAGGTGAGCAGGAGCGGGCCGCGCTGCGCGCTGTCGTCGGGGGCGAGGAGGGTGGCCTCCTCGTACGCCTCGTCGGCGGCGGTCCCGTCGCCCTCGGTGTCGTACAGGCGGGCGCGGGCGGTGGTGAGGCGCAGCCGCAGGGCGTGGCCGTCGCCGAGGAGGGGTTCGGCGCGGTCGAGCGCGAGGCGGACGCGCCCGTGGTCGGCCCCGGCGAGGTGCAGGGCGTCGGCGAGGTCGAGGAAGGCGGCGGCGCTCTCGCGGAGGGTGAGGGCGGCGTCGAGTTCCCCGGCGGCGGCCTCGCCGTCGCCCCGGGCGAGGAGCAGTCGGCCGCGCCGCAGGTGGAGGGTGTGGCGGGTGGTCTCGGGCCAGTGCGCGACGTCCCCGGCGAGGGCGGTGAGGGCCGCGTCGAGGTGGCCGGGGTCGTGGGTGTCGCGCCACAGGGCGTGGTGGACGACGGCGAGTTCGAGACGGGCCTCGGCCCACGCCTCCTCGCCGGTACGGGCGAGTTCCCCGGCGCGTACGAGGGTTTCGGCGGCCCGGCCGAGGAGGGCGGGGCGGCGGCCGGTGCGGCGGGCGGCGGCGGTGCCCGCCTCGGCGTACAGGGCGCGGGCGAGGACGATGCGGGCCTCGACGGGTTCGGCGGGGAGGGCCGCCTCGGCGCGCTCGCGGGCCCCGGCGAGCAGGGCGGGGTCGGACTGGCCCCGGCCCTGGGCGAGGAGGCGGCGGGCCTCGGTGAGCGGGTCGGGGGTGACCAGGTCGGGGTGGTAGAAGCGGAGGACGCGGGCGGGGATGCGGGCGAACAGTTCGGTCTCGGCGCCCTCGGGGCCCAGGGGTTCGTCGGTCTCCTCGGGGAGTCCGGCGCGCCCGGTCCCGCCGTCGCCGGGGCCCGGCTCGGTCTCCGTGCCCGAGAGGCGGGCGGCTGCGAGGGCGGGGAAGTTCCTCATGCCCTGGCCGAAGTTGCGCTCCACGTAGGCGGAGCAGTGCTTGAGGACGAGGGCGGCGGCGCTGGGGTCGAGCGAGCCGAGGAGGTGCTGCTGGATGCCGGGCGGATAGCTGAAGCAGGGGTACGGGGTGGGGCCCGGGAGCCGTCGCAGGAGGCCGCTGAGGAGCACTTCGGCCAGTTCCATGGGTCCGGTGTCGGGGAGCATGGCGCGCTGCACGAGCTGCATGACGGGCAGGGTCAGCGGGGCGGCGGCGAGGTGGACGGCGAGCCGGAGCGCCCCGGGCGAGGCACCGGCCCGGAAGGCGCGCAGGAGTTCGTCGTCGGCGCGGGGGGCGCGGGGCGTTCCGGGGGTGCGGGGCGCGGTCCGCTCGGGTCCGAGCCAGGCGGCCCAGCCGCGTACCGCGTCACCGCCGTGTCCGGTGTGGAGGCGGGTCCAGGAGGCGAAGGCCTCGGGGGTGGGGGTGAGCACGGGGACGGCCCGGCGGCCGGGGACGGGGGGTCCCCAGGGTTCGTCGTCGGAGCGGAAGGCGGGGTGGCCGCCGGGGACGGCGGAGCGCTGGAAGGTGCCGGGTTCGGCGGGGAGCGCGGTGCGGGGCCACAGCCGCGGCGGCAGGGGCTGGACGAGGGCGAGCGGGGAGCGGCGGGGCCACTGGCGGAGGAAGCGCTGGGCGGCGCCGCTCTGCCAGAGGGGTCCGACGCAGTCGCTGACGACCAGGGTGAGGCGGCGGCCGGTGGGGTCGTGGAGCTGGTCGACGGGGCGCAGCCGGGGGCGGCCGTCGGCGCCGGAGGTGGTGGTGACGAGCGGGGGTCCCTCGCCGGTGTCGTGGAGGCGGTGGACCTGGACGTCCCGGAAGGCGCCGGACTGCTGGCAGGCCTGGCGGAGTTCCTCGACCATCCGGCTCCAGACGACCATGGCGGGGCCGGTGTCCATGAGGAGCTGGATGTCGGGGCGGCGGCCCGCGGCGGGACGCATGACGGGGGTGAGGACGCCTGCGGCGGCGCTGCGTTCGGCGGTGGCCTCCTCGTCGAGGGTGCCTTCGCCGGGCCGGTGCGGGGCGAGGGTGTAGTCGCGCAGGGGGCGCAGGGCCTTCTGGAGGCCGAGGAGTCCGGGGAGGGCGTTGGCTCCGGGGGCGCGGACGGGCAGGGTCGCGCCGCGCTCGGGTGCTCCGGCGGGCCGGGGGACGATCCCGGCGCCGGTGGCCATGTGGAGGCCCACGGAGTCACGGGCGGGCGTGTCCCCGGGGGCGGGCGTGGCGGTCGCGGTGCCGGTGGGCCCGCCCGGCGGGCCGTCGCCGGGGGTGCCCGGACGGTCGCGGTCGGCCGGGTCCTCCGGGGCGGCGGGGCGCTCGGTGTCCTCCCGGTCCTCCCGGTCCTCCTGTCCGGCCCGGTCCGCGCGGTCGGCCGGGGCCGCCGGGCCCTCCGGTTCCCCGGGGGGAGGGCCGGGCAGCCACCGGGACAGCCAGACGGCGTCGGCGATGTCCTCGGCGGTGGGGTCCTGGCCGGCGGCCCGAAGTCTGCGGGTCAGCTCCTCCAGCTGGGTCCGGAGCATACGACCGTCACCTCGGCTGGTCGAGTGGCTGCATGAGCATGTCGGCGATGCGTTCCCTGGTGACCCGTTCCGCGCGGGAGGCGTGCTGGGTCAGGTAGAGGGCGTTGAGGAGCTGGTCGGTGGCGATCACCTCGCCGGGTTCCCGGTTGAGGAAGCGCTGGACGAGTCCCCGTTCCGCCTCTCCGGTGGCGGTGTCGCCGCCCAGGTGCGCCTCGATCATCGCGCCGACCTGTTCCTCGCCGGGCGGTTCGAGTTCCAGCCGGATGCAGCGGCGCAGCAGGGCGGCGGGGAAGTCCCGTTCGCCGTTGGAGGTGAGGACAATGAAGGGGAAGGTGGTGCAGCGGACCCGGCCTCCGAAGACGGGGACCGTGCGGCCGTCGTCGCTGAGCACCTCGACGACGGGTTCGCGGTTCGCGATCCTTTCCAGCTCGGGAATGGCGAACTCGCCTTCCTCCAGGGCGTTCAGGAGGTCGTTCGGCAGGTCGAGGTCGCTCTTGTCGAGTTCGTCGATGAGCAGCACCCGGGGCTGCTCGGAGGGGAGCAGCGCGGTTCCGAGCGGCCCCAGCCTGATGTACGAGCCGATGCCCGCGGGGGTGGCGGCCGTGGGGCCGGGCGCCCCGGTCTGGGCGCGTTCCAGCTGGACGTCCTGGAGGCGGCCGATGGCGTCGTACCGGTAGAGGCCGTCCTGGAGGGTCGTACGGCTGACGATCGGCCAGCGCAGGACCCGGCCGAGGCGCAGTTCGTGGGCGACGGCGTGCGCGAGGGTGGACTTGCCGGTGCCGGGGTTGCCGGTGACGAGCAGGGGGCGGCGCAGATAGAGGGCGGCGTTGACGGCGTCGGTCTCGGCGGGCCGGGGGTGGTGGTTCTGGACGAGCCTGCGCCGGACGCCGAGCCGCCGGTCGGCACCGGCCAGGGTGTCGTCGGCGCCGCCCGTCGAGAAGTCGCGCCAGGGCGGCGGGGCGGGCAGCCGCTGGATCTCGTCGTGCGGAAGACCGGCGCCACGGTAGATCCGCCAATCGTTCACGATGGACTCCTCCTGGCTGTGGTGTCGTTGCCGGGCCCGTCGAACGTACCGCCCGGAGGCGGCGGCTGCCGACGGGCCTTCAGGACGGATCGCGGGCGTCCGGTCCCGGTGGCCGCTCCCGTCACTGCTCCCCCTCCCCGAGCAGGGGCGGGGCTTCCAGTCGGCCGCCGTGCGGCGGCCGGTCGGGCGGGTCGAGCAGGACGGCGATGCTCTCCGCCCAGGCGTACGCGGCGCGTGCCTCGGGTCCGGCCGCCCGGTCGGTCGCCCGGGTGCGCAGGGAGCGGACCGGGCCGCGCACTCCCCAGGCGGTGGCGGCGTCGGTGAGCAGCCGGTCGGCGCGCTCGTGGAACTCTGCGCAGTCGGTGTGGTCGTGGGCGCCGGTCCGCCAGAGCGCGAGCGGGTGGCCGGCGGCCAGCGCCGCGTTCATCGCCATGAGTCCGTCGCCGCTGCCGACCGGGCCGCAGTAGACGGGGACGGTGCCGCCCGCCGCGTCCCTGAGCCGGTCGTACGTCTCCGCCCAGGTCTCCCGGCGGACGCGCGCGGTGTGCGCGTCGGGGCCCGCGCCGGGCGCTTCGGCGCGCAGCGGGGCGGCGTGCAGCGGGCCGCGCTCCCCGGCCTCCCAGCGCTCGCGCCATTCGGGGGCGGGTTCCCTGGTGTGTCTGCGGGCGTCCCGGATGACGACGATCCGGCGCTGGCCGAGAGTCGTCGTCCAGGCGTCGTCGGGGCCGGGGGGCGGTTCGAGGCGCCAGGTGTCGAGGGGTTCGTCGAAGAGTTCGCGGGGGAGCACGGCCTCCACGGCAGCCAGGTGGGGTCCGCTGTCGCCGCGCCGCAGGGCGTCCGCGAGGGGTTCGCGCAGGGTCTCCCTGAGTCGGGCCCGCTCGACGCCCCGGTCGTCGCAGTGGAGGGGGCTGACGGTCTCCCCGTCGAGCAGCAGTTTGACCCGCCACGGGTAACGGCGGTCGTAGCGGGGGGTGTCGATCTCCAGGAGGACGTCGGCACGCGCGCGTGGTTCGCGTACGGACAGGGGGGCGGGGCGGCCGGGGCTGACGAGCCCGTCGATCTCGCGGCGCAGGAACCGGCCCGCGTCGCCCGACTCGTCGATGATCCAGCGGGTGAGTCCGGCGGTGTCGGCCCGGGGCCCGTACCGGCCGCCGACGTGCCGGACGACATGGGCCGCGTACAGGAGCACCGCGTCCGGTTCGAGGTCGGTGACGCCGTCCCTGCGGGGGGCGCGGAGTCCGCGCAGGAGTCCGGCGCCCTCGCTCCAGGTGCGGGGGTCGTGCTCCAGGGCGTCCGGCAGGTCGTCCTCCCTGATCCAGGCCTTGACCTGGTCGACGAGGTCGAGGATCTCGCCGGGCGCGGTGGGTGCGGGGAGGTCGGCGAAGTGTCCGTAGAGGTGGGTGCGCTGTCCGGGGGTGAGGCCCGGTGAGGCGGGCAGCAGCCGCTGGGCGCGGGTCCAGTCGGGCCGGTCGTCCAGCGAGCGGTAGCGGGCGAGGTGGTGCCGGTCGTGGGCGCGCAGGGCCTCGCCCACCGCTTCGCCGCCGGGCAGGTCGTGCAGTCTGCGCAGGGCGGTGATGGGGACGACGGCGCCCCCGTCGGGTCCCCGGCCCTTGTTGAGCCCGATGACGGCGCCCTGCCGGTGGTCGAGGACGGGGCCGCCAGAGCAGCCCTCGACGGGCATGACCCAGTCGGTGAGGAGGGCCTTCCCGTCGCTGCCGTTCAGGGTGCCGTGGACGTGCCGGACGCCGAGTTCGCCGGTCTCGCGGGACCAGCCGTGCAGTCCGACGGGGGTGGGCAGCGCGGGCGGGCGCTCGCTGAGCCGTACGCACGAGGCCTTCTGCGTGCCGGGGACGCGGACGAGCGCGAGGTCGGGGAAGGGCCACCGGTCCGGCGGGGCGTCGGGGTGCTCGGGGCGGGGCAGGGCGAGCGCGACGGTGCCGACGGTCTCCCGGGTGGTCTTGCCGTCCTCCCAGGTGATGCCGACGGCCGGTTCGCTCCTCCACACCGCGCTTCCTCCCTCGGCCACGACATGGGCGCAGGTCAGCACCCAGCCGGGGGCGATGAAGAAGCCGGTGCCCCAGTACCGGTCGCCGCCGGGGTCATACCCGCCGCCGGGAGCGGCGATGCGCACGAGAGCGGGGCGCACGAGAGCGTCGAAGGGGCTCATGCGGTGCCGTCTTCCGTCGGCCCCCCTTCGGGGGTTCTCTCCGGGGCGCCGGAACCGGCCGGGGGCGCGGGCGGCGCTTCGGCGGGGGGCGCGGCGGGCGTCGGGGGCACGGTCGGCGCGGGCGGCACGACGGCGGCACGCGCGGGCGGGATGTGCGGGGCGGGGGGTACTGATACGGCGGCGGGCGGGGGGACGGGTGCCGGGGGGACGGGGACGGGCGGGGGGACGGGTGCCAGGGCCCCGGCACCGGGGGCTTCGGCGGACGGGGCACCCGGGGGAAGGGCTCCGGCGTCCGGGGCGGGGAGGTCGGTGGTGCGGCCCGGTTCGGTCCAGGTCAGGGAGACGTTCACGGAGGCCGTTCCGGAGCCGTCGGCGAGGACCCCGATGACCTTGCCCGACTGGGCCGACAGTTCGATGCCGAAGCTGACGGCGACCTCCACCGGGCCCCTGGGTTCGAGCCCGGCGCGCAGCGAGCCGACCACCCCGCGCACCACGTCCGTGAGCCCGCCGGTCATCGAGACCACCCGGTCCCTGACACCGGTGTCCTGGAACCCGCCGCCCCGGCCGAGTTCCTGCACGTCACGGACCCTGGCCCACACCGGTGTGCCGTCGTCCAGCCGAACCCTGGCGATTCCGTCCGTCACAGCGGCCCCCGCTCCACGAAACGATGATGGAGAAGGCTAGTCGGTGGGACTGACAGGCGACAGAGGACGGGGGACGGGCGCCTATCCTGATCGCATGTACTTCACCGACCGTGGCATCGAGGAACTGGAGAAGCGGCGAGGCGAGGAGGAGGTCACCTTCGAGTGGCTCGCCGAGCAGTTGCGGACCTTCGTCGACCTCAACCCCGACTTCGAGGTGCCGGTCGAGCGCCTCGCGACCTGGCTGGCCCGTCTGGACGACGACGAGGACGACGAGGAGTAGGAAGCGCCGGGCGCGCGGCGCCACGCGCGCGCGTGGGCGGGGGTACGCGTGAGCGTGGCGGTGGGCGGGGGTACGCGTGGGCGTGTCCCCGCCCACCGGCGTCACCGGGGCTTCCCGCGGTCGGCGCGGCACGGCACCGGCGGCGTGACCGGTCCGGGCGGACGGCGCGACACGGCTCCGTCTGCGTGGACCACCGGGGCGGGTCCCCGTGTACGTGGAACCCGCCCGCTGACGGACCTGGTCGACGCCCTGCTCAGCCGCAGGCCCCCCATGCGCGTGGACCGCCCCGGCGATGGTGGCGCGGCTCGGCGGGTGCGGTTCCGGCCCCGTTCAGTTCTCCCGCAGCCGGTCGTAGAGCAGCCCCAGCGCGCCGTGTGCCACGAGCAGCGCCCCGGCCGTCGTCCAGCCACCGCTGCGGCGGCCGACGCCCCAGCACAGCAGCGGCACTCCCGCCGCGAGTTGGGCCCCGGCCAGCGCACGGGCCCGGGGACCGCGCAAGTACGGGCCGAGGGGGCCCTCCTCCACCGCGTCCAGTTCCGCGCGCACGGCGTCCCGCCAGCCGGGCCATTCGAGCTGCTCGGCGCCCCCGGCGAGGGCCACGGAACGGAGCCGGTCGGCGCTCTCGCCGGGGAGGAGTCCGGTGGGCAGGGCGAGTCCGACGCGTCCGAGGACGGCGACGACCCCGAGGAGACGGCTGGCGGCGTCGGCGTCCGGGTCGGGCCCGGTGAGCGGCTCCAGGGCCTGGACGTCCAGGACGGGGTCGAGGGAGAGCCGGTCGGCGAAGGTGCGCATGGCCTCGTCCTCGCCCACGGGGGTGCCGTCCGCGAGCCAGGTGTAGCCGACCGTGCGGCGGAACCCGGCGGCGAGGGTGAGTCCGGCCCGGTCCCGGTCCCACCAGAGCGCGACCACCGGCCAGGCGGCGGCGGAGACGGCGAGGGCGGTGGACCAGCCGGTGACGACCTGCTCGACGGACTCCCCGTCCCGGAGCCAGGGCCCGCCCTCCGGCACGAGGACGCTCCAGTCGTCGCCCGCGGGGGCGAGGAGAAGCCGTTCGCGGAGCAGCTGGGCCGGTGGGCGGACCGCTGACGGGTCGGCACGGCAGAGCAGCAGCGCCCCGGCGGGGCTCGGTCCGGATGTCGCGTTCATGGACCCACGCTAAGACAGTTTGTCCGCGTACGGCAGCTAATGCCCCCACCCTGTCAGGGAAGAGTCAGGGTTGACTTCACTTGGCCGCGATATATCGTGTCTAGCGAGAGACGCGATATGTTGCGTTGCCGAAACGGGAGGTCAGCACCATGACAGAGTGGTCCGTCACCGAGCCGACGAAGCTGGCACCGCCCGAGCCCGTGACCCGGCTGCGGGTCCGCATCGTCAACGGCACGGTGAACGTGGTGGGGACCGAGGAGAGTTCCGCCCGCGTGGAGATCAGCGAGATCGAGGGACCGCCGCTGATCGTGTCGCAGGACGGCTCCACGCTGACCGTGAGCTACGAGGACCTCCAGTGGAAGAGCATCCTCAAATGGCTCGACCGCAAGGAGTTCCGGCGCCGGGCCGTCGTCTCCGTCGCCGTCCCCGCGGGTGTCGACGTCGAGGTGGGCGTGGTCGGCGCCGAGGCCGTCGTGACCGGCATCAAGGGGCGCACGGAGGTGCGGGGGGTCACCGGCGACACCACCCTCCTCGGGCTCTCCGGCCCGGTCCGCGCCGAGAGCGTCTCGGGCAGCCTGGAGGCCCAGTCGGTCACCGGCGCCCTGCGGATCAACTCCGTGACCGGGGACGTGACGGTGATCGAGGGCGCGGGCGCCTCCGTGAAGGCGGAGACCGTCAGCGGCGACATGGTCATCGATCTCGACTCCGCCGAGCTGGACGGCCCGCCCGCCGACATCCAGCTCTCCAGCGTCTCCGGCGAGGTCGCCATCCGCCTTCCGCATCCGGCCGACGCCCGGGTGGAGGCCAGCACCACCAGCGGCTCCGTGTCCAACGCCTTCGAGAGCCTGCGGGTGGGCGGCCAGTGGGGCACCAGAACCGTCACCGGCACCCTCGGTTCCGGCCGGGGCACCCTCAAGGCGACCACCGTCTCCGGTTCCATCGCCCTGCTCCGCCGCCCGGAGCCGGACGAGGACACCGGTTCCTCCCCCTCCGTCACCCCCTCCGCGTCCGGAAAGGTGCTCTGACATGCCGCCCGTCTTCGCGCACGGCCGCCTCCGTCTGTATCTGCTCAAGCTGCTCGACGAGGCCCCGCGCCACGGCTACGAGGTGATCCGCCTGCTGGAGGAGCGCTTCCAGGGGCTGTACGCGCCCTCGGCCGGCACGGTCTACCCGAGACTCGCCAAGCTGGAGGCCGAAGGCCTCGTCACCCACGCCAGCGAAGGAGGCCGGAAGGTCTACTCGATCACGGACGCGGGCCGCGCCGAACTGGCCGGGCGCGGCGCCGAACTGGACGACCTGGAGCGGGAGATCCGCGAATCGGTGTCGGAGCTGGCGGCGGAGATGCGCGACGACGTGCGCGGCGCGGCGGGCCGGATCCGCAGCGAGATGCGCGCGGAGGCGGGCCGGACCCGTACCTCGGAGTCCTCCTCGTTCGCCGAGGCCAAGGAGGAGCTGCGCCGGGTCGGACAGGAGTGGAAGGAGCAGGCCCGGCAGGCCCGCGCCGAGGCGAAGACGGCCCGCCACCAGGCGAAGGAGTTCCAGCGGATCGCCCAGCAGGTGCAGGACGAGGTGCAGGACCGCTTCTCCCGGGGCGACTGGCCCAAGGGCGTCTGGGAGGGCCTCTCGGACATCACGTCCCAGCTCGGCGGCCTGGTGACGGGCACGACCCCGCCGAAGGCCGCGCCCCAGGAGCCGGTGTACACCCCGGCTCCGCCCGGCGAGGCCCCCGAGTGGGCCAGGGACACCGAGGGCTCGGGCGACCCGGCCCGTGACCTGGACCGTCTCCTCGACCGGTTCCGCGACGAGATCCGCGACGCGGCACGCGACCACGGGGTGAGCCAGGACCAGCTGACCGAGACCCGCGACCGCCTGTCGGCGGCGGCGGTCGGGATCACCGGTCTGCTGCGGTCACCGGAGAGAAGCTAGGGGGACGGGGTCAGCCCCGGGTGACCGTGACGGTCACCCGGGCCCCCGGGGCGGCCAGGACCCAGGCCCTGCCCTTGCCGGTGCGGAGGACCAGCGCACCGCCCCGGGCCGTCACCCGCCAGTCGCCGGGCGGCAGGGACAGCTCGGTGACCCGGGAGCCGCGTCGGCCGGCGGAGTCGTAGGCCAGGCGGTAGACCCCGGCCCCGGGGTCGTAGACGGCGGAGCGGACCGTGCCCGCGACGGCCTCCGCGTACGGCTCGGCCGTCAGCTCCTTGTTCGTCCGGAAGGCTCCGGCGCCGTCCACCGCGCAGTAGCCGCCGCCGTAGCACCACACATAGCCCGCCGAACCGGAGCTGTAGCGCCCGAGGGAGGCCATGGCGTCCCGGTAGAAGCGGTTCATGTTCGGGAGGGAGTTGTTGAGCGGCCCCCACTCCCCCACCACCACGGGGACCTCGTACTCCTCCGGATAGCGGGTGACCGCCTGTTCGTAGCTCTCGATCCAGCGCGCGGCGGGGTCGTAGTCGGCGCCCGCCTCCATGCCGGTGTTGTAGAAGTGCGGGGCGTAGACGATCTTCGGGTCGTCGATCCGGCCCAGCCCGGTGGGCACGCCCTCCCCGACGATCGGGGTCGGCTCGACGAAGATCCAGCGGGACCTGTCGACCGTGCGGACCGCGTCCGCGAGCCGGTTGTACATCGGGGTGAGCTGGTCGCGTTCGATGCGGCGGGCGGCCGTGGCGAGGTCCTCGCCCTCCTTCAGCTCTCCCATCGGTTCGTTGATCAGGTCGTAGCCGAGGACGGCCGGGTGGTCGCCGAAGCGGTCGGCGAGCAGCCGCCACATGCGGGCCTGGGCGCGCCGGAGGTCCTCGTCCTCGTAGAGATGGGTGAAGGCGCGCTGGACGGCGGGCTGGAAGTACTCGGAGAACCAGTCGTCCGGGTTCGGGGTGAACGGCAGTCCGTCGGTCCTGGTCGCCCAGGCGGGCACGCCCCGGTGGCCGAACGCGGGCCCGAAGACGTCCTGGTGGGCGTCGATGAGGACCTTGACGTCGTACTTCGCGGCCCAGTCGAGGATGCGGCCGATCTTCTTCAGATAGCCCTGGCTGTACTGGCCGGGGCGGGGTTCCAGGTCGTCCCAGAAGACGAGGAGGCGGGCGAAGTTGAAGCCCTTGGACCGCATGTCGCGGAAGTGGCGTTCGGTGATGGCGGAGAGGGCGGCGTCGCCCCGGTTGGCCTTGTCCTCGACGTTCCAGCCCCGCAGGGTGAGGGTGCGGCCGTACGCGTCGGTGAGGGCGGGGATCGCGGGGCCGTCCGCCCGGACCCCGGTCACCGCCCCGGGCGGGGCGGGGCTGATCGCCGCCCCCGTTCGGGGGGTGGCCCGGGACGCGCCGTCCGGGGTCGCGTGGGCGGCCGTCGGGACGAGGAGCGCGGCGACGACGGCGGTCGCGGCAAGGGTGGTTCGCAGCAAGGAAGACCTCCGGCACAGGGATGTGAGCGATGTTCACCTTTCGCGTGCCGGAGATCCCATCAGTTGCCCTGACGCGTCATCAAGAGGTCGTCAGCACGATCTTTCCGAAGAGTTCGCCGGAGGCCATCCGCGCGAAGCCCTCCCGCGCCCGGTCCAGGGGCAGGACCTCGTCGACGACGGGCCGGACGCCGGTGGCGGCGCAGAAGGAGAGCAGGTCCTCCAGCTCGTCCTTGGAGCCCATGGTGGAGCCGACGACCTTCAGTTCCAGGAAGAAGATCCGGGTCAGTTCGGCGTGCGCGGGCCGGTCGCCGCTGGTGGCGCCCGAGATGACGAGGGTGCCGCCGGGACGCAGCGATTTGACCGAGTGCGACCAGGTGGCGGCGCCGACGGTCTCGATGACCGCGTCCACCCGGTGCGGGAGCCGGGAGCCGGGCTCGTACGCCGCGACCGCGCCGAGCGCCACGGCCCGCTCGCGCTTGGCCTCGTCGCGGCTGGTGGCGAAGACCCGCAGCCCCGCGGCCCTGCCCAGGACGATGGCGGCGGTGGCGACCCCGCCGCCCGCGCCCTGCACGAGCACCGAGTCACCGGGCCGTACGCCCGCGTTGGTGAAGAGCATCCGGTACGCGGTCAGCCAGGCGGTGGGCAGACAGGCGGCCTCCTCGAAGGAGAGTTCCTTCGGCTTGGGCAGGACGTTCCAGCGGGGCACGGTCACCCGCTCGGCGAAGGTGCCCTGGTAGCGCTCGGTGAGGATGGAGCGGGGCTCGTCGGGCCCGACACCGTGTCCGGTCTGTCCGATCACGGAGTGCAGGACGACCTCGTTGCCGTCCTCGTCGACGCCCGAGGCGTCACAGCCGAGGATCATCGGCAGCTTCTCCTCGGGGAGCCCGATCCCGCGCAGCGACCAGAGGTCGTGGTGGTTGAGCGAGGCGGCCCTGACGGTGACGGTGGTCCAGCCGGGCCGGGCCTCGGGTTCGGGGCGTTCGCCCAGTTCGAGGCCGTTCAGGGGCTGGTCGCGGTCGATTCTGGCGGCGTAGGCAGCGAACATGGGCCCGACCCTAGGGGCCCGTGGACGGCCGGGGAACCACACCCCGATGTGACCCATGTCGCCCGGCGCGTCGCCGCCGTCCGCCCGTCACCCGGCCGCCGCCGGAGGCCCGGAGCGAGCACCGCACGGCACTCACCGCACCGCACCGCACCGCACCGCACCGCACCGCACCGGCACGGAACGCCCACACCCGCACCCTCCTCCACCGCCGACACCGACACCAGCGCCGAGCGCCTCCGCACCCGCACCCCGCACCCCGCACCCCGCACCCCGCACCCCGCGAGCCTCCCCCTCCCCCAAGGCCCCCGCCCGGCACCCCGTAGCACCACCGCCGCGCACCGAAGGCCTCCACCCGCACGACCACGCACAACCCCCACCAGCCCCGCAGGTCCCACAGATCCCACCAACTCAACTCATCCCACCCATCCCACCCGCCCCACCGGATGCCGTACGGCCCGGCCCCGGGCGCGCCGAAGGGGCCCCGTTCCGGTCCGGAACGAAGCCCCTCGGTGTACGGGCGCCGTGTCCCCGCATGGACACGGCACCGGGTGGCGCGTCAGCGGCGGGCGACGCCCTCCGCGCGGGCGGTGGCGGCGACCGCGGCGGCGACCGCCGGGGCGACGCGCTCGTCGAACGGCGACGGGATGACGTAGTCGGCGGCGAGCCCGTCACCGACCACGTCCGCGATCGCGTTGGCCGCGGCGATCTTCATGCCCTCGGTGATCCGGGAGGCCCGGACCTGGAGCGCGCCCGCGAAGATGCCGGGGAACGCGAGGACGTTGTTGATCTGGTTCGGGTAGTCCGAACGACCGGTCGCCACGACGGCCGCGTACTTGTGCGCGACGTCGGGGTGGACCTCGGGGTTCGGGTTGGCCATGGCGAACACGAAGGCGTTCGGGGCCATGGAGGCGACGGCCGCCTCGGGGACCGTACCGCCGGAGACGCCGATGAAGACGTCGGCACCGGCCAGGGCGGCGTCCAGGGAGCCGCTGATGCCCGCCTTGTTCGTCAGTTCGGCGATCTCGCGCTTGACGTCCGTGAGGTCGTCCCGGTCGCGGCTGACGATGCCCTTGCGGTCGGCGACGGCGACGTCACCAAGACCGGCCTCCCGGAGGAACTTGGCGATGGCGATCCCCGCCGCACCGGAGCCGGAGATGACCGCGCGCAGGTCACCGAGGGTCCGGCCGGTCAGCTTCGCCGCGTTGCGGAGAGCGGCGAGGGTGACGATGGCGGTGCCGTGCTGGTCGTCGTGGAAGACGGGGATGTCGAGGCGCTCCTGGAGCTTGCGCTCGATCTCGAAGCACCGCGGCGCCGAGATGTCCTCCAGGTTGACGCCGCCGAAGGACGGGGCGAGCCGGACGACGGTCTCGACGATCTCGTCGGTGTCGGTGGTCGCGAGGGCGATCGGGACCGCGTCCACTCCGCCGAACTGCTTGAAGAGGATGGCCTTCCCCTCCATGACCGGGAGGGATGCCTCCGGGCCGATGTCACCGAGGCCGAGCACCGCGGTCCCGTCGGTCACCACGGCGACGACCTGGGACTTCCAGGTGTAGTCGTTGACCAGGTCGGGCTGCTCGGCGATCGCGGTGCACACCTTGGCGACGCCGGGCGTGTACGCGAGGGACAGGTCGTCCTTGTCCCGGAGGGGAACGGTGGCCTGGATGGCCATCTTGCCGCCCCGGTGGAGGGCGAAGACAGGATCGAAGAGCTCTTCGGGAGCCCCTTCCGTACCGCTGTCATTGCGAGGATTGACGATCTCCGCTGCCATTGGGTTGACCCCTTACGGTCTTTTCATTTGAGGGTGGCCACTCCCGGTTGAGGAGGGGTGGGGAGGCACCGCGGCCGCCGTGTCTGGCAGCCGCTCGGGCGCGCCGCACAACGCGCCCTGAGCCCCGGATGAGGGGTGTAAGGATCCTTCTTACCGGACGGACAGCACCGTGGACGAGTCCATAACTCCTCGGTGACATGACTCATACCGAGCGCGTCCGGACGCGGACGGAGAGCGACACGTCACACGATGTCCCGATAGATGAGCCCCGGGGATGATTGGCGGCCTTCCCGTCGTCCGTATGGCGAGATGGGCGAGAAATCCTCCGGCGGCGCGGGAGGCGGACCGGAGATGGTCCGGCCTTGCGGCACACGGCCATCGGCGTCAGAAGGCCACCCGTTACCCGATTTTGACATCCGTGGCCGTCTGTTTGAGCTGGTCCGAATGGCAAGATGCCCTAATCACACGGGGTCACGACCATCGAAGACGTGTACGTGACCTCCCTGGCAACTCCCTCATACGCCGGAGGAACCCGATCATGACCGCACGCACCACGCGCTGTACGACCGCCAAGACCCGCACGTCCCGTCTTGCCGCGGTCGCCGCCCTCGCGGTCGCCGGCTCCGTCCTGCTGACCGCCTGCGGCGACCAGACCGACAGCGGTGGGACCACCACTCCGACGAAGGGCGGCGGCTCCGCGTCCGCGAACACCGCGCCGCTCTTCTCCAAGCTCCCCGCCGACATCCAGAAGTCCGGTGTCATCAAGGTCGGCACGGACGCCTCGTACGCGCCGATGGAGTTCACCGAGGGCGGGAAGATCGTCGGTGTCGACCCCGACATCGCGCAGGCCCTGAGCAAGCAGCTGGGCGTCGAGCTCCGGTTCACCTCGGGCACCTTCGACGGTCTGATCACCTCGATCTACTCCGGCCGCCAGCAGCTGATCATGTCCTCGATGACGGACAACAAGAAGCGGCAGGAGGGCCTGGACGACAACGGCAAGAAGATCGGCAAGGGCATCGACTTCGTCGACTACTTCAGCTCCGGCGTCTCCCTGCTGGTCAAGAAGGGCAACCCGGAGGGCGTCAACTCGCTCGACGGTCTCTGCGGCAAGACCGTCGCCGTCCAGCGCGGCACGATCTACGAGGACACCTTCAAGGCCCAGGCCACGAAGTGCGGCGACAAGAAGCTGACGATCCAGGCCTTCGACAGCGACGCCGAGGCCCAGACCCGCGTCAAGGCCGGCGGCGCCGTGGCCGACCTGAACGACTACCCGGTCGCCGCGTACATCGCGAAGACCTCGGGCGGCGGCAACGACTTCGAGGTCGTCGGCAGCCAGAGCGACGTCGGCCTCTTCGGCATCGGCGTCTCGAAGGAGAACACCCAGCTGCGGGACGCCGTCAAGGAGGCGCTCGACGCGATCATCAAGGACGGCACGTACGCCCAGGTCCTGAAGAAGTGGAACGTCGAGGGCAGCGCCGTCGCGTCGGCCACCGTCAACGCCGGAAAGTGACCTCCCCGCTCCACTGAAGGGCAGTCGTCATGACTGACAGGATCAGCAAGGAACCGGCCGCGGCTCCGGCCGGTTCCGGCGCCTCGGGCACCCCGTACGAGGCGATCAAGGCCATCCCGGTGCGGCACTACGGGCGCTGGGTCAGCGCCGTCGTGGTGGTCGCGCTGCTCGGCTGGCTCGTCTACGCCTTCTCCCAGGGCGACATCATCTGGGACACGGTGTGGGACAAGGTGTTCGACCCGTCGGTCCTCGGCGGTCTCTGGAACACGGTGGTCATCAGCGTCGCCGCCATGGCCCTCGGTCTGGTCCTGGGTGTCGTCTTCGCGGTGATGCGGCTCTCCAAGAACCCCGTGACGGGCGCGGTCGCCTGGCTCTACATCTGGTTCTTCCGCGGCACCCCGGTCTACGTCCAGCTGCTGGTGTGGTTCAACCTGTCGCTGATCTTCCAGTACATCGACCTGGGGCCGATCTACAAGAACGAGACCGTGGACGTCATGACGCCGTTCATGGTGGCGCTGCTGGGCCTCGGGCTCAACGAGGGCGCCTACATGGCGGAGATCGTCCGGGCGGGCATCCAGTCGGTCGACGAGGGCCAGACCGAGGCGGCGCACGCGCTCGGCATGTCCCGGACGAAGACCATGGGCCGGATCGTGCTCCCGCAGGCCATGCGGGTGATCGTGCCGCCGACGGGCAACGAGTTCATCAACATGTTGAAGACCTCGTCCCTGGTCTCGGCCGTGCAGTACACCGAGTTGCTGCGGGCCTCCTCGAACATCGGCAACACGGCCGGTGCCGTGATGGAGATGCTGTTCGTCGCCTCGATCTGGTACCTCGCGCTGACCAGCGTGTTCAGCGTCGGCCAGTACTACCTGGAGCGCCGTTTCGCCCGCGGTTCGATCCGTAACCTGCCGCCCACCCCGTGGCAGCGCATCAGGGCGAACCTGACCACCTTCAAGCGATCGGCGGTGTCCGGATGACCGGTCAGCCCATGGTCAAGGCCGAAGGCGTCCACAAGTCCTACGGCACGGCCCACATCCTCCGGGGCATCGACCTGGAGGTCCGCAACGGCGAGGTCTTCTGCCTGGTCGGGCCCTCCGGCTCCGGCAAGTCGACCTTCCTGCGCTGCATCAACCACCTGGAGCGCGTCGACGGCGGGCGGCTGTCGGTCGACGGGCAGCTGGTCGGCTACCGCCAGAAGGGCGACAAGCTGTACGAGCTGAAGGACGGCGAGGTCGCCCTCCAGCGCCGGGACATCGGCATGGTCTTCCAGCGCTTCAACCTCTTCCCGCACATGACGGCGCTGGCCAATGTCATGGAGGCGCCCGTCCAGGTGAAGGGCGAGTCGAAGGCGGTGGCCCGGGAGCGCGCCGAGCGGCTGCTCGACCGGGTGGGCCTGCGGGACAAGACGGGCAGCTACCCGTCCCAGCTCTCGGGCGGCCAGCAGCAGCGCGTGGCCATCGCCCGCGCGCTGGCGATGGAACCGAAGCTGATGCTCTTCGACGAGCCGACCTCGGCGCTCGACCCGGAGCTGGTGGGTGACGTCCTCGACGTCATGCGGGACCTCGCGGAGTCGGGCATGACGATGATCGTCGTCACCCATGAGATGGGCTTCGCCCGCGAGGTCGGCGACTCGCTGGTCTTCATGGACGGCGGCGTGGTGGTCGAGTCGGGCAACCCGAGGGACGTCCTGGGCAACCCGCAGCACGACCGGACGAAGGCGTTCCTCTCCAAGGTGCTGTAGGGGCCAGGGGGACGGAAGAAGCCGGAAGGGGCGGTACGGGATTCCCGTACCGCCCCTTCGGCGTGTCCGTACCGCCCCTTCGGCGTGTCCGCAGCGCTCCTTCGGCCCGGCCCGCAGCTCTCCTTCAGCTCGGCCCGCGACGCTCCTTCGGCTCGGCCCGCAGCGCTACTTCACCGCGAGGAGCAGCGTGTCGGAGGGCGAGGCCCAGACGGCCCTGGCCTCGCCGAAACCGGCGGCGCGGAGGGTGTCGGCGTGCCAGCGCGGGGCGGGCATGTCGCCGTCGGCGTGCTCGCCGTAGATCTCGAAGCGGCGGGCGGTGGGCCCGGCGAGGACGGGGTCCGCGGCGGCGAGGGCCCACCATTCGGCCCAGTCCAGGGCGCCTCCGGCCTTGGCGCGGTCCATGACGGCATGGCGCTGGGCGCGCTCGGCGGCGTTGATGCGGGGAGTGGCCTCGTCGATCATGTGGTCGGCGTTCATGAAGACGCCGCCGTCGCGGACGAGCCCGGCGAGCTGCCCGTAGAGGGTGGTCAGCGGCCCGCTGTGGAGCCAGTGCAGGGCGGTGGCGGTGAGGACGGCGTCGTACGAGTCATGGGGCAGCCGTCCGGCCCACTCCGGGTCCTTGAGGTCGGCGGTCACGAAGGTGACGCGCGGATCGTCCGCGAAGTACCCCTCGGCGATGGCGAGGAGGGCCGGATCGAGATCGACACCGGTGCTGGTCGCCTCCGGGAACCTCTGGAGGAGCCGATCCGTGATACTTCCCGTACCGCAGGCGAGGTCGAGGACACGGGGCTTCGGTCCCACGAGGGCCTCGACCATGTCGAGCATCACGCGGAACCGCTCCTCACGGTCCGGCATGTACCACTCCTGCTGACGGTCCCAGCTCTGCTGCCAGGCCGCCCAGTCGGTTCCGGTCATCGTCGTTCCTCCCCGCGTTCGTAATACCCTCAAAGGGGAAACAGCCGTTACCCCTTCCGGTCGAGACACTAGCCCGCCGAAGTAAGGACTACAAGTGGAACTGGCCCATTACTCGGATTTCGCCGTGCGTCTGGTCAACACCGAGGAGCCGGCCCGTGGCAAGGACACGCTGACCTCCGTCGAGGTGCTCAGGGACCTCTTCGGCCCGGCCGGTCAGATGGCCCGCCGGGTCACCGAGGCCGACCTGCCCCGCTTCCGCACCGTGCGGGCCCGGCTGCGGGCGGTCTTCACCATGGCCGACGAGGGCGACCACACGGGGGCGGTGGACCTGCTGAACTCCCTGCTCCTGGAATTCCCGGTCAGCCCGCAGATCTCCGGGCACGAGACCCTCGACGAGGAGGGCCACCCCCGGTGGCACATGCACCTCGCCGACCACTCCTCGAACGCGACCACGGGGTACGCGGCGATCTCGGCGATGGGCCTCGCCTTCCACCTCACCGAGTTCGGCCCGGACCGCTTCGGCCTCTGCCAGGCGGCGCCCTGCCGCAACGCCTACCTGGACACCTCCACCAACCGTTCCCGCCGCTACTGCTCGGACCGCTGCGCGACCCGCGCCAACGTGGCCGCCTACCGGGCCCGCAAGCGCCTGGAGGCCGACCGGCCCGACCGTACGGGCCGCAGCGCCGAGAACAGCCAGGAGAGCGTCACCCCCGCCGACCGCTGACGCCCCGGCGTCACCGGCCGGTACCGCGCCAGGACCCGCCCGAGGACCAGCTCGGGCGGTACGGCTCCGAAGACCCGGCTGTCCCCCTCGGCGGCCGGGTTGTCCCCCAGCACCCACCAGCCGCCGTCCCGCCGCTCGACCAGCCGCTTCACGATGAGCAGGTCCTGCTGGAGCGGATGGCGCAGCACGGCCACACGGCCGGGCCGCAGCCGCCCGCCGTAGCGCACCAGCAGCCGGTCGCCGTGGAGCAGCGCGGGCACCATCGACACCCCGGTCACCTCGGCGACCCCGAACGGCGGCCCCGCGTCGACGCCCCTCCGCCGCCCCTCATCCCTCATCCGGCACCTCCCGGTCCGCTCGTACGACGGCTCGTCCGCTCGTACACGAGTCCGATGATGACCCTGGACTTTTGACCTAAGCCCCAGGGGGCGCCCGCGAAAACGCCCTTCTCACCGAGTAATGTCCCACCTGAGAAGACGATCACGAGGAAGGACGGCTCAATGCTCTCCCGCCTGTTTGCCCCCAAGGTGAAGGTCAGCGCCCACTGCGACCTCCCGTGCGGCGTGTACGACCCGGCCCAGGCCCGCATCGAGGCCGAGTCGGTCAAGGCTGTCCAGGAGAAGTTCCTGGCGAACGAGGACCCGCACTTCCGGGCCCGCGCCACGGTCATCAAGGAGCAGCGCGCGGAGCTCGCCAAGCACCACGTCTCGGTGCTCTGGAGCGACTACTTCAAGCCCCCGCACTTCGAGAAGTACCCGCAGCTCAACCAGCTGGTCAACGACACCCTGAAGGCCCTCTCGGCCGCGAAGGCGTCGACGGACCCGAAGACGGGCGAGAAGGCGCTGGAACTCATCGCCGAGATCGACCGCATCTTCTGGGAGACCAAGAAGGCCTGATCCTCGGCCTTCCGACCCGCGGTCCCTCCGACCACGGCGTCTCCACCCCGCACCCGGTCCGCGGGCCGCCGAAGACGGCGTCCTGACGGGCCGGGTGCGGTCGTTTCCGGCGGGCGGCGCCGTGGCCGGGTGCGCGGTCGGCGGTCGGCCCGTCACGGGTCACGACCGCTTCAGCCCCCGCGTCGCCCCCGGCGGTCGGCGGGAACCCTGGCACGTACGTACCAGGGGCCTCCGGCAGGCGGGGCGTCAGGCTTCCGGGTGCCAGGTGTAGCGGCGTTTCTCCCTCGGTGTCGCTCCCAGGGCTTCGTAGAAGCGGATCGCGTTCTCGTTCCAGGGCGGGGTCTGCCACTGGATCTCCGTCAGGCCCCGGCGGGTGGCCTCCGTGGCGACCGCCGCCATCAGGGAGCGGCCCAGGCCGTGGCCCCGGGCGGCCTCCGTGAGGTAGAGGCAGTCCATGTGGAGGTACTCCGCGCCGTCCCAGGTCGAGATCTCCGGAGCGCAGGTCGCGTAGCCCACCACCGCGTCCCCGACGGTCGCCACCAGACAGCCGAGGCGCGGGGCCGGGGTGGCGAAGAGGAGGCCCCTCAGACGGTCCGCGAGGTCCGGCGGCGGGGGCGCCGCCCGTTCGAACGCCGTGTGCTCCCGTACGAGTTCCACGACCCGCGCCAGGTCCTCCGGGCGGGCGTGCCGTACCGGTGCCGGTGAGTGTTCGATCATGCCGTCATCATGCACGGTCCCGCCCAGCCGCCCGCCGCCGTCCCCTGTCTGCGGAGCCAGTCCCGGTACGGGGCCGCGCGCAGCGCCACCTCCCGGTAGGCGGAGGCGAGTTCCCCGTACAGGGTGTCCAGCGGTGCCCCCGGGCGCGCGTACAGCACCAGGCGGACCGCCAGCGGGTCGCCGCGCAGGGGTCGGATGGCCATGTCCTCGCGGGGGCCCGAGGTGGGCTGGCAGGGGGCGACGGCCTCGCCGAGGACGACCATCGACGCGGCCGTGTGGTAGTCGCCGTGCAGCAGCGGCGGATCGATGCCCGCCGCGCCCAGGACCCTGCGCAGGCCGTCCCATTCGCCGTCCACGGTCGGGTCGACCATCCAGTGGTCGGTGGCCAGGTCGGTGAGGTCCACGACGGGCCCGGCGGCGGCCGGGTGGTGCCGGGCCATGGAGATGAACTGGGGTTCCCGGTCGACCAGCACCCGCCCCTCGATGCCCTCGGGGACCCGTAACGGGCTGCCCTCCACCTCGTGCACGAACGCCACGTCGAGCCCGCCCGCGGCGACCGTGCGCAGCAGCGCGTTCGCGGAGACGTCCATCCGGAGGCCGACGTCGGTGCCCGGCAGCCGCTGGCGGAGTCTGCGGAGCCAGCCTGGGAGCGCCCGGCTGGCGGTGGAGCCGACGCGCAGCCCCGGCCCTTCGGCTCGGGCCGCCGCAGCGCGGGTCTCGGCGACGAGTTCGGCCATGTCGGCGACGAGGGGGCGGGCCCGGCTGAGCAGGGAGCGGCCGAGGGGGGTGGGGCGGCAGCCGGTCCGGCCCCGGGAGAAGAGTTCGGCGCCCAGGGAGTTCTCGATGCGGCGCAGCTGGGTGGTCAACGAGGGCTGTGTCATGCCCAGTTGCCGGGCCGCCTTGTGCAGGCTGCCCGTGTCCGCGATGGCGCAGAGCGCGCGCAGGTGTCTCACCTCCAGCTCCATGCCCCGAGCGTAGGGCGGCTCCCTGAGTCGCACCAGATACCCGGAACCGCTCAATCACCTTGGATTTCAAGGTAGTTGAGGAGGAGTTGTACAGGTGATGTGGTGGGGCTATCAGCGGTTGACATCATCCGCGCGGCGCCCGGCGCGCTCCACACTCGCTCCCGACCCCAACACGAGGAGCCCCCCATGAGTCGCCCCAAGGTCCTCACCTCCCTCCTGACCGCCACCCTCGGTCTCGGTCTCGCCGCCACCCTCGGCGCGGCCCCGGCGTCCGCCGCGGACACCGCGAAGGTGGACAGGGCCGTCGTCGCGTACGCCGGTTCGGCCGCCGAGGCCAAGGCCAACCAGGCGTTCTTCGACGCCGTCGTGAAGTCGGTGGCCGAGAAGCGCGCCGCCACTCCCGGCGCGGCGGCCGTCACCGTCGTCTACAGCGCCGCCAACGCGCCGAGCTTCCGCACCCAGATCGCGCGCTCGACCCAGATATGGAACAGCTCGGTGGTGAACGTCCGTCTCGTCGAGGGCGGCAACCCGGACTTCACGTACTACGAGGGCAACGACTCCCGTGGTTCGTACGCGAGCACCGACGGCCACGGCAACGGCTACATCTTCCTGGACTACCGGCAGAACCAGCAGTACAACTCGACCCGTGTGACGGCCCACGAGACCGGGCACGTCCTCGGGCTGCCGGACCGCTACAGCGGCCCGTGCAGCGAGCTGATGTCGGGCGGCGGCCCCGGCACGTCCTGCCAGAACGCCCAGCCGAACGCGACGGAGCGCGCCCGCGTCGACCAGCTGTGGCGCTACGGGCTCGCTTCCGCCTTCAAGAACTGACAGAACTGACCAGAGCCGACAAGGTCTGACAGAGCCTGACAGGGCCTGACAGGGCCTGAGCGGACGGTACCGGGCAATCGGTACGAAGCGGCGGCGCCTCCTCCCCGGGGCGCCGCCGCCGTCGTCGTTCGCGGGTGACCTCACCTCCGTCGGCCCCGCACCCACGCGGACGCGGTCGTACGGGCCCGGCAGCCGTCGACCGGACACGTGCGGAGACGCGGTCGTACGGCCACCGGGACGGACGTCAGGCCGCTTGCAGCAGCCTCCGGGTGAAGTCCGCGCCCGGCGGGAGCTGGCTGCGGACCCGGCCGAGCGCCCCCTCGAAGTCGCCCCCGGCGACGCATGACTCGAAGGCCGTTCCGCCGTAGTGCAGGGTCAGGCTGAGGTCCGCGCGCTCGCCGAGCGTCAGGAGGCAGCTCAGCGTGGCGGGTTGGGTGGTGCCGTCCAGTGCTACGGGGAGGGGCAGGTCCCACTCCAGGACGCAGCCGGTGAGGGGGCGGTCACCCTCGTCCGGTGCGGTGAGCGAGGCGAAGCCCTCGCCCTTGTACTCGACTCCCCTGATCCGGGTGGCGACCCGCCGCCCGTCGGCCGTGATGACGATCGCTTCCGCGCCGCTGCGGTCCCGGTACCAACCGGTCCAGATTTCCGTCGATTCCGACGACTCCGATGACATGCGCGGACTGTAGCGGTATGACCGGCTCCGGCGCGCGTCCGGCCGCCTGGTGGCCGGACTTCTCCCGGTCTCGGCGTTTGTGCCGGTCACGTGCGGGGACGTCGCTTCCGCGCCCCCCTCGCGCGCCGGGGTCAGCGCTTCCTGGTGTACGTGCGGACGAGCACGCCGTTGTCGAAGGTCCGCACTTCGCCGAGTGCGAAGTCGCGGGGCTCGAAGCCCGCGCCGAACATGGGCGTTCCGGTGCCGTAGACCTGGGGGTAGGTCTTGATGACCAGCTCGTCGATCTCCTCGATGAGCTGCCCGGCGATGACGGAGCCGCCGCAGAGGTAGATGCCCAGGGGGCTGTCCTCCGCCTTGAGTTCGCGGATGCGGCCGACGAGGTCGTCGGCGATCAGTTCCACGTTCGGGTGGGGCGACTCGGCCAGCGAGCGGGTGGCGACGAGCTCGCGCAGGTGGTTGTACGGGCTGGTGACGCCGATGTCGAGAGCGAGCTGGTACGACCGCATCCCCTGGACGACGGTGTCGAAGTGCTTGCCGTCGGCGTCGATCCCGAAGGCCTCCCGGCCCTGCGTGGGGATGGTCTCGGGGTATTCGGCGCTCATGAAACCCATGTACGCGGGGTCCACGTACTTGAACATGGACGTGGCATCGCCCTCGGGGTCACCGATGAAGCCGTCGATGGTGCAGGCGATGTAGTAGGTGAGCTTGCGCAAACCGGTCCTCTTCCTCGGGGGAGCATGGCCGCGTCCGCAACCACGACAGTTATAGTGCTTCATCTGTAGTGGTTGCGCAAGGCTCATTTCCCGGGACCCCTTTCCCGGGACTCTTTTCTCGGGACTCCCTTCCCAAGTCCCTTTTCGCTCAGAGGAGTACGCAGGCATGGCGAGGAACCCCGAACGGCGTACGACCCTGCTCGACGCCGCGATCGAGGTGCTGGCGGACGAAGGTGCCCGTGGGCTGACCTTCCGGGCGGTCGACGCCCGAGCGGGGGTCCCCACGGGCACCTCGTCCAACTACTTCGACGACCGGGACCAGTTGCTCTCCCAGGTCGCCGACCGGATCTTCGTACGGCTGGCCCCGCCGCCGGGCGCGATCGACGCCGCGCTGCTCCCCGCCCCCGGCAAGGAGCTGGTCGGCGAGCTGATGCGCTGGATGGCCCGGCGGCTCTCCGCCGAACGCACCTGCTATCTCGGCCTCTTCGAGCTGCGCCTGGAGTCCGTACGGCGGCCGGAGCTGCGCACCCAGCTCACCCAGGTGCTCCGCTCCGACCTGGATCTGAACATCCGCATCCACCTCGACGCGGGGATGCCCGGCGACGCGGACACGGTCCGGCTGCTCTACTTCGCCCTCACGGGGCTGCTGTTCGACCACTTCACCGTCCCGGACCTGCACGGCGACCAGGACCTCGACGAGCTGATCGGGACCGTCGTCGCCCGGCTGGTCCCGGAGTCCTGAGCCCCGGGACCCGCGGAGTGCGACAGCGGGCCCGGCGGGTGCTCAGCGGGTGCGGCGGGTGACGAACTCCGCCAGGGCCAGCAGATCACCGGCGGCCTCCGGGTCCGGGACCGCCCGCGCCAGGTACTCGACGGCCCGGCCCATCCGCTCGGCGGCCTGGGCCTGCGCCCAGTCACGCCCACCGGCCCGCTCCACGGCGTCCGCCGCCGCCCGTACCGCCTCCTCGTCCAGGACCGGGCGGGCGTAGATCTCCGCCAGCTCCTCCCCCGCCGGGGTGCCCGAGGTGAGCGCGGCCACCACGGGCAGCGACTTCTTGTGGGCCGCCAGATCGGCCCCCGCGGGCTTCCCCGTACGGTCGGGGTCGCCCCAGATGCCGATGAGGTCGTCGATCAGCTGGAAGGCGAGACCGGCCTCCCGGCCGAAGGCGTCGAGCGCCGCGACCTCCTCCTCGCCCGCGCCCGCGTAGAGCGCGCCGATGGCACAGGAGGCGCCGAGGAGGGCGCCCGTCTTGGCCGTGGCCATCGCCAGGACCTCGTCGAGGGTGACCTCGCCCGGAGCGCGCCGTTCGAGGGCGCAGTCCGCCTGTTGTCCGGCGCAGAGCTCGATGACGCAGGCGGCGAGCCGGGCGGCGGCGGCGGCCGAGGCGGGGTGCGGGTCCTCGACGAGCAGCCGCAGCGCGAGCGCGTTCATCGCGTCACCGGCGATCAGCGCGTCGGGGACGCCGAAGACGGTCCAGGCGGTGGGGCGGTGCCTGCGGGTCACGTCCTCGTCGACGATGTCGTCGTGGAGCAGCGTGAAGTTGTGCGCCAGTTCGACGGCGGCGGCGGCCTTCACCGCCCGGCCCTCCTCGGCGCCGAGGGCGCGGGCCGCGGCGAGGACCAGGGCGGGCCTGATGGCCTTGCCGGGCTGCTCCGCGGCCGGTGTTCCGTCGGCGTGCTCCCAGCCGAAGTGGTACATCGCGACCCGCCGCATGGACCCGGGCAGGGTCTCGACGGTCGAGCGCAATGAGGGATTGACAGCGGTCCGCGTCCGGTCCAGGAGCCGCACGGCCCCCTGACCGCCGGTGACGGTATCCGCGCTGGCCATGGTCACGGTCACTTCCTTCGTATCCTCCGGGGCGGTGCTGCGGGCGGCGGGCCCGGCGCCCGGCGGCGGGAGGGTTCGGCCCCCGCCGCCGGACGCCGTCGGCTCAGCCCCAGCGCCCGACCTCGACGTTCTCCAGGACGCCGAGCGCGTCCGGGACGAGGACGGCCGCCGAGTAGTAGGCGGTGACCAGGTACGAGATGATCGCCTGCTCGTCCATGCCCATGAAGCGGACGGAGAGGCCGGGCTCGATCTCGTCCGGCAGACCGGTCTGGTGCAGACCGATCACGCCCTGGTCGGCCTCGCCGGTACGCATACAGATGATCGAGGTCGTACGGGCGTCCGAGACCGGGATCTTGTCGCACGGGTAGATCGGGACACCGCGCCAGGTCGGGATGCGGTTGCCGTCGAGGTCGATCGTCTCGGGCACCAGACCGCGCTTGTTGAGCTCGCGGCCGAAGGCGGCGATGGCCCGGGGGTGCGCGAGGAACAGCTTGGAGCCCCGGCGCCGGGAGAGCAGCTCGTCCATGTCGTCGGGGGTGGGAGCGCCCGCGTGCGGCTGGATGCGCTGCTCGTAGTCGCAGTTGGCGAGGAGGCCGAACTCCCGGTGGTTGACCAGCTCGTGCTCCTGGCGCTCGCGGAGCGCCTCGACCGTGAGCCGCAGCTGGTGCTCGGTCTGGTTCATCGGCTGGTTGTAGAGGTCGGCGACGCGGCTGTGGACCTTCAGGACGGTCTGGGCGACGCTCAGCTCGTACTCGCGGGGCGAGGCCTCGTAGTCGACGAAGGTGTGCGGGACGACGGCCTCGCCGACGTGACCCGCGGAGAGGTCGATCGCGGCTTCGCCGTAGGTGTTGGTCCGCTGCTCGGGCCGGTCCGCGACGGACGCGAGGTGCGCGGCGAGGGGACCGACGCGGTCCGCGAGGTTCCGCAGGTCGTCCCGGGTGAGCTCCAGGACGGTGCAGGCGGTGGCGGCGCGGGCGGTCCACTCCCACCCGGCGTCCGGGTCGACGAGGGAGTCGTCGCCGAAGTAGGCGCCGTCGGCGAGGACCCCGATGACGGCCTCGTCCCCGTACGGCCCCTCGCCGATCTGCTCGACGCGGCCGTGGGCGAGGAGGTGGACCCGGTCGGCCGGCTGGCCCGCGACGGCGATCACCTCGCCCGACGCGTACTCCCGCTGGCGGCAGCGGGACGCCAGCTCGGCCAGCGCCTCCTCGTCCTCGAATCCGCGCAGGGCGGGGAGTTCGGCGAGTTCGGCGGGGATGACCGCGACGCGCTCTCCGGTCTGGACGAAGGTGACGCGGCCGTCGCCCACGGAGTAGCTGAGCCTGCGGTTCACCCGGTACGTACCGCCCTGCACCTGGACCCACGGCAGTGCCCGCAGCAGCCACCGGGAGGTGATCTCCTGCATCTGGGGCGCCGACTTGGTGGTCGAGGCGAGGTTCCGCGCGGCGGCGGTGCCGAGACTCTGCTGCGGCGCCTGCTCCGCGAGGACCTCGTCGCCAACCGAACCAACGGACATGGAACTCCCTCTCGTATGACTGACTTGCGAGACGAAGCCTTTCAGCACGGAGCGTGCCGCCGCCATTACACGTTCGGGTGGGACTGTTCGATCATCTTCGGGGCATGTCACTCGATTTCCATCCGAACAGCGGGGCCCCCGCCGTCCCGTCGGGGGCTGTCCGGATCGGTTCGCACGCGGTCCGAACGCTTGGCGGCGAGTTGACGGAATCCGGTACTCCGGAAGTTCCGGTCATCCCGGAAGCCCACCCGTTCTCCGAAGGGAGTCGGTCATGTCCGCACCCATGTCCGCGAGCAGGTTCCTCGAAGCGCTGCGCGCCGAGGGCCTCACGGTCGTCCAGGTCGGCGACTGGTCCACCCACAACCGCAACAGCAAGGGCCCCTGGGGGCCGGTGCACGGCGTGATGATCCACCACACCGTGACCAGCGGCACCGCGAACACCGTCCGGATCTGCCGGGACGGCTACGAGTCCCTGCCGGGGCCGCTCTGCCACGGGGTGATCGCCAAGGACGGCACGGTCCATCTGGTCGGGTTCGGGCGGGCCAACCACGCGGGGCTCGGTGACGCCGACGTGCTCCGGGCGGTCGTCGCCGAACAGGGGCTGCCGGCGGACGACGACGCCACTACCGACGGCAACCAGTACTTCTACGGCTTCGAGTGTGAGAACCTCGGGGACGGCAGGGACCCGTGGCCCAAGGTCCAGCTGGAGGCCGTCGCGAAGGCGGCAGCGGCAGTGTGCCGGGTGCACGGCTGGTCGCACCGCTCGGTCATCGGGCACCTGGAGTGGCAGCCGGGGAAGATCGACCCGAAGGGGTTCACGATGGCCTCGATGCGGGAGCGCGTCGCCGACGTGCTGCGCTGAGCCGCACCAGGGGGGCCCTGGCTTCCGCGCGCACCCGTGCGCAGGGCCTCCCGGACGTGGACCCGGCAGTGGACCCGGGTGGGGAAGCGTCCCGATCGGCCCGCCCGCACGCGTACCCGGGCGGCCCGGTTCGGCACGCGCGCGCGTGGGCCGGGACAATGGCCCGGTGAACGCGCTCGACCTCTCCCGTCTGCGGCCCCGGCTCCCCTCGCCCCTGGAGCCGGTGGCGGACGGGCGCTTCACCCGGCGCGGGCTCACCCTGCTGCTCAAGCGGGAGGACCTCATCCACCCCGACCTGCCGGGCAACAAGTGGCGCAAGCTCGCGCTCAACCTGGTCGCGGCGGGCGGGCGGCCGGTGCTGACCTTCGGCGGCGCGTACTCCAACCATCTGCGGGCGACGGCCGCCGCCGGGCGGCTGCTCGGCTTCCCCACGGTCGGGATCGTGCGCGGCGACGAGCTGGCCGGGCGCCCGCTCAACCCCTCGCTCGCGCGGTGCGCGGCGGACGGGATGCGGCTGGAGTTCGTGGACCGGGCCACGTACCGCGCGAAGAACGACCCGGTGGTCCTCGCGGGGCTCCTGGAGCGGGCCCCCGGGGGCGCGTACGTGGTGCCGGAGGGCGGCAGCAACGCGCTCGCGGTCCGGGGGTGCGCGGAGCTGGGCCGGGAGCTCGCCGGGGCGGCCGACACGGTCGCGGTGGCCTGTGGCACGGGCGGCACCCTCGCGGGTCTCGCGGCCGGGCTCCGCACCGGGCAGCGGGCCCTCGGCGTCCCGGTCCTCAAGGGCGGCTTCCTGGGCGGGGAGGTCCGCGCGCTCCAGGAGGCGGCGTTCGGCGGGCCGCGCGGCGACTGGACGCTGGACGAGCGGTTCCACGGCGGGGGGTACGCGCGCGTGTCCCCCGCCCTCGAAGCGTTCGCACGTGACTTCGAGGAACGGCATGGACTCGCCATCGAGCGGCTGTATGTGGCCAAAATGCTGTACGGCCTGACGGTCCTCGCGGAGGAGGGCGCGTTCCCGGCGGGCACCCGGCTCGCGGCGGTGGTGACGGGCGCGCCGGACCGGCGGGGCGGGGGCCCGGCGGGTCCCGGCGGGGGCTGAACCCGGCCCTCAGTCGTCGAGTTCCTCGCGGTAGGCGGCGGCCTCCTCCAGATCGAGCCTGCGGAGCAGGGTGCGCATCATCTCGTCGTCGATCCGGCGCGCATCGCGCAGTTGTACGAATACTTCGCGCTCGGCGTCGATCATCTCCCGCGAGAGCCGCCGGTAGGTGTCGTCCACGGTCTCCCCGGTGACGGCGTTGACGGCGCCGAGCCGTTCCCAGACCGCGTTGCGGCGCCGTTCGAGGACGGTCCGCAGCCGGTCGGCGAGGGGCTGCGGCAGGGCGTTGCGCTCGTCGGCGAGGAGCGCGTCGAGGCGTTCCTCGGCTGCCTGCGAGGCCTCGCTCTGGGCCTGTGCCTCCGCGAGGGTCTCCGCGTACCGGTCCCGGCCCGGCAGCTTCAGGAGGCGGATGAGGGGCGGCAGGGTGAGGCCCTGCACCACGAGCGTGCCGATGACGGTGGTGAAGGTGAGGAAGAGGACGAGGTTGCGGGCCGGGAACTCCTCCCCGGCCACGGCGACCGGGATGGAGAAGGCGATGGCGAGGGAGACCACCCCGCGCATACCGGCCCAGCCGACGACGAGCGGAGCCCGCCAGTCCACCCCCGGCTCGCGTTCCCGGACGCGGGCCGAGAGCCGGGGCAGGAAGGTCGCCGGGTAGACCCAGACGAAGCGGACGAGGACCACCGCGACGAAGACCCCCGCCGCGTATCCCGCCGCCTCGCCGACGCCGTACTGCCCGAGGCTCTGGACGACGTACGGCAGCTGGAGGCCGATCAGCGCGAAGACGGCGGACTCCAGGACGAAGGCGACCATCTTCCAGACCGCCTCCTCCTGGAGCCGGGTCGCGAAGTCGACCTGCCAGGCGCGGTGGCCCAGGAAGAGGCCGACCACGACGACGGCGAGGACCCCGGAGGCGCCGACCTCCTCGGCCGCCGCGTAGGCGACGAAGGGGGTGAGGAGGGAGAGGGTGTTCTGGAGGAGGGAGTCGCCCAGGCTCCGGCGCAGCCAGTGGATCGGGAGCATGAGGACCAGGCCGACGCCGATGCCGCCGAGGGCCGCGAGGGCGAACTCGCCGAGACCGCCGGCCCAGCTCACGCCCTCGCCGACGGCCGCCGCGAGGGCGACCTTGTACGCGGTGATGGCGGTGGCGTCGTTCACCAGGGACTCGCCCTGGAGGATCGTGGTGATGCGGTTGGGCAGGCCGAGCTTGCGGGCGATGGCGGTGGCGGCGACCGCGTCCGGCGGGGCGACCACCGCGCCCAGCACGAGGGCGGCGGTCAGCGGCAGGCCGGGGACGAGGACGTACGCGAGCCAGCCCACGGCCACCGTGGCGAACAGCACGTACCCGACGGAGAGCAGCGCGACGGGCCGGATGTTGGCCCGCAGATCGAGGTACGAGGAGTCGACGGCGGCGGTGTAGAGGAGCGGGGGCAGGATCAGCGGCAGCACGATGTGCGGATCGAGGGTGTAGTCGGGCACCCCCGGGACGTACGAGGCGGCGAGGCCGACCGCGACCAGGAGCAGCGGCGCGGGCACCGGGGTCCTGCGGGCGAACCCCGCGACCGCGGCGCTCGCCGCCACCAGTGCCACCAGCTGCAATGCGTCCATGCCCGCCCCTGTCCCGTGCCGCAACGTAACCTGGCCATCATGAGCGAGTGCCCGCACGTTGCCGAAATGCCGCGCCCCGAACCGGCGCCGCTGGCCGCCACCTGCCCCGAGTGCCTGGCCGCCGGGACGCATCCGGTGCAGCTGCGGCTCTGCCTGAGCTGCGGGCACGTCGGCTGCTGCGACTCCTCCGTGGGGCGGCACGCGACGGGACACTTCGGCGCGACCGGACACCCGGTGATGCGGACCTTCGAGCCGGGCGAGTCCTGGCGCTGGTGCTTCGTCGACAGCGCGATCGTCTGAGGGCCGGGCGGACCCGCGCCGGGCGGCGAGGACCGGGCGGGCCGCCCCTCCCGTCCACCCGGCCGAGACCCCCGCGGCCGGTCCGGTCGCTCCCGGGTCGGGACCGGTTCGAGAACCGCCCGGGGGCCCGGGGCCGGTCCAGGAAGCCGGTCGGTGGGCCCGGAAGGGAAGCCCGCCGGGCCGGTCGTTCCGGCGTGATCGGGGCCGTACGGCCCGGGAACGTGGTCGTACGGCCTCCGGTGATTCCGCCGTCCGAAGGTTCGCCCGGCTCCGGGCTGGGTACGTCACCCCTCCGCCGGTCGCCCGTTTCCGGTTTTCCACAGGCCTCCGCCCACCGTCCGCACCCATGGGCCTACCATGGGTGATGACCGGCCACGGGGGGAGGCGGGGCTCACGGCGACACGGCGGGACGGATCGCGATAGCGTCACGGCGGACTGCGCAGCCCCTGCGTACCGCCCGGTTCGGGGGCCCTTTCCCCGGACCCCGAATGAGCTTGTGCCACCTTGGAGGTGAGGGTGTCCCAGATCACAGGCGAACCCGGGACCCAGGACTTCGTGGAAGTCCGGCTGCCCGCTGCCGGTGCCTATCTGTCCGTGCTGCGTACGGCCACGGCCGGTCTCGCGGCGCGCTTGGACTTCACCCTCGACGAGATCGAGGACTTGCGGATCGCGGTCGACGAGGCCTGCGCCATCCTGCTCCAGCAGGCCGTGCCGGGGTCCGTCCTCAGCTGTGTCTTCCGGCTGGTCGACGACGCCCTCGACGTGACGGTCTCCGCCCCGACGACGGACGGCCGCGCGCCCGAACGGGACACCTTCGCCTGGACGGTGCTCTCGGCACTGGCCGGGAAGGTGGAGTCGACCGTGGCGGAGGACCGCACGGTCTCGATCAGCCTCTACAAACAGCGCGGCGCGGGGCCAGGCCCGGCGTGAGGAGCGGGGACGCGACGGCCGGCATCCCTGAGCAGCAGGCGCGGCCGCATGAGGTCGCTACGGAGCGGGCGGACCAGATGAGCGAGCACGAGCAGCACCACGAGGTTCCCGAGACACCGGGCGTCCCCGAGGTCCCGCGGGCCCCCGCGGACGCGGAACCGGCGCGGGAGACGGGCACCCCGGCGGAGAAGACGGAGGACGGTGACGACGCCGAGGAGGGCGACGACGCCGACGGCTCCGAAGCCCCCGCCGCCCGGGACCGGCACGACCGGAGCGGCGCCCGCGCCCTCTTCGTCACCCTGCGCGAGCTGCCGGAGGGCTCCCCCGAGAAGGCGGAGCTGCGCAACCGGCTGGTCCGGATGCACCTGCCGCTGGTGGAGCACCTGGCCCGGCGCTTCCGCAACCGGGGCGAGCCGCTGGACGACCTGACACAAGTGGCCACGATCGGCCTGATCAAGTCGGTCGACCGGTTCGACCCGGAGCGCGGTGTCGAGTTCTCCACGTACGCGACCCCGACGGTCGTCGGGGAGATCAAGCGGCACTTCCGTGACAAGGGCTGGGCGGTCCGGGTGCCGCGCCGCCTCCAGGAGCTGCGGCTCTCGCTGACCACGGCGACCGCGGAGCTCTCCCAGCAGCACGGCCGCTCGCCGACCGTGCACGAGCTGGCGGAGCGGCTGGGGATCTCGGAGGAGGAGGTCCTGGAGGGCCTGGAGTCGGCGAACGCCTACTCGACGCTCTCCCTGGACGTGCCCGACACGGACGACGAGTCGCCCGCGGTCGCGGACACGCTCGGTTCGGAGGACGAGGCCCTGGAGGGGGTCGAGTACCGGGAGTCCCTGAAACCGCTCCTGGAGGACCTGCCCCCTCGGGAGAAGCGGATCCTGCTGCTGCGCTTCTTCGGGAACATGACCCAGTCGCAGATCGCGCAGGAGGTGGGCATCTCCCAGATGCACGTCTCCCGGCTGCTCGCGCGGACCCTGGCACAACTGCGGGAGAAGCTTCTGGTGGAGGAGTAGGACGGGGGCGGCCCACGCTCACCGGCGGGGCCGCGCGCCGATGGCCGGATCCGTCGGGTCCGAGCGGCGCGCCGGGCCCGACAGTCCGCCGGGTGCGCCGGATCCGCCGGGTGGGTGCCCCGGTGCCGGACCCCGGGCCCGTCGGCCTCGCCGCCGGAGAGCTACGCGGCGTCCTGGCCGGGGCGGCGGATGCCGAGCGACGCGGTGGTGGACCGGCTCACCAGGAGGACCAGACCGGTGACGGCCAGGGCGGCGACCACGATCCCGGCCGGGATCACTCCCGGGGTCTGGAGCATCTGCCAGGCGACCGGCAGGGCGAGGAGCTGGGTGATCACGGCCGGGCCCCGGCTCCAGGACCGGAGCAGCCACAGCCCACGGGCCGCGACGAGCGGGATCAGGCCGAGCGCGACGACGGTCAGGGCGCCCACGATGCCGCCGGGCAGGTCGCCGGAGTCCGAGGTCAGGGCGTGTGCCAGCAGGAAGACGCCCCCGCCGACGAGCCCGACGCCCTCGGCGCCCGCCACGGCCGCGGCGGCGGTGACGCGGGGAGGTCGGTGGGTCTGTTCCGTGCTGCTCATACAGGGCAGGGTAGCGGGGCCGCCGCCGGGCCGCGGAGACCGGGCGAGGGCGTCCACGGATCGGGCCGGGCTGGGACCGGTACCGCCGGGTAGGTACCCTGGCGCTCATGCGCGCACTTCTCGTGGTCAATCCGGCAGCCACCACCACCAGTGCCCGCACCCGTGACGTACTCATCCACGCGCTCGCCAGCGAGATGAAGCTGGAGGCGATCACCACCGAGTACCGGGGACACGCGCGCGACCTGGGCAGACGGGCCGCCGACTCCGGGAACATCGACCTCGTGGTGGCGCTCGGCGGCGACGGCACGGTGAACGAGGTCGTCAACGGACTGCTGCACGGCGGGCCCGATCCGGACCGGCTCCCGAGCCTCGCGGTCGTCCCCGGCGGCTCGACGAACGTCTTCGCCCGCGCCCTCGGACTGCCTAACGACGCCGTGGAGGCGACCGGCGCCCTGCTGGACGCGCTGCGTGAGCGACGGGCACGGACGGTGAGCCTCGGGCTCGCCTCGGGAACGCCCGGCACGGACGACGAGTCCGTCCCCTCCCGCTGGTTCACCTTCTGCGCCGGTCTCGGATTCGACGCGAGCGTCATCGGCCGGGTCGAACAGCAGCGGGAACGCGGAAAGAGATCGACGCACGCGCTCTACATCCGCCAGGTGGTGCGGCAGTTCCTGGAGGAACCGAACCGCAGGCACGGCACGATCACCCTGGAACGCCCCGGCGCGGAACCGGTCGAGGATCTGGTCCTCTCCATAATCTGCAACACCTCCCCCTGGACCTACCTGGGCAATCGTCCGGTGTACGCGTCCCCGGAGGCTTCCTTCGAAACCGCGCTCGACGTGCTCGGACTGCGCCGTCTGTCCACTCCGGCGGTGGCCCGGTACGCCACCCAGCTGCTCACTTCGACCCCGGAACGGGGCCCTCGCGGCAAGCACGCCGTGACGCTGCACGACCTCACCGACTTCACCTTGCATTCGAAGGTCCCGCTCCCTCTCCAGATGGACGGAGACCACCTGGGACTGCGTACAAGCGTGACGTTCACAGGCGTACGCCATGCACTGCGTGTGATTGTGTGAGTGGAAGGGCCCAAAGTCCTTTCACTCGAACGTTTAGGCGCGCATCCACCCCTTAGAAGTACGGCTGTGACCTAGCCGACACCGAGGAATCAAAAAAAACTTTCCAGAAGGGGTTGTATCCGCTGCCGAGGTTTGCGAGTCTCTTCTTGGCGATCGGGACGGCCCGCAACACCAGCCTCCACTGAGAGCCAGAACCCCTCCTCAAGTCTTAGGACCACACCAGTTCACCTGGCAGTCGGCCCTTCCCTTGCGGGGGGATTCGTGAAAGCGTTCACATTCACAAGCAACCCGCACGTAATACCAAGAGAGGTAGCAGCCATGGACTGGCGTCACAACGCCGTTTGTCGTGAGGAAGACCCGGAGCTGTTCTTCCCCATCGGCAACACCGGTCCTGCGCTGCTGCAGATCGAGGAAGCCAAGGCCGTCTGCCGCCGCTGCCCCGTCATGGAGCAGTGCCTGCAGTGGGCGCTCGAGTCCGGCCAGGACTCCGGCGTCTGGGGTGGCCTCAGCGAGGACGAGCGCCGCGCGATGAAGCGCCGTGCCGCTCGCAACCGGGCGCGTAACGCCAGCGCCTGACGCCCACCGACAGCCTGAGGCGAGCGGCGCATACATCGCGTATGCATTCACCGCACTCGAGCCGCAGCGCGCAGCATTAAACCCAACAGCATTCGAGCCCCGGACCGAAGTGAATTCGGTCCGGGGCTCGCTGCTTTTCACCGACCGGCTTTCGGTGACCAGAACTTCACCGCCCGTGACAGAACTCTCCGTCACGGGCGGTCACTTGAGCGACCGTCTCACTTCTGCGTGCGCACGGGAATGTCGAGAACGACCTTCGTGCCGCGTCCGGAACCCGGCAGCATGTCGAAGGAACCGCCCAACTCCCCTTCCACCAGGGTTCGTACGATCTGCAGTCCGAGATTTCCGGCGCGCTTGGGGTCGAATCCCTCGGGCAGTCCCCGACCGTCGTCCTGGACGGTGATCAGAAGCCGGGCGTCGGCCCTGGACTCGCCGCGTACGGCGGTGACTTCGACGGCGCCCTCGTCACCGGGCGCGAACGCGTGCTCCAGGGCGTTCTGCAGGATCTCGGTGAGGACCATGGAGAGCGGGGTCGCCACCTCGGCGTCGAGAATGCCGAAACGGCCGTTCCGCCGGCAGCTGATCGGGCCCGGGGAGATCTCGGCGACCATCGCGATCACCCGGTCGGCGATCTCGTCGAACTCGACGCGCTCATCCAGGTTCTGAGACAGCGTCTCATGGACGATCGCGATCGAACCGACGCGCCGCACGGCCTCGTCGAGGGCCTCGCGGCCCTGGGCCGAGTCCATCCGGCGGGACTGGAGGCGCAACAGGGCCGCCACCGTCTGGAGGTTGTTCTTCACCCGGTGGTGGATCTCCCGGATGGTGGCGTCCTTGGTGATCAACTCGCGCTCGCGGCGGCGCAGTTCGGTGACGTCCCGGAGCAGGACCAGCGAACCGATCCGGGTGCCCTTGGGCTTGAGCGGGATGGCCCGCAGCTGGATCACCCCGCCGTTGCCCTCGGCCTCGAACTCGCGCGGCGCGTACCCGGAGGCGAGCGTGACCAGCGCCTCGTCCACCGGCCCCCGGGACGGGGCCAGTTCGGCCGTGATCTGGCCGAGGTGCTGGCCGACCAGGTCGGCGGCGAGGCCGAGCCGGTGGTAGGCGGAGAGGGCGTTGGGCGAGGCGTACTGGACGATGCCCTCGGCGTCCATGCGGACGAGTCCGTCGCCCGCCCGGGGCGAGGAGTCCATGTCGACCTGTTCGCCGGGGAAGGGGAAGGTCCCGGCGGCGATCATCTGCGCGAGGTCGGAGGCCGACTGGAGGTAGGTCAGCTCCAGCCGGGAGGGGGTGCGGACGGTGAGCAGATTGGTGTTGCGGGCGATGACGCCGAGGACCCGGCCCTCCCTGCGCACGGGGATGGACTCGACCCTCACGGGCACCTCCTCGCGCCACTCCGGGTCACCCTCGCGGACGATCCGGCCCTCGTCGAGGGCGGCGTCGAGGAGCGGGCGACGGCCGCGCGGCACCAGATGGCCGACCATGTCGTCCTGATAGGAGGTGGGGCCGGTGTTCGGCCGCATCTGGGCGACGGAGACGTACCGCGTACCGTCGAGGGTGGGCACCCACAGGACGAGGTCGGCGAAGGAGAGGTCGGAGAGCAGCTGCCACTCCGACACCAGCAGGTGGAGCCACTCGAGGTCGGAGTCGCTCAGGGCGGTGTGCTGGCGCACGAGGTCGTTCATGGAGGGCACGGTGCGAGCGTACCCGTGGAGCAAACGGGCGGTGAACCTGGATCTCCCGGGCCCCGTACTGGAGGATGGGCCGGGAAAGACCGCGCTCCTGTGGATGGACAGACAAGAATGGTCTAGTCCACAATGAACGCATCAGAGCCTCCATCCTCCCCGCACAGGGGGATGGAACGAGGTACCCGGCGCTCTCTGCCCTGACTGCGCCGAGACCTCCCACGACGGCCGAGGGACCGCACACCCCCGGCCGGAGCAAACTCCGGGCTGCGGTGCCGGACGGGCTGAGGGTCCCGTCGGGCGCCGCGGCCCGCGGGTGTTTCCGGGGCCGGCGAGCGGGCGGGCGGGCCCCGGCGGGAGGGCTCGGCCCCGTACCACGGGCCCCGGAGAGGCCGCAGGGCCCCGACCGCGCCCCCTCCGGCCCGGCGAGGGCCACCAGGGGCCTCCTCCCCCGCAGCCGCCCCCACGGGCGCCTCCCGTGCGGCCCCCGGGGTTCGAGTGGCCGGGGGGAGCGGCGCGGCCGACGATGGACGGCGGGGGCGTCCGGGGGGCGGAACGGCACGAGGGGAAGGCCCCTCCTCTGCTAGATTTGTCCTTAGATTGGTCTATACCACACGGTCCCTCACCAGCCCCTCACCAGATCGGCAGGCACAGCGTGGAAGTTGTCATCGTCAAGGACGCCAAGGCGGGCGGGGAACTCATCGCGGACGGCATCGCCGGCCTCCTGCGCCGCAAGCCCGACGCGCTGCTCGGCGTGGCCACGGGCTCGACTCCGCTGCCCATCTACGACGCCCTGACCGCCCTGGTCCGGGCCGGTTCGGTCGACGCCTCCCGGGCCCGGATCGCCCAGCTGGACGAGTACGTCGGGCTGCCCTCGGGCCACCCCGAGTCGTACCGCTCCACGGTGCTGCGCCAGGTCGTCGAGCCGCTCGGGCTCTCCGAGGATGCCTTCATGGGCCCCGACGGCTCCGCCGAGGACGTCCTGGCCGCCTGCGAGGCCTACGACCGGGCGCTGACCGAGGCCGGTGGGGTGGACCTCCAGATCCTCGGCATCGGCACCGACGGGCACATCGGCTTCAACGAGCCGTGCTCCTCGCTCGCCTCCCGCACCCGGATCAAGACGCTCACCGAGCAGACCCGCGTGGACAACGCCCGCTTCTTCGACAACGACATCGAGCAGGTGCCGCACCACGTCATCACCCAGGGCATCGGCACCATCCTGGAGGCCCGCCACCTGGTGCTGCTGGCCACCGGCGAGGGCAAGGCCGAGGCCGTGGCGCAGACCGTCGAGGGGCCCGTGGCGGCGCTCGTGCCCGCCTCCGCGCTCCAGCTCCACCCGCACGCCACGGTCGTGGTGGACGAGGCCGCGGCCTCCAAGCTGAAGCTCGCGGACTACTTCCGCCACGCCTTCGCCAACAAGCCCGCCTGGCAGGGCATCTGAGCCGCCCGTGACCCGGCGGCGACGAGCCTCCCGGTCACGGCGAAGGGCCCGGCACCTCTCGGTGCCGGGCCCTTCGCGTACCGCCGGAGCGGGCTGTCAGGCGCCGGTTCCGGCGACGGCCTCCGCGGCCGCGCGACCGCAGACCCGGGCCGCGCCGTGGGTGGCGATGTGCAGGGCCCCGCGGGGCTCCGCCTCGTTCAGACCCATCTCCACCACGACGGTGTCGGGGCGGGCCGCGACGAGCGCGTCCAGGGCCTGGCCCATCCACGGGTGGCGGTGGACGTCACGGACGACCGCCACGACCCGCCGCTCCCCCGCGGCGGCGAGGACGTCGTCCACGGAGGAGTCGTCGGCGTACGAGCCGGTCTCCGTGCCGGGCAGCAGCCGGTCCAGCTCCGCCGCGATGCCCCAGGGCGTCTCGTCGCCCACCGCGAAGTTCGCGACGGGGGTGAAGGCGGCCACGTAGGGGGCGCTGGTCAGCGGGGTGTGGGGCTGCTTCCCCCGGGTCACCTTCAGGGCCCGGCGGGCGGCGACGAGTCCGATGTCGGCGGCGGGCGCGGTCCCCTCCTGCACTGCCGCGCCCGACGCCGATCCGGCCCCCCTGGCCCGGTGGGACTGGGTCCAGGCCGCCAGGGCGCGCACGCGCGCCGCGGCGTCGGCCAGCCGCTCCTCGGGCAGTTCACCGGTCCGTACCGCGTTCACCAGCGCGTCGCGCAGCTGCAGTACGGTCCCCTCGTCGCACAGGCCGCCGCCGACGCAGATGGCGTCGGCGCCCGCGGCGATGGCGAGGACGGAGCCGCGCTCGATGCCGTAGGTCGCCGCGACGGCCTGCATCTCCATGCCGTCGGTGACGATCAGGCCCTCGTAGCCCAGCTCCTGGCGGAGCAGACCGGTGAGGATCTGCGGGCTCAGGGTGGCCGGACGGTGCGGGTCGAGCACGGAGAGCAGGATGTGCGCGCTCATGACCGCTTTGGTGTCCGCGGCGATGGCCGCGCGGAAGGGCACCAGCTCACGGGCGTGCAGGGTGGCGAGGTCCACGTCGATCCGGGGCAGCGCGTCGTGCGAGTCGACGTTGGTGTCGCCGTGCCCGGGGAAGTGCTTGGTGCAGGCCGCGACCCCGACGCCCTGGAGGCCGTCGACGTACGCCACGGTGTGCCGGGCGACCAGGTCCGGGTCCGGCCCGAAGGACCGGACGCCGATGACCGGGTTCTCGGCGTTGGAGTTGACGTCGGCGGAGGGCGCCCAGTTCAGGTCGATGCCGCACCGGGCGAGCCTGCTGCCGAGCTCACGGGCCACGGCCCGGGTCAGCTCGACGTCGTCCACGCTGCCCAGCGCGTAGTTGCCGGGGAAGGAGGAGCCCTGCTTGACCTCCAGGCGCGTGACGTCGCCGCCCTCCTCGTCGATGGCGACGAGGACGTCGTCCCGCTCGGCCCGCAGCTGGGCGGTGAGCGCGGCGAGCTGCTCGGGGCTGACGACGTTCCGGCCGAAGAGGCCGACGGAGGACAGTCCCTCGCCGATGCGGCGGAGCAGCCAGTCGGGGGCGGTGGTGCCGACGAAACCGGGCTGGAGCACCGTGAGCGCGTCACGGGTCAGGGTGTCGGTGCCGTGTACGAGTGTGGTCATGGAGCCGTTATCCCTTCACCGCGCCGGCGGTCATGCCGCCGACGGCCTTGCGCTGGAGGAAGAGGAAGACGATGAGCACGGGCAGTGCGAAGAGCGTCGAGGCGGCCATGGTGGCGCCCCAGTCGCTGCCGAACGCGGTCTGGAACTGGGTCAGCCAGAGCGTCAGGGTCTGCGACTCCTTGTCCTTGTTCAGCATGAGGATCATCGCGAACTCGTTCCAGGCGGTGATGAAGCCGAAGAGCGAGGTCGACATCAGGCCGGGGGCGAGCAGGGGGAAGATCACCTTGCGGAACGCCTGGCCCCGGGTGCAGCCGTCGATCTGGGCCGCCTCCTCCAGTTCGACCGGGACGGCGGCGATGAAGCCGCGCAGGGTCCAGATCGTGAAGGGGAGGACCATCACGAAGTAGATGAGCGTGAGCATCGGGATGCTGTTCAGCATGTCGTTCTCACGCGAGATCATGTACATCGCGATGACCATGACCTCCCAGGGGGCCATCTGCGCCATCATCACGATGAGGACGATGCCCTTGCGCCCCTTGAACTTGAGGCGGGCTATCGCGAAGCTCGCGGCCAGGGCGACGAGCAGGGCCAGCAGCACGGCACCGACGGTGACCATGAGGCTGTTGGTGACGTACGTCCAGAAGAGGTCGACACCGGTCGCCGTCGTGTAGTTCTCCAGCGTCGGCGTGAAGACGAAGACGGGGTCCTTGGTCATGATCTCGTGCTGCGGCTTCAGCGAGGACGAGAACATCCAGTAGACCGGGAAGACGAACACCACCGCGATCACGAGGGCGCTGAGGTTCTTCGCGACCGCGCCGACCGTGACCGGCTTCCTGGTGCGCAGCTTCTGCGGAGTCTGGGTGGTGGTGCTCACAGCTCCTCCTCCTCCTTCAGGATCAGGCGGAAGTAGAAGGACATGACCGCGATGAGCATCACGATCGTCAGGATGGAGATGGCGGCGGCGACGCCGTAGTGGAACTGTCCGACGCCCTCGATGTAGGCGTAGACCGGGAGGGTCTCGGAGCCCCGGTCGGGGCCGCCCTGGTTCATGGCGTACACCTGGGCGAACGCCTTGAAGATCCAGATGATCTCCAGGAACGTGGTGATCATGAAGAAGGACTTCAGGTTCGGGAAGACCACGGCCCAGAAGGTGCGCCAGCCGCTGGCGCCGTCCATCTTCGCGGCCTCGTACAGCTCGGAGCCGATGGTGGTCAGGCCCGCGTACATGTTGAGCGCGACGAACGGGACCGATCCCCAGACCAGCAGGATCAGGATGATGACGAGGGCGTCGAAGCCGGTCTCGAACCAGTTGTGCTGCTCGTAGCCGGAGAAGCCGAGCGTGCGCATGAGCCAGTTGACGACACCGAACTGCTCGTCGAAGAGCCACCGGAAGACGGTCACGGAGGCGACGATCGGCATGGCCCAGGCGAACATCAGGGCCAGCGAGAGGACCAGTCGCATCTTCTTGCCGAGGCGGTTCAGGAGCAGGCCCAGGCCCGTGCCGATCGCCATGATCAGGAGGACGTTGATGGCCGTGAAGACGACGCTTCGAAGCGCGACGCCCCAGAACTCGGAGTCACCGAGGAGTTCGGTGTAGTTGTCGAAGCCGATCCAGACCGTCTCGCGGGTGATGAATTCCTTCCGGTTCAACTGCTGGAAGGAGAGGATCACATTGCGGATCAGCGGGTAGAGCAGCAGCACCGCCATCGACAACAGGGCGGGCGCGACGAGCAGGTACGGCAGCACCCCGCTGGGCAGGGAACGTCTGCCACGCGAAGGCTGAAGGACTTCCTTCGGGCCGGAAGGGGGTGGCGGAGTCTGAGACTTCCCTGCCGCCCTCCCGGGCGCGTCCTGAGGACCGGCGGTCGCCGTCCCCTGGGAGTCCACGGTCATGGTCTTATTCCTCGCGGTTCTGGGGCTCCCGCGCCCACCGAGCCACGGCCCGGGGGAGCGGGCCGCTGGTCACTGCATCACTGCAAAGCGCCGGTGGTGCGGCCGGTGCGGTACCGGCCGCACCACCGGGCTACGGGTTACTGCTGGTTGATGCGCTCGTTGATGACCTTGTCGGCGGCCTCGCCGGCCTTCTTGGCGTCCTCGCCCTTCAGGACCTTGGTCATGTAGTCCTTGATCGGGTTCGGGGCGGTCTCGACGTTGGCCCAGCCCGGGGTGACCGGGGTGACCTTGCCGGAGGCGGAGGAGGCGGCCATGGCCTCGGCGAAGGAACCGGCGGCCGGCTTGAACTGCGCGGCGTCGCTGTTCGGAAGCAGCGCGCCCGAGGTGGCGGCGGCGTACTTCGTCATGAACTCCTTGCCGGCGGCGAGCGCCAGCCACTCCTTCGCGAGCTCCTTGTTCTTGGAGCGCTCGGCGACGGCGAGGTTCGAGCCACCGAGGAAGACGGAGCCGGGCTTGTCGGCCGTCTTGCCCGGGATCGGGAAGTAACCGAAGTCGGCGGTCTTGCCGGCCTTCTTCATGGCGTCGATCGCGCCGCCGGCCTCCCAGCCGAGACCGATCCAGGACGCCACGCCACCCTTGGGGATGATGTCGGTGGACTGCTGCGGGGTCGCCTCGTCCTTGTCCTTCGGAGCGGTCGAGTAGGACGCCAGCTCCTTGTAGAAGTTCATGGCGTTGGCGGCCTCGGGGGAGGACAGGTTGCCCTTCCACTTGTCGCCGTCCTTGACCGCCAGGTCGCTGCCCTCGTCCCAGATGAGGCCGGCGAGGACGTACCAGGACTGACCCGGCAGGTAGATCGCCTGCGACTTGGGGTCGGACGCCTTGAGCTTCTTCAGGCCCTCGACCCACTCGGCGCGGGTCTTCGGCGGCGTGACCTTGGCCTTCGCGAAGGCGGCCTTGTCGTAGACGACGACGCGGTTGGCCGCGTACCACGGAGCGGAGTAGAGCTTGCCGTCCAGCTCGTTGGACGCCACCATGCCCTTGTTCCAGGTGTCGTAGCCGAGCTTGGCCTTGTCACCCGACAGGTCGGCGAGACCGCTGGTGACCGCGTAGCCCGCGGTCTGCGTGTTGCCGAGCTCCAGGACGTCCGGCGGGGTGTCCTCGGAGAGGGCGGTGGTGACCTTCTCCTGGATGCCGTTCCAGATCTGCTTCTCGACCTTGACCTTGACGCCAGGGTGCTTGGCCTCGAAGGCCTTGTTGACCTCGGCCATCCAGGTGTCCGGCGCGGAGCCGTCCATCACCCAGACGGTCAGGGTCTTGTCGCCACCGGCGGACGGCTTGGTGCCGCCCTTGGTGTCGCTGTCGGAACCACCACACGCAGCAATGGAGACCATCATGCCTGCGACGCCGATCGCCGCGATGAGCTTGCGCTTCACGCCACCCTCCTCAGGGATGCCTGCAACCCCTGCCCACCGCGCGAAGACATACGTCGGATAGTGCTCGTGGGGCTGGGACCTGGTCTTTAATGGTTTAGACCAGTACCCGGAGCTTGGCCTAGACCTTTAGGGGTGTCAAGGGTGTATAAGAAGGGCAGTCGCGTCCGTTATCGGACCGACACCTGAGGGAGGGCGACGACCCGTGACCGGTCCGTGCCACCATGTGAGCCGCGACAGACGGAGGAGCCGGTGACGGCAGCAGCACAGGAGTCGGGAAGGCAGGCCATGGCCACGGACGCGGGCAGCACGGAGACGGAGAACGGGACACCGGTCCGTACCGCGCGCGTGCCCAAGTACTACCGACTGAAGCGGCATTTGCTCGACATGACGGAGACCCTGCCGCCCGGCACCCCGGTCCCCCCCGAGCGTACGCTGGCCGCCGAGTTCGACACCTCGCGCACCACCGTGCGCCAGGCCCTCCAGGAGCTGGTCGTCGAGGGCCGCCTGGAGCGCATCCAGGGCAAGGGCACCTTCGTCGCCAAGCCCAAGGTCTCCCAGGCCCTGCAACTCACCTCCTACACGGAGGACATGCGCGCCCAGGGCCTCGAACCGACCTCGCAGCTCCTCGACATCGGTTACGTCACCGCCGACGACACCCTCGCGGGACTGCTCGACATCACGGCCGGCGGACGGGTGCTCCGCATCGAGCGGCTGCGGCTCGCGAGCGGCGAGCCGATGGCGATCGAAACCACCCATCTCTCCGCGAAGCGGTTCCCCGCCCTGCGCCGCTCCCTTGTGAAGTACACCTCGTTGTACACCGCCCTCGCCGAGGTGTACGACGTGCGCCTCGCGGAGGCCGAGGAAACCATCGAGACCTCCCTCGCCACCCCGCGCGAGGCCGGGCTGCTCGGCACGGACGTCGGCCTGCCGATGCTGATGCTCTCCCGCCACTCGGTGGACGCCCAGGGCGAGCCGGTGGAGTGGGTCCGGTCCGTCTACCGCGGCGACCGGTACAAGTTCGTGGCGCGTCTGAAGCGGCCGACCGACTGAGCCCCGGGAGAGGACCGGGCCGACGGCCGGGCCCTCCCCCGGGCCGGGCCCGCACCGCCCCGCGAACGGCCGCACCCCACCGGGTGCGGCCGTTCCGCGTCTCCCGGAGGGAGCGGGTTCCCGGAAGGAGCGGGTTCCCGGAGGGAGCGGGGTGTGTACGCGGCCCCCGGCCGTAGCGCGTCGGGCCCGGAGCCGGTCCGGAGCGGTCCAGGACGGCCTGAAGTCGGTCCAGAACGATCCGGAACCAGTACAGAACCAGCCCAAAACCCGCCGGGAGCGGTCCGGAGCCATCAGGAGAGCGTCGCGGAGCCGCCCCGGTCCGGCACCCGCCTGGCACCCGCCCGGCACCTTCCGCCTGGCAGCAACGTGACCGGCCCGGTGAAGGCGCTGGTCAGCGGCGCCCGTCCGCCGTGCGCGGGGGCTGGCGCCAAACGGCCACGCGGTTGGTGCCAGCCGCTCTCCGGTGACAGGGCCACCCGGACGGGCCAATCTTGGACACGTCGAAGCCGCCCGGCGGAACCGGGAGCGGCACAGGGAGGCGCTCCCCGACAGCCCCGTCCCCGCCCCGCCAGGAAGGCAGTTCCGCCATGCCCAGCACCGCCCGCTTCGCCGCTCTCGCCCGCGTCTCCTTCCGTACCGTACTCGCCCTGCTGGTGCCCGCCTCGGTCGCGCTGACCGTCGCCCTCGCCGCCCCGGCCACGGCCTCCGGAAGCACCGTCTCAGCCGGGCACGGCACGGTCGCGGCCATGACGACGACCGCCGACGGCGACAACGGATTCTCCTGGGGCTGATCGTCATCTACCTGATCGGCGTCTCGATGAGACCGCCGGACGACGAACCCGCACCGGACAGCTGCCCCCCACCCGCCCCGTCCGCCACCGCGCTCGTCGAGACGCTGCACCGCGTCGCCCGCCCGCAGGACCACTTCGACTCCGCGCGGGCCCTGGTCCTCGACCACACGGTCCGGCTCGCCCTCTACATCGGGGCCCCCGACGAGATCGAGGCCGTCGGTCACGCGTTACGGCTCTGCCGGCTGCTCCTCAGCCAATGCCCCGCGCTCATCCGCCACCGCATCGCGGACTTCCGGCTCCTCTGAAGGCCCTTGAAGGCCCTCCCGCGCGAAGGCCCCCACCGGGCCCGGGCCCCCACCGCCCCGCGAAGGACCCCGCCTCCGCGCGAAAACCCCGCCCCCCACACGCGGAGGAGCCCCACCCCGCGAAGCCCCCGTCCGAAGCCGCTCCGCCCTCCCTCCAAGGAACCCCATGCCCAGGGCCCGGCCCAGCGTGTCCGTGATCATCCCCAACTACAACTACGAGAAGACCCTCCACGCCTGTCTGACCTCAGTCTTCGAGCAGACCCACACCCCGCTCGACGTCATCGTCGTCGACGACGCCAGCAGCGACCGGTCCCGTGACATCGCCCGCGAGTTCGACGTCGTCCTGATCGCCAACCCCCACAACCGGGGGGTGTCCGCCGCCCGCAACCTCGGGGCCGCCGCCGCCCGGGGCGAGATCCTCTTCTTCCTCGACTCCGACACCGCGCTCCACCCCGAGGCCCTGGCGAACGCGGCCGACCTGCTCCGGGACGACCCCGGTCTCGGCTGCGTCCACGGCGTGCTCGACCCCGAGCCGCTCTTCGACGACGGCCCCGTGGAGCGCTACCACGCCCTGCACGCCCACTTCTGGCGGCACCGCGCGGCCGGAGAGGTCCGCACCGCCTTCTTCGCCCTCGGCGCGATCCGCAAGGACGTCTTCGAGGCGACCGGCCCCTTCGACGAGAACCTGCGGGACTCCGAGGACGTCGAGTACAGCGGCCGTCTCGTCCGTACCCACCGCATCCTCATGACCGGCGCGATCCGCGGCCGTCACGACGACGTCGACCGGCTCGGGGCGATGCTCTCCGAGCAGTACCGGCGCTCCCAGCTGCTGATCGCCGCGCTCGGCCAGATGCGGGAGGGCGGCCTCACCGCCAACCGCCCGCTCGGCGTCCTCGCCGCCGCGCTCACCCTCCCCACCCTCCTCCTCGGCCTGCTGACCCCCTGGCTACTGCTCGTCCCGGTGCTCTGCGCGCTGCTCTTCGCCTGCGCCGACCCGGGGCTGAGCCGGTTCGCGCTGCGGACCCGGGGCCCCGGCTTCCTCCTGTACTTCACCGCCGTCCACTTCGTGCTGCACCAGGCGATCGTCCTCGGTGCCGCCCGGGGCACCGTGCGCTGGCTCACCGAGCCGGACTTCGGGCCCAGCCTGCGCCGCCGCCGGGACCACCCCAGGACCACCGCCTCCTCCCCCACGACCTCCGGATGACCCACGTCGATCTTCCTACGCCCCTCCCCACAGGAGTCCCTTCATGGCCACGCCCATGCTCACCGGCAGCAAGGCGCCGACGGCCCGCCCACCGGCCGCCCGGCCCCCCCACCTCCTCACCGATCTCACCGCGCTCGTCCGCCCCGGGCAGTGGACGAAGAACCTGGTCGTCGTCCCCCTCGGGCTGCTCGGCGCGCCCCGCCTCGACGCGGGGGCGTTCGGCGGGGCCGCCGCGGCCGTCGCCGTCTTCACGCTCGCCTCCGCCCTGATCTACCTGATCAACGACATCGGCGACCGGGACCGCGACCGGCGGCACCCGGAGAAGCGGCACCGCCCGATCGCCGCCGGACGGGTCGGGGTCGGGACCGCCGTCGTCTTCGCCGCCGTGCTCGCCGCGCTGCTCGCGGCGACGGTCGGCCTGACCGTCCTGAGCGGCACCGCCGCGCTCGTCGACTGGTGGCCGGTGGCCGCGTACGTGGCGCTGAACGCCGCCTACAGCAAGGGGCTCAAGCACGTCCCGCTGCTCGACGTCTTCATCGTCGCGGCCGGTTTCGTGCTGCGGCTCGCGCAGGGCTGCCTGGCCTCGGGCAACCCGGTGCCGAACTGGCTGGCCCTCTGCGTCTTCTCGCTCTGCCTGCTCCTGATCCTGGGCAAGCGGCGCCACGAGATGGCGGTCGGCGGGGTGCTGCACCGGCCCGCGCTGCGCGGCTACACCCTCGGCTTCCTCGACCAGCTGCTCGCCTTCGCCGCGGTCCTCACGGCGGTCAGCTACGTCCTGCACGTGCAGGGCAGCACCGTCTTCGGCCCGCACGGCCCGCTCGTCGCGGTGGCCACCGCCCCGTTCGCGCTCTTCGGACTCGCCCGCTACCTCCAGCTCCTGATGGTCGACTCGGGCGGCGGAAACCCCTCCCGGGCCCTGTTCGGCGACCGGATGACCGTCTTCAACGCCCTGCTCTGGTCGGCCCTGCTCGCCGGTGCGTGGGTACTGTGCCACTTCAGCTCATGACGGTGCCCACCACGACGGACACCGCCGTCGGACCCGCCCCGGACCCCGGGCCCGCCGCCCCCGCCCGGCGCGGCCCCCTCCGCCGGGCCCTGCCCGTCCTCTTCCCCCTCGCCGTCGTCACCGGCATCGGCTTCGCCCTGTACGGCCGGGCCGGTGAACTCGCCGCTCTCGTACTGCGGCCCGGCTCCGTCCCCTATCTGCTCGCGGCGCTCGCCGCGAACGCCCTGGCCGTCCTGTGCTCCCTGGCCACCTGGCGCACCCTCCTCGCCGATCTGGGCCCTCCCGTGCCGGGCCGGACCGCGACCCGTATCTACTTCACCTCCTACCTGGGCAAGTACGTGCCCGGCGCGGTGTGGGGCGTCCTCGCCCAACTGCGGATGGGCGGCGCGGCGGGGGTGCCCGCACCGGTCGTGCTCGCCGTGTTCCTGCTGAACCTGATCGTCGCCGTCCTCACCGGTCTCGCCATCGGCCCGGTCGCGGCGCCCTGGACGATCGGCGCGGAAGCCTGGTGGCTGGTGCTGCCCGGCGCGGTCACCGTCGCCTGGGCCGTACGCCCGGCGCTGCTGCACCGGCTGGCGACGGCCGCCGCCCGGCTGGCCCGGCGGCCCGCGCCCACCGCGCGGGCCAGCGACCGGGGGATGCGGCGGGCCATGGCCTGCGCCACCGCCTCCTGGCTGGCGGGCGGGCTGCACCTGTGGGCGCTCGCCGTGATGCTCGGCGCCCCGCCGCTGACCGCCCTGCCGGTCTGCGTGGGCGGCTTCGCCCTGGCCACGGCCGCCGCGAGCCTCGTGGTGGTGCTGCCGGACGGCTGGGGCGCCCGCGAGGCCCTGCTGCTGCTCGCCCTGACCTCCGTACTGCCCTGGCAGGAGGCGACCGCCGTCGCGGTCGCCAGCCGGGTGGTCTGCACGCTGAGCGAGGTCCTCGTCGGGGGCTCCGCGCTCCTGCTCACCCTGCCCCGCCGGTCGCGTACGTCTCCGTCCGCTCCCTGACCCGAAGGACTCTTCCGATGCCCGAGCTGTACTCCGTCGACGACTGCGAGTCGCTGACGACCAAGCAGGTCCACGGCCTGTACAAGGACCACGTCAACAAGAGCCAGGTCTCCCTGATGACCTCCTTCGGCTTCGGCCAGGAGCTGGCCGAGAGCGCCGAGGGCGTCTGGATCACCCAGCGCGACGGCCGCCGCGTCCTCGACTTCACCGGTGGCGTCGGGGTCCTCAACCACGGCCACAACCACCCCCGGATCCTCGCCGCCCGTCAGCGCTTCCAGGAGCGCCGCGGCATGGAGGTCCACAAGACGTACTTCTCGCCGTACATCGCGGCCCTCGGCCACAACCTGGCGGAGCTGCTGCCCGGCGACCTCACCATGTCGTTCTTCCCCAACTCCGGTGCGGAGGCGGTCGAGGGCGCGGTCAAGCTGGCGTACAAGTACCACGGCGGACGGCGCTCCCAGGTGCTGCGGGCCGACATCTCCTTCCACGGCAAGCTGCTCGGCTCGGGCAGTCTGACCGGCCAGAACCAGTCGACGTTCCAGTTCCCCGGCATCCCCGGAGTGGGGATCTTCCGGTACGGGGACCTGGAGTCGGTCCGGAAGCTGGTCGCCGCACTCCGTACGGAGAAGGGCGAGTCGGACGTCTACGCCCTCCTCATCGAGCCGCTGTCGGCGTCCACGATGAACGAGTGCTCGGAGGAGTTCCTGCGCGGGCTGCGGGAGCTGTGCACGGCCGAGGACATCGTGCTCCTCTTCGACGAGATCTACACCGGCTGGGGCAAGACCGGCAGCCTGTTCCACTTCATGCGGTACGAGGGACTGATCCCCGACATCCTCACCACCTCGAAGTCCTTCGGCGGCGGCAAGTCCTCCATCTCCGCCTTCGTGGCCCGCGAGCCGATCTTCCGCAAGGCGTACGACAACCTCACCGACGCGCTGCTCCAGTCGACGTCCACCACCTACTACGGCTTCGGCGAGGAGGCCGTCACCGCGATCGAGGCGGTCAACATCGCCGTCGAGGACGACTATCCGGCCCGTGCGCGGGCCATCGAACGGATCCTCGCCCCCGGTCTGGAGCGGATCGCCAAGGAGTACCCGGACGTGGTGGCGGAGGTCCGCGGCCACGGCGCGCTGCACGGCGTCTTCCTGCACAAGGGCCCCAAGGTCCTGGAGCTGCTCACCAAGCTGGTGCCGAGCCCGATGGCGAAGGACCCGCGCTTCCGCACCAAGCTCGTCACCTCCTCCGTGGTCAACGCCATGTACCGGGACCACGGCATCTACACGTACTACACGCTCAACGGCGACAACCCGCTGATGGTGGCCCCGTCGCTGGTCGCCGAGCCGGAGGAGATCGAGTTCTTCCTCGACTGCCTCGACAAGACCCTCGCGCAGGGTCTGCCCCGGCTGCTCACCCGTTTCGTCAAGGAGAAGGTGTCGTCGCTGTGGTAGACCGCGTGGTGGTGACCGGCGGTGCCGGCATGTTGGGTTCGACCCTGATCGACCGGCTCCTCGCCGACGGGCGGCAGGTGCACTGCGTGGACCTGCGGGCCCCGCGGACGGAGCACGAGAACCTGACGCACACCGTCTCGGACGTCCGGGACGCCGTCACGATGAAGCGGATCACGGCCGACACGGACGTGGTGGTGCACTGCGCGGCGGCCCTGCCCAGCTATCCGGCCGACACGATCCGCTCGGTGATCGTCGGCGGGACGGAGGCGGTGCTGACCGCCGCCGAGGCGAACGCCGTGCCCCGGGTGGTGCACATCTCCTCGACCGCCGTCTACGGCCTGCCGAAGGTGGTGCCGACGCCGGAGGAGTACCCGCGTGAGCCCGTCGACACGTACAGCGCGGCCAAGGCGGAGGCCGAGGAGGTCGCCGAGCGGTTCCGGGGCCGGGACATGTGCCTGCCGATCCTGCGTCCCAAGACCTTCCTCGGACCCGGCCGCATGGGCCTGTTCGCCATGCTCTTCGAGTGGGCGGAGGAGGGCCGGAACTTCCCCGTCCTCGGCCGGGGGGACGTCCGCACCCAGATGTTCGACGTGGCCGACCTGGTCGACGCCGTCGTGACCGCGATGGACGCACCGGCCGAGCGCGCCGACGACACGTTCAACCTGGGCGCCACCTCGTTCGGCACGATCCGCGAGGACTTCCAGGCCGTCCTGGACGCCGCCGGGCACGGCAAGAAGATCCGCTCGCTGCCCGCGAAGCCCGCGCTCGCCGCCCTCAGCCTGCTCCAGCGCTCCGGCCTCTCCCCGGTCTACGGGCGGCTGCTCCACAAGCTCCTCGACGACAGCTTCGTCTCCACCGACAAGGCGAGGGACGCCCTCGGTTTCCGGCCCGCGCACTCCAACCGGGACGCGATCCTGCGCACCTACGCCTGGTGGCGCGAACACCAGCGCACCGCCCGCCCCGCGAAGAAGGGCGAGGGCGTCACCAGTGTCGAACCGTGGCGGCAGGGAGCCCTCTCCCTCGCCAAGGTCCTCTTCTAGGAGAACCCCCATGTCCCTCCCCCTGGTCTCCGTCATCGTCCCCAACTACAACTACGGCCGGTCGATCGGCCTGTGCGTCGAGGCGGCCCTCCAGCAGACGTACCCGAACGTCGAGGTCATCGTCGTCGACGACTGCTCCACCGACGACTCCGCCGCCGTGGCCGCCGCGGCGGGCGCCCGGGTCGTCTCCACCGGCGTCAACAGCGGGGTCGCCGTCGCCCGCAACCTCGGCGCCGGACTGTCCACGGGCGAGATCCTCGTCTTCCTCGACTCCGACGTCGCGATGCACCCCGACGCGGTCGCCAAGTCCGTCGCGCTCCTCGGCTCCGGCCAGGGGTACGGGGCGATCTGCGGCACCTACGAGCCGGAGCCGCTGATCCGCGACAGCCTGATCGAGGAGTACCGCTCGCTCCAGCAGTACTACCTGCTCCTCAAGTCCGAGGGCGTCATCGACACCGTCCACACCGCGATCCTGGCCATCCCCCGGCAGGTCTTCGACGAGGTGGGACCGTTCAACCCGGCCCTCCGGCACACCGAGGACCAGGACTACGGGCGGCGGATCTCGGAGCGGTACACGGTGCTCAGCTCCCTGGAGGTGGTCGGACGGCACGACCACGACGACACCGTCCGGATCGTGCTGCGCAAGGTCTTCGCCCGTGCCCGGCTCGCCGTGCCGCTCATCCTCGGCAGACGCCACCTCCAGGGCGGCTTCGTCACCGGTCCCCGCGCGGGCGCCAGCCTGGCCGCGCCCCTGACGGTCGCCGCGCTCGCCGCGCCCTTCCTGTGGGGGGCCTGGTGGGCCCTGCTGCCCCTGGCCCTGTTCGTCCTCGGTGTCTGGGGCGACCTGGACATGTACCGGGAGGTGCGGCGGCACCGGGGGCGGCTGTTCCTCTGCTACTTCGTGGCGGTCAACTTCCTGGTGAACCTGACGGTGTTCGCGGCCATCGGGGTCGCCGGGGTCCAGTGGCTGTGCTCGAAGCGGTTCCGGCACCTGTACGACCCCCAGCCGCGCCCCGACCTGGCTCGGGCGGCCACGGGAGCCTCCCGTGGCTGACCTGCTCGCACCGGAGGCCGTACGGGAGCCCACGGCTCCGGCGGCGGCGCCCCGGCCCCGGTTCCGCCGCCGGAACCGGCTGGTCCTGGGCGCGGCCCTCGCCTGGCTGGTGCTGCTGCTCGTGGAGTGGGCGGCGGACGGCCGGATCTGGCTCGGGCACCTGGTGGGCATCGTGCCGCCCGCCGCCTTCGCGCTGATCCCCCTGGGGCTCGCGCTCCTCTCGCCGCTCGCCCGGGGCGCCGCCCGGTGGCGGAGCCTGGCCGCCGCCGCCCTCGCGCTCCTCGTGGGCTTCGGGCAGTCCGGGTTCGACCCGGCGGCGCTGTGGCGGGACCAGCGGGGACCGGGCCCGGACTCCGTGCGGGTCTTCGCCTGGAACACCAACTCGTGGAACCAGCTCCTCGGCACCCAGGACCACTTCTACGCCTTCCTGAAGGGGAAGGACGCGGACGTGTACCTGCTGCACGAGTACCAGCACGTGACCGCCGACCGGAAGGGCCGGCTGCCGATCGACGACCTGGACCGGCTGCGCCGGGAGTTCCCCGGCTACCAGGTCGTGGTCCGGGGCGAGCTGGTGACGCTCTCCCGCTTCCCGGTGGTGGGGCGGCCCGCCGTGGGCCCGGCGCGTGATCTGCCGCCGGACGCCGAGTGGGACCGGGTGTACCGCGAGTCCAAGGTGCTGCGGACGGACCTGCTGGTCAGGGGCCGCACGGTGTCGTTCTACAACGTGCACATGCCGGTGTGGAACAGTATGCCGGACGGTCTGCTGTCGGCCGCGTTCTACCGGCACATGCGCGAACGGTTCGAGCCGCGCCGGGCCCAGTACGAGGCGCTGGAGGCGGACCTCGCGGCCAACCGCAACCCGGTGGTGGTGGCGGGCGACTTCAACGCGACGGCGGCGATGTCGGACCTCGACCCGCTGCGGGAGCGCCTCGACGACGCGGCGGGGGTGAGCACCGACCCGTACCCCACGAGCTGGGAGGAGGGCGGTTGGAAGCCCTTCTGGCGGACCGACTGGGCGTTCACCGGGAACGGGGCGAGGGCCGAGCGGTACGAGTTCAATCCGCCGGAGAAGCTGTCGGACCACGCGGTGCAGGATCTGTGGGTCGCGCTGCCGGGGAACGGGTGAGGGACGTGCCGGCGTACTGCGCGGCAGGCTGGGCGGTGTTCCTCGCCCTGCACCTGGCGCTGAACGGGCGGTGGTGGCCGTGGCTCGCGGTCTCGCTGCTGCCGCCGGTGGTGTTCGCCGCCGTGCCGCTGGCACTGCTCGCCGTCGCCGTCCCGGCGGGCAGTGGCCCGGCGGCCCTGCTCGCCGCCGGATGCCTGCTCGCGGGCTGGTCGCAGAACGGGATCAACTGGCGTGCCCTCGGGCCCCGTCGGGGCTCCGTGGACGGGTTCCGGCTGGTGTCGTGGAACACTCAGCACTGGAACCAGGGCGGCGATCCCGACCGTTTCTACCGCTTCCTGCGCTCGCTGTCGGCGGACGTCTACGTCCTCCAGGAGTATCTGAACGGCTTCGAGGGCGGCGAGGTCTGGGACATCGACGACGAGGAGCAGCTGCGGGCCGCGTTCCCCGGTCATCATCTGGCCGTGGGGAACAACGCGGTGACTCTGTCCCGGTTCCCGGCCGCCGGGCCGCCCGTGCCGGTCGGCGCCTGCTCGCTCCGGGTGGACCTGCGGGTCGGGGAGGGCACGCTGTCCACGTACAACGTGCACATCCCCGTGCAGTTGACCGTGATGAACCCGCTGCGTCCGGCCTTCCTCCGGGACATGCGGCGCCGGTCCGCCGCCCGCGACCGGGAGTACGCGGCGCTCGTCGGCGATCTGCGGGGCAACCCGCACCCGGTCCTGGTGACCGGGGACTTCAACACCAGCGCGGCCATCGGGGACATCCGCAGGATGCCCCGCTCGCTGCGCGACGCGATCGGCGCCTGCCGTTCGGTCCTCCCGGCCAGCTGGAACGCCCGGTCCCGGCTGCGGCTCTGGCGGATCGACTGGGCGTTCACCGGCGGCGGAGCCCGGGTGGGCGCGTACCGCTTCCGGGACGCGGAGGGACTGTCGGACCACCTGGTCCAGGAACTGACCGTGGGCTTCCCCCGGTCCTGACGAGAAGAGGACGAGCGATGGAGTACACGAATCTGGGCGGGCCCGAGGGTCCGCGCGTGAGCACCCTGTGCCTGGGCACCCTGCCGTTCGGCACCCGGATCGACGAGGCCACGGCCTTCGCGGTGCTGGACCGCTTCCACGAGGCGGGCGGCACCTTCATCGACACCGCCAACACCTATGCCTTCTGGGAGCCGGGCGCCACGGGCGCGGAGAGCGAGCTGGTCATCGGGCGCTGGCTGCGCAGCCGGGGCGTACGGGACGAGATGGTGATCGCCACCAAGGTGGGCGCGCTGCCGGACCCGCCGGGTTCGGCCTGGCCGGAGTGCGCGGAGGGCCTGTCGGCCCCGGTGCTGCGGCGCCAGGTCGAGGAGAGCCTGCGGAACCTGGGTACGGACCGCGTCGACCTGTACTACGCGCACATCGACGACCGGGCGACCCCGGTCGCGGAGACCATGGGAGCCTTCGGCGAGCTGGAGGACTCCGGGAAGATCGGGCGGGCGGGCTGTTCCAACTTCGCGGCCTGGCGGATCGAGGCGTCGCGGGGCGCGGCGGTGGCGGCGGAGGTGCCCGACTACGCGGCGGTGCAGCAGCGGTACACGTATCTGCGGCCTCGTCCGGGGGCGGAGTTCGGGGTGAACCCGCACGCGTCGGAGGAGCTGCTCGACTATCTGGGGACGCGTCCGGAGCTGACGTTCACGGCGTACACGGTCCAGTTGACGGGGGCGTACACCGATCCGGGCAAGGAGGTGCCGGAGCAGTACCGGCACGCGGGCTCGGAGCGGCGGCTGAAGGTGCTCGCGGAGGTCGCGGCGGAGCTGGGCGTGACCGCCAACCAGGTGGTGCTCGCCTGGGCGGCGGGCGGTGAGCTGCCGGTCCTGCCGGTGATCGGGGCGAGTTCGACGGCCCAGCTGGACGAGTCGCTGGGTGCGGTGGGGCTGCGGCTCGACGCGGAGCTGAGGAAGCGGCTCGACGATGTCGACTGAGCGGGGTGCCGTGTCGGTGCAGGAGTTCGCGGCGCGCCACCGGGTGTCCTTCGGGGTGGTGTGGCTGCTGGTGCTGCTGCTCGGCGGGGCGACGGCGGTGGCCGGGCTCGGCCGGCTCGACCAGTCGTTCACGGCGTCGGGCGGACCGGGGCACCGGGCGAACCAGGCGGTCCAGGAGCGGTACGGGAACGGGGCGGCCGTCGCCCCGCTGGTGGCCGTCGCGAGCTGGCCCGGGGGCGTGGACGTGCGCGCCTCCGGGGCGGCCGTGAGGTTCGGGGCCGCCGTGGAGCGGGCGGCGGGCCGGGGGGCGCGGACGGTCTCGTTCGCGTCCACCGGTGACGCGGGTTTCCTCGGGGCGGACGGCCGGACCGTGTACGCGCTGGTGTATCCGGGGGCCGGGAAGCCGGACCTGGCGGGGCTCGCCGTCGTCGAGGAGACGGCGGTGGCGCTGCGGGCGGGGCTGCGGGCGGCGCTGCCGGAGGCCGGGGTCGAGGTGACGGGCGTCCTGCCGCTCCAGCACGACAGCGCGCTCGTGGGGCCGGGGCCGGTGGCCCTGGTGGTGAAGGCGGGGTGCGCGGTGGGGTTGCTCCTGCTGTTGTTCCTGGTGTTCCGTTCGCCGCTGGGGGTCCTGGCGCCGCTGCTGCTCGCGGCGGTGACGTCGGTGGGGGCGCTGCTCCTGGTGGAGGCGGCGGCCGGGTTCACCGAGGTCAGTTTTGTCGTGGTGTATCTGGTGCCGGTGACGGCGCTGGTGCTCTCGGTGCACCGGTGGGCGCGGCCCACGGGTCCGGCCGCCGCCCGGTCGGCGGTGGTGGCGGGTGCCGCGGGCGCGGCGGCCTGTGGGGTGCTCGTCCTCTTCCCGGCCGGTTTTCTGCGGTCGGTGGGGCTCGGGGGCCTGGCGGTGTGGGTGGTGGGCACGGCGGTGACGCTGACGCTGGCGCCGGTGCTCGCGTCGATGGGGCGCGGGGCCCCGGCGCGGGGTGCGGCCCCGGGGCGGCCGTGGAGTGCGGTGCCCGTGGGGTCCCCGGCCGTGAGGTCCTCTGCCATGGGTGTCGCGCCGGGCGCGGGCCCGGTGGCCGTCCGGTGGAGGGCGTTCGCCGCCGGTGCGGTCGGGCTGGTCCTGCTCTTCCTGTTCGCGGGGGCCGCCGCGCAGCTGCGGGTGGGCAATCCGGAGGCGCGTTCCCTGGTGGCCGCTGGTCCGGCGCGGGACGGGCTGGACCGGCTCGTGGCGGCCGGGGTGCCGTCGGGGGTGCTCAACCCCTTGGAGGTGCTGGTCCCGGAGGGCGGGGACGCGGCGGCGGTGGCCGAGCGGGCGGCCCGGGTGCCGGGGGTGCTGCTGGCGGCGGCGCCGTCGGCCGGGGAGTGGCGCCGTGGCGGTACGGCGCTCGTGGTGGTGGTCCCGGCCGGGGAGCCGATGACGGCGGCGGGCGCGGCGACGGTGTCGGCGCTGCGGTCGGCGCTCGGCGACGGGCCGGTACTGGTCGGTGGTTCGGGTGTGGTGGACCACGATCTGGTGGACGGGGTGTACTGGCTGCTTCCGTACGCGGTCCCGGCGGCGGCGCTCGCGGCCTTCGGGGTGCTCGCCGCGTTCGGATCGGTCGGTGCCGCCGCCCGCGCGGTGCCGGTGGCGGTGCTGGCCTCGGTCGCCCCGGCGGGTGCGCTGGCGCTCCTGTGGCAGGAGGGTCCGGCGGGGACGGGCGCGGTGACGGGGTGGGTTCCGCTCGTGGTGGGCGGGTTCGCCTTCTGTGTGTCGCTGGACCGTTCGGTGGCGTCGGCGGCGGGCGGTCCGGAACGGGCGGGTCCGGTGGCGGCGGCGGCGGGGGCGCTGGCGGTGCTCGCGGTCGGGGTCGGCCCGCAGGTGGAACTGGCGCTGCTGGTCTCGGGTTTCGCCATGGCCGCGGTCCTCGACGCGCTGTCCGGGCGATGGTCCGTGGGGAAGCCACGCGTACCGGGTCCGGCAACCCTGACTTCCCCCTTATTGGTCTAGACCTAGAACCCCTCCCCCGCTTAGCATCGACGACCGCGATCACTAAGACGACCGATCGCGCGACGGACCGTGACGAGGGGGAGACAAGAATGCTGGAGGCGCTCGGAATACAGGAGTCGACGGAGGACGTCTATCGCCTGCTCCTGGAGCGACCGGACTTCGACGTGACAGAGATGGCGGCCCATCTGGACCGCCCCGAACCCCAGGTCCGCGAGGCGCTCGCCTGCCTCGCGGACCTCAAGCTCGTCCTGATGGACGACTGCTCCGGCGAGGTCGAACCCTTCAACCCCGACATCGGCTTCTCCTTCCTGCTCTCCCGCGCCGAGGCCGAACTGAGCAGGCGCAGACGCCAGGTGGAACAGGCCGGGCGGGCCGTGGCGGGCATCCTCGCCTCGTACACCGACCACACCGAGACCGGCGCCCGGCACGACCTCGTGGACCGCATCACCGGCCTCGACCAGGTCCGCGACCGCCTGGAGGACCTCGCCGCGAACGCCCGTACCGAATGCCTCTCGCTGCTGCCCGGCGGGGCCCAGCTCCCCGACACCATGGACGCGAGCCAGCCGCTCGACCAGCTCGCCCTGGAACGCGGGGTGAAGATCCGGTCGATCTACCAGGAGAGCTTCCGCAACGACCCGCCCACCGCCGAGTACGTCCGCTGGTACTGCGACCTGGGCGGCGAGGCGCGGACCGTGCCCGTGGTCCCGATGCTCATGGTGATCGTGGACCGTGAGGCGGCGCTCGTCCCGGTCGACCCCCAGGACGGCCGCGCGGGCGCCCTGGAGGTCCGCAGTCCCGGTCTGGTGCACGCGCTCGTGGTGCTCTTCGACCGGTTGTGGGAGGCGGGCACCCCCTTCGGCGAGGCCCCCCGCCGCGACGAGCACGCGCTCTCCCCGCAGGAGCGGGAGCTGCTCATGCTGCTGGGGATCGGCTGCACGGACGACATCGCCGCCCGGCGCCTCGGGGTGTCGCTGCGGACCGTGCGCCGGATGAGTTCCGACCTGATGAACCGGCTCGGCGCCCGCAGCCGTTTCGAGGCGGGCGTCCGCGCCAGCAAGGAGGGCTGGCTCTGAACCCCGGCCCCCGTGACGGCCCTTGCCCGGCCCGGGGGCCACCGCACCCGGCCGCCACGGAGTCCCTTCCGTTATACGGACAGGGGTTCCGTGGGGCCGGAGGCGTCCCCTAGATTTCCCCAGCACTTGTCGAGGTGATCAGCGAGGGGACGGAATCGCCATGCCGGAAGAGACACAAGGGAAACAACCGACCATCACCCCCCTGCGGGTGGTGATCGCGCTCTGCCTGATCGCGCCGTTCGTGGCGATGCTCTGGGTGGGGTCCTACGCGAAGACCGAACCCCTGCTCGGGGGCATCCCGTTCTTCTACTGGTACCAGATGCTCTGGGTGATCGTCTCGACCGCGCTCACCATGATCGCGTACAAGCTGTGGCAGAACGACCAGCGCGCCCGCAAGGGGGGTGACGCGCGATGAAGGACGGCGTGAACGGCGTCGCGCTCGCCGTCTTCATCTTCTTCTTCGTGGCCGTCACGGTCATGGGCTTCCTCGCCGCGCGCTGGCGCAAGGCCGAGGACGAGAACAGCCTCGACGAATGGGGCCTGGGCGGGCGCTCGTTCGGCACCTGGGTCACCTGGTTCCTGCTGGGCGGCGACCTCTACACCGCGTACACCTTCGTCGCCGTCCCGGCGGCCATCTACGCGGCGGGCGCGGCCGGTTTCTTCGCCGTCCCGTACACGATCCTGGTCTACCCGCTGATCTTCACCTTCCTGCCGCGCCTCTGGTCGGTCTCGCACAAGCACGGGTACGTCACCACCTCGGACTTCGTGCGCGGACGCTTCGGTTCCAAGGGGCTCTCCCTGGCGGTGGCGGTCACCGGCATCCTCGCCACCATGCCGTACATCGCGCTCCAGCTCGTCGGCATCCAGGCCGTCCTGGACGTGATGGGCCTCGGCGGCGGCGAGACCACCCACTGGTTCGTCAAGGACCTGCCGCTGCTCATCGCCTTCGGCGTCCTCGCCGCGTACACCTACTCCTCCGGGCTGCGCGCCCCCGCGCTGATCGCCTTCGTCAAGGACACCCTGATCTACCTCGTCATCGCGGTGGCGATCATCTACATCCCGATCAAGCTGGGCGGCTTCGACGAGATCTTCGCCAGGGCGGGCGAGGCGTACGCGCAGACCAACCCGGCCACCGACAAGCCGCGCGGCACGCTGGTGCCCGGCGAGGCGGGCCAGTGGACGTACGCGACGCTCGCGCTCGGCTCGGCGCTCGCGCTCTTCATGTACCCGCACTCCATCACGGCGACGCTGTCGTCGAAGAGCCGCGAGGTCATCCGCCGCAACACCACCATCCTGCCGCTGTACTCGCTGATGCTGGGCCTGCTCGCGCTGCTCGGCTTCATGGCCATCGCCGCGGGCATCCAGGTGAAGAACGGCCAGCTCGCCATCCCGCAGCTCTTCGAGACGATGTTCCCCGACTGGTTCGCGGGCGTCGCGTTCGCCGCCATCGGCATCGGCGCGCTCGTCCCGGCCGCGATCATGTCCATCGCCGCCGCCAACCTCTTCACCCGCAACATCTACAAGGACTTCATCAGACCGGACGCGACCCCCGCCCAGGAGACCAAGATCTCCAAGCTGGTCTCCCTCCTGGTCAAGGTCGGCGCCCTCGCCTTCGTCCTCACCATGGACAAGACGGTCGCGATCAACTTCCAGCTGCTCGGCGGCATCTGGATCCTGCAGACCTTCCCGGCCCTGGTCGGCGGCCTGTTCACCCGCTGGTTCCACCGCTGGGCCCTGCTCGGGGGCTGGGCCGTCGGCATGGTCTACGGCACGGTCGCCGCGTACGGCGTCGCCAGCCCCACCCAGAAGCACTTCGGCGGCTCCTCCGCGGAGATACCCGGCATCGGCGAGATCGGCTACATCGGCCTCACCGCCTTCGTCCTCAACCTCCTCGTGACCGTGGTCCTCACCTTCGTCCTCAAGGCCCTCAAGGCCCCCGACGGCGTCGACGAGACCTCCCCGGGCGACTACACGGCCGACGCGGGCGACCGCGGCGTCAAGGACCTCCCGCCGGTCGGCGCCGGAGGCCACTGACCGGAAACCATTGACCGGAGGCCATCGACCGGAAGCAACTGACCGGAAGCCATCGACCGGAGGCCACCGACCCGCCGCCGCGCCCGAGGGGCCCGGGACTCCCGCGAGGGAACCCGGGCCCCTCCCCCGTGCCCCCGGGGAGGCACACTGCCTCCATGGACTTCACGATCAGGGCGGTACGGCCCGAGGAACACGCGGAGCTCGGCGACCTCACCGGGCTGACCTATCTGAACGACGGGCTGCTGCTGCACGGCGAGGACGACTTCTATCTGGACGTGCTCCGCGACACCGCCCGGCGGGCCCGCGAGGCCGAGGTCCTCGTCGCCGTCGACGCCGACGGCCGGATCGTCGGCGGAGTGACCTTCGCCCCCGGCGGCACCCCCTGGGCGGACATCGCCGTCGCGGGCGAGGCCGAGTTCCGGATGCTCGTGGTCGCCCCGGACGCCCGGGGCAGGGGCGTCGGCGAGGCCCTCGTCCGGGCCTGCGCCGACCGGGCGCGGGCCCTCCCCGGATGCGTCCGGCTGGTGCTCTCCACGGCCGACCTCATGGTCTCCGCCCACCGGATCTACGAACGGATGGGCTTCGTCCGCACCCCCGAACGGGACTGGGCGCCGGTCTCCGACCACCTCCTGCGCACCTACGCCCTGGAGTTCTGAGGCCACGGCGCGACACAACATGTGGGGGGTGCCGCAAGCGGCGCCCCCCACATGTATGCTCGTGCTCGCTGTCGACGCAGGGGAATCCGGCGCGAATCCGGAACTGTCCCGCAACGGTGTGCTTCGTACGGATACGACGTCCGCACGACGTGAGTCCGAAGACCTGCCGGCAGTGCGCCCGGTCCGTCCGTTCCGGGTGCCACAGACGTCCGGGCCTCGCGGAATGGGCCGGTGGACGCGGCGCCTCCGGCCTGCCCGGAAAGCCGTCCGCCCGCCTTCCCGCCGCGGCCCCGAGCCGAGCGAGGGAGAGCCCCCACGTGACCATCGCGCCCGCCCATCCGGCGTCCGCCGAGGCTTCCGCGATCGAGAGCGACGCCCCCGGGACCGTACTGCTGCGGACCCTGACCGCCCTCACCGCCGACCTCCCCGACACCGACCCCGGCAAGGTCGCCGCCGCCGCGCTCCGCGGTCGCAGCGCCGCCGCGGACGAGGCGGAGCTGCGCGAGCTGGCCACCGAGGCGGCTGCCGGGCTGATCGCCGAGGACCCCGCGTACTCCCGGCTCGCCGCCCGGCTCCTGACGATCACCATCGCCGACGAGGCCGCCTCCCAGGGTTCCGTCGCCTTCTCCGCGTCCGTGGCCGTCGGCCACCGCGAGGGCCTGATCGCCGACCGCACCGCCGACCTCGTCGCCGCCCACGCCGACCGGCTCGACGCGACGATCGACCCGGCGGGCGACGACCGCTTCGGCTACTTCGGCCTGCGGACCCTCTACTCGCGCTACCTGCTGCGCCACCCGATCACCCGCAAGGTGATCGAGACCCCCCAGCACTTCATGCTGCGCGTGGCCTGCGGTCTCGCCGAGGACGACGGCTCCCGCGCCCTCGACGAGGTCGCGGCCCTCTACGGTCTGATGAGCCGCCTCGACTACCTGCCGTCCTCCCCGACGCTCTTCAACTCCGGCACCCGCCACCCGCAGATGTCCTCCTGCTACCTCCTGGACTCCCCCCAGGACGAGCTGGACTCCATCTACGACCGCTACCACCAGGTGGCGCGGCTCTCCAAGCACGCGGGTGGCATCGGCCTCTCGTACTCCCGCATCCGCGCCCGGGGCTCGCTGATCCGCGGCACCAACGGGCACTCCAACGGCATCGTGCCGTTCCTGAAGACCCTCGACGCCTCCGTCGCCGCCGTGAACCAGGGCGGTCGCCGCAAGGGCGCCGCCGCCGTCTACCTGGAGACCTGGCACGCCGACATCGAGGAGTTCCTGGAGCTCCGCGACAACACCGGCGAGGACCAGCGCCGCACCCACAACCTGAACCTGGCGCACTGGATCCCGGACGAGTTCATGCGCCGGGTCAACGCGGACGCCGAGTGGTCGCTGTTCTCCCCGGCGGACGTGCCCGAGCTGGTCGACCTGTGGGGCGAGGAGTTCGACGCCGCCTACCGCAAGGCCGAGGCGGCGGGCCTGGCCCGCAAGACCATGCCCGCCCGTGACCTGTACGGCCGGATGATGCGGACCCTGGCCCAGACCGGCAACGGCTGGATGACCTTCAAGGACGCCTCGAACCGGACGGCCAACCAGACCGCCCTGCCCGGTCACACCGTCCACTCCTCCAACCTCTGCACGGAGATCCTGGAGGTCACCGACGACGGCGAGACCGCCGTCTGCAACCTCGGCTCGGTCAACCTCGGCTCGTTCGTCGCCGACGGCGGCATCGACTGGGAGCGGCTGGACGCCACCGTCCGCACGGCCGTCACCTTCCTCGACCGGGTCGTCGACATCAACTTCTACCCGACCGAGCAGGCGGGCCGCTCCAACGCCCGCTGGCGGCCGGTGGGCCTGGGCGCGATGGGCCTCCAGGACGTCTTCTTCCAGCTGAAGCTGCCGTTCGACTCCCCCGAGGCCCGCGCGCTCTCCACCCGGATCGCCGAGCGGATCATGCTCGCCGCGTACGAGGCGTCCGCCGACCTCGCCGAGCGCAACGGTCCGGTCCCCGCCTGGGAGGCCACCCGTACCGCCCGGGGCGTGCTGCACCCGGACCACTACGACGTGGAGCTGAACTGGCCGGAGCGCTGGACGGCGCTGCGCGCGCGGATCGCCGCCACCGGGATGCGCAACAGCCTCCTCCTCGCCATCGCGCCGACCGCGACCATCGCGTCGATCGCCGGTGTCTACGAGTGCATCGAGCCGCAGGTCTCCAACCTGTTCAAGCGCGAGACGCTGTCCGGCGAGTTCCTCCAGGTCAACTCGTACCTGGTCACCGAGCTGAAGAAGCTCGGCGTGTGGGACGCGCAGACCCGTGAGGCGCTGCGCGACTCCAACGGCTCGATCGCCGACTTCACCTGGGTCCCGGCCGAGGTGCGCGAGCTGTACCGCACCGCCTGGGAGATCCCGCAGCGCGGTCTGATCGACATGGCCGCCGCCCGGACCCCGTTCCTGGACCAGTCGCAGTCGCTGAACCTGTTCCTGGAGACGCCCACCATCGGCAAGCTGTCGTCGATGTACGCGTACGCCTGGAAGCAGGGTCTGAAGACCACGTACTACCTGCGTTCGCGCCCGGCGACCCGGATCGCCCGCGCCGCCCAGGCGTCGGCCGCCGCCCCGGCCACCATCCCCGTCCAGCAGGCCGCCGACCCCGACGCGGTCGCCTGCTCCCTGGAAAACCCCGAGTCCTGCGAGGCCTGCCAGTGATGAGCACCGACGAACAGAAGAACCTCCTCGACCCGGGCTTCGAGCTGACCCTCCGCCCGATGCGCTACCCCGACTTCTACGAGCGCTACCGGGACGCGATCAAGAACACCTGGACCGTCGAGGAGGTCGACCTCCACTCGGACGTCGCCGACCTCGCCAAGCTCACCCCCGGTGAGCAGCACATGATCGGCCGTCTGGTCGCCTTCTTCGCGACCGGCGACTCGATCGTGTCGAACAACCTGGTCCTGACGCTGTACAAGCACATCAACTCCCCCGAGGCGCGGCTCTACCTCTCGCGCCAGCTCTTCGAGGAGGCCGTGCACGTCCAGTTCTACCTGACCCTCCTGGACACGTACCTGCCCGACCCGGCGGACCGCGCGGCGGCCTTCGACGCGGTGGAAGAGATCCCCTCCATCCGCGAGAAGGCTCAGTTCTGCTTCAAGTGGATGGACTCGGTCGAGAAGATCGACCGGCTGGAGACGGCCGCCGACCGCCGCCGCTTCCTGCTGAACCTGATCTGCTTCGCCGCGTGCATCGAGGGCCTGTTCTTCTACGGCGCCTTCGCGTACGTGTACTGGTTCCGGTCCCGCGGTCTGCTGCACGGCCTGGCCACCGGCACCAACTGGGTGTTCCGCGACGAGACGATGCACATGAACTTCGCCTTCGAGGTCGTGGACACCGTCCGCAAGGAGGAGCCGGAGCTCTTCGACGACGCGCTCCAGCAGCAGGTCACGGACATGCTGAGGGAGGCCGTCGAGGCGGAGCTGCAGTTCGGCCGCGACCTGTGCGGCGAGGGCCTGCCCGGCATGAACACCGAGTCGATGCGCGAGTACCTCCAGTGCGTCGCCGACCAGCGCCTCCAGCGCCTGGGCTTCCCCCCGGTCTACGGCTCCGAGAACCCGTTCGCCTTCATGGAACTCCAGGGCGTCCAGGAACTCACCAACTTCTTCGAACGCCGCCCGTCCGCCTACCAGGTCGCGGTCGAGGGCTCGGTGGACCTGGACGAGGACTTCTAGCCCGGTCCTCGAGATACGTGAAAGGGCCCCGCACTCCGAAGAGCGCGGGGCCTTTCGCGTACCGTCGCGTCACTCCGGTGTGAACGCGTACTGCAGTTCGTAGAGGTGCCCAGCTTTGACCATGACGGTGGCCTCGATGGGGCGTTCGTCGTCGCTGTAGACGACACGGAGCGTTCGGAGCACGGGGAGGTCGCTCGGCAGCTTCAAGGCCTGGTACTGATCCTGGGTGGGGACGCGCGCCGATACCCGGTCGACGCTGAGCCGGGGCGGGAAACCCAGACCGGCGAGAAGTGTCGGGGTGCCGCCCTTGATCTTGCGCTTCTCCATGAGAGGCGTGGAGCGGGCGATGTCCAAGGGGTAATAGGACATGACGAGTTCGGCGGGCTCGTCGTCGATCGAGAGCACCTGGCGGCGCAGCAGTGCCGTTCCGCCGTTCTCCAGGCCCAGGACTGCGGAGACGTCGGCGGGCGGCCTCGCCTCGGCCACCTCCAGCAGGGTGCTCTGCGGACGTGCGCCGAGCAGCGCCGCTTCGGTGAGCCATCGGTACGGTTCCCCGGCGGCGACCGGGGCCATGAAGGCGGAAGGGCGTACGGTCCGCTGGCGGTGTTCCCTGACGGTGACCGCCGCCCCGGCGCGGCCGACGACCAGTTGTTCGTCCTTGAGGAGCTGCAGCGCCTTCTGCACGGTGGCGTTGGACGCGTCGAACCGGGCCTTGAGGTGCACGGTGGACGGCAGCTTGGCTCCGGGTGCGAGGTCTCCGCTCATGATCTCGTCGCGCAGGTCGGCGGCGATCCGCTGGTGCAGCGAGCGCCGGTCTTCAATGTCGGGCACGGTCATCCGATCGTGGTCTCGTAGCGGAGTCGCTGCCGGTGCGCGGGCATGGTCATCATGTCGGCCTGGACGGGCCTGTCCCGGCTGTCGTACGTCACTCTCGCCAGGTTGATGACCGGCTCGTCGCGTCCCATGCGCAGCGCTTCCCGCTCGTCGGCGTCCGGCATCCGCGCGGTCACGTCCTCGCGCACGCGCACACCGGTGTGCCCGAGTGCGGCGAGCAGCGCGACGGCGCCTCCCCGGATCTTGCGCGTCTCGGCGAGCCCGGTGCCGCGCGCGATGTCCGCGGGGTAGTAGGTGTCGGTCAACTCGCAGGGGTGTCCGTCGAGTTCGATGACCCTGCGTCGCACGACGACCGGCGCTCCGTCAGCCACACCGAGTAGCGCGGCGACGGCCTCCGGGGCGGGCACCTCACCGGCGTGGACGATGCGCTGACTCCCGACGCCGCCCCGGGCGGCAGCCTCCGCGGCCCAGGCATCGGAACGCCCCTCGCCGTCCTGCGGCGTCAGGTACGGCAGGGAGGTGCTGACCCAGGTCCTCGTACGCATGACGTCCTCCTGTGCGACTACCTGTTCGACCTTACTGCTTTACACGTTAAGTGATGTGCCCCGGAAGTCCACCTCATCCACCTTGCTGCTTTTCGCGAATAGCGATAAGGTTTTGTTGATCGTACAGCCCAGGATCAAGGCGGTGGTCACCATGGCTCTGTCATGGCAACGGCGTTTCCCTCGTGCGCGCAGTTCCGTCCCGGCGGCGAGAGCCTTCGCGCTTGAGGCTCTGGCGCAGTGGGGAGTCACTGATCGTCGGGACGAGATCCATCTCTGCGTCTCCGAACTCGCTACGAATGCTCTGACACACGGTGTCCCGGCCGGGCGTGAGTTCTCCCTGAGACTGGTGAGGGACGAGCTGACGATCCGCGTCGAAGTGCGCGACAGCGGTGGAGGGCATCCACGGGTCATGCGGGCGGAAACGGACGACTGCGGTGGTCGGGGGCTTCGTCTGGTGACGGCCCTGGCCGATGACTTCGGTGTGGACGAGCATGTCGTCGGCAAGACCGTCTGGAGCAGCTTCAAGGTCGCTCCGGCACTCGATGCCCGTCCCGGCGAGAGCCCAGAAATCTCCGAGGTCCCGGGACTTGCCGACGCTGCGGCCGACCTCACGGGCCGGGGCGAGTTCCGGGGCCACGTCGTCCAGGAACCGCGCTGACGGCGCGGGCCGTCCTGGTACGTGAAAGGGCCCCGCCCTCCGAAGAGTGCGGGGCCCCTTTCACGTACCGCGAGGAGATCAGGCGTTCGGGACCGTCTCGTAGCGCGGGGTGCCCTCTTCCATCTGGCGGAGGGCGTCCTTGCGGTCGCGCTTGGAGAGGCGGTCGATGTACAGGTAGCCGTACAGGTGGTCCGTCTCGTGCTGGAGGCAGCGGGCGAAGTAGCCGGTGCCCCGGACCTTGATCGGGTTGCCCTGGGCGTCCTGGCCGTGGACCTCCGCGTGGTCCGGGCGGGCCAGCTCCGCGTAGGCGGTCGGGACCGAGAGGCAGCCCTCGTTGGACTCGTCCAGGACGCGCAGCTCCGCCGGGAGCTCCTGGAGGACCGGGTTGATCACGACGCCGGTGTGCCGGACGCCCTCGTCGTCGGGGCAGTCGTAGACGAAGACCTTGAGGTCCACGCCGATCTGGTTCGCGGCCAGGCCCACGCCCTCGGCGGCCTTCTGGCTGGCGAACATGTCGTCGATCAGCGCGGCCAGCGAGTCGTCGAACTCGGTGACGTCCTTGCACTCCTTGTGCAGCACCGGGTTCCCGACCACCGTGATCGGGCGGGCCGTGCCGCGCTCGCGGTGGGCGAGCTCACGCGCCTCGCAGTCCTCCGTGTCCACGACGTAGCCGTCGTTGATCAGCGTCTGCTCGTCCGTCTCCTGCTGCGCCATGTCCGGCCGCGCCCTTCTGAAAACCCGATTCCGTCGGAGGACAGCCTACGGGCCCGGCGGCGGACGCTCAGCAGACCTCTTCGAGATCCCGCCATTCACGGCTGTCGGGACTGTCCGCGGCCCAGCCGTCGAGGAGTCCCCGCACCAGGCCCGGCGGGGCCGCGATGCCGCACTCGCGCTCCGGCACCCACAGCTCGCCCGGCGAGCGGTGGCCCAGCGGCCCGGGGTGCCCCGGCTCGCTGTGGTCGTGCGGGTCGGAGTGCTCGCCCTCGCCCTCGGCGCTCGGCATCGTCGACTCCGAGCAGGCGCGGCAGAGCAGCCGCACCGAGGACGACCAGTCCTCGGCGGCGAAGCCCGCCTCCGCGGCCAGCAGCTCCAGGGCGTCCCGGTCGGCCTCGGTGGCCGCCTCCAGGAGCACCACCCAGGTGGGCACGGGCGACGGCGCCCACAGCTCGATCTCGTCGAAGACCGGATAGGAGGGGCCCGCGACGGTGGTCCGCTCGCCGTGCGGCACCCCGTCGTGCAGGACGACCTCGCCCCAGCGGCGCCCGGACGACGGCAGCGGGATGGACAGGACCTCGATCCGGGCCGGGTCGAGCCTGCGGCCCCACACGACCTCCGCCTCGCCCTCCGGCGAGAGCCGGACGGCGGCGCTGCCCAGCTCCATCCCGGCGGGCTCCCCGGTGCCCGCGGCGGCGCCCGGCACCTTCAGCCCGTACGCCTGCCAGGCGCGGCGGGCCAGCGGCCAGTCCTGGAGCGCGGTCGCCGCGATCCCCACGTTCCACCAGTCCGGGGCGCCGCTCTCCTTGTCGAGGAGGGCGACCGCGCGGAGCCCGGCGGCCCGCGCCTGCTCCCAGTCGTGCCGGAACTTGTGCAGCAGCGCCAGGTTGAACCAGGACTCGGAGAGCCAGGGCTCCAGATCCGCCGCGCGGGTGAGCAGCGCTCCCGCGTCCTCGTACCGGCCGTCGCCGATCAGCGTGAACGCGCGGTCGGTGGCCTGCCGCCATGAGGCGGAGGGCCGATGCCGTACCTTCCCGAAGATCTTCACGATTCCCGCCTGCCGGTCGCTTCACCCTCTTGTTCGCATCCAACCATGCCCGGTCGGACGCGCGCTCATTACCCATGGGTTACCCAGGGACGACCGAGGTCACCCCAGCCGCTCCGCCCCGGGCCAGGACCCTGGCCAGGCATTCGACGACATCCGGGTGGTAGTCGCGGGCGGTGCCGAGTCTGAGCCGTTCCAGGGCGTCGAGGGCGGCGGTCGCGGGCCCGTCGCCCGCGAGGTCGTCGTAGGCGTTCACCGCGCGCACGATCCGGGCGGGCAGCGGCTGCTCGCGGTACGGGTCGGCCTGCCGTTCCACGACGACGGCGACGGCCCCGGGGACCCCGGTCCTGCGGACGACCTCACCGCCGAGGAGGGCGATCCGGCGCTGTTCCTCGGCGGGCAGGAGCGCGGTGGCGCCGCCCGCGACCGGGTCGATCAGGGAGAGCTGTCCGATGTCGTGCATGAGGGCGGCGTGCTCCAGGACGGTCAGCTCGGTGCCGGAGAGCCCCAGCTCTCGTCCGACGGCCGCGCTGAGGGCGGCGACCCGGTGGGCGTGGCCGGGCGGGGTGCAGCCGGCGATCTCGGTGGCGCGGGCCAGCGAGGCGATGGTCTGCCGGTTGACGGTACGGACCGCCGCGTACCGCTGGAAGGAGACCTGGGTGAGCAGCGGCGGTACGGCGAGCACGGGCAGCGCCCAGAGTCCGGCGGCGGCCACGCCGAGCGCCATGACGGCGCCGGTGGCGCAGACGGCGGAGCCGATGCCGAGGAGGGCGCGCAGTTCGTCGCGGAGGAGGGGCCCGTACGGGAATCCCGTACGGGCGCGGAGCAGGAGCGCGGCGAGCACGGCGTCGCAGAGGGCGGTGAGGACGAGCAGCAGGAGGAGGAAGAGGGCGTACCGGGGGCCCTGCCCGAGGTGGGTGACGGCGGTCCCCGTGTTGTAGAGGGGCTGGAAGCAGAGGGCGGCGAAGCCGACGGTGAGGACGCGGCGGGCGAGGTGGTCGGGGCGGGGGTCCCGGCCCAGGGCGACGTGGGGGACGATCCCGGCGAGACCGGCGGCGGTGACGACGGCGACGATCTGGAGGACGTCGTGGGTGGTCTCGGTCCCGGCGCTCGCGCCGAGCAGGGCGTAGGCGAGGGCGCCCGCGGCGGCCAGCGGCGCGGGTTCCCGTTCCTCGGGCTCGTCGGGCGGGGTGGGGGCGGCGCCCCAGCGGACGAGTTCGCCGAGGGTGACGAGGGCTCCGAAGGCGAGGGCGTTGTGGGGTTCGTCGACGCCGTACCAGAGGGTGGAGGCGAGTCCGGCGAGGCCGAGGAGGAGGGCGGCGCCGTGGACGGCGCCGAGGGTGACGGCGCCGGGGCGCGGGCGGGGCGGGCGTCTCACGCGCGCTCCTTGGGGCGGGGGGTGACGGGGTCGCGCGGGGGTGGCACGTTCCCCTCGGGGGCGGTCTCGTCGGAGGTGACGGCGGGCTGCCAGCCGTAGCGGTCGAGGGCGCGGACGAGGGCGGCGACCATCCGGGGGTCGAACTGGGTCCCGGCGCAGCGTTCGAGTTCGGCGACGGCGGTGGGCACGGGCCGGGCGCGGCTGTAGGAGCGGGTGGAGGTCATGGCGTCGAAGGAGTCCGCGACGGCGACGACCCGGGCGTACTCGGGGATCTCCTCGCCGCGCAGCCCGTAGGGGTAGCCGTTGCCGTCCATGCGTTCGTGGTGGTGGAGGATCGCGGCGCGCGCCTCGCCGAGGAAGCCGATGCCCCGGACCATCTCGTGGCCGTACTCGGGGTGGAGTTCGATGATCCGGCGTTCCTCGGGGGTGAGCGGGCCGTCCTTGCGGAGCACCCGGGTGGGCACGCCGAGCTTGCCGACGTCGTGGAGGATGCCCGCGAAGCGGACGGTGTCGAGGCGGTCCTCGGACATGCCGAGTTCGCGGGCGATGAGGAAGGAGGCGTGGCCGACGCGTTCGCTGTGGCCCCGGGTGTAGCGGTCCTTGATGTCGACGGCCTGGACGAGGGCGCGGATGGTGGCCTGGTGGGCGGCGCGTTCGCGGTGGTACTGGGTGAAGACCCAGCAGGAGATGTACATGGGCAGCAGGACGAAGAGCGCGGCGACGGGCCCGTACGAGCTGCGCCAGAGGACGGCCATCATGAGTCCGGCGAGGCCGTGGACGGTGTGCGGGGCCAGGGCCCGGCCGAGGAGTCCGCGCCAGGCGGCGCGGGCGGTGAGGCCGTCGGCGGTGGCGCGGATGCCGCCGTCGAGGGCGGTGAGGACCAGGCAGAAGCTGAGCGAGGCGGCGGTCGCGGGCAGCAGCGCGTAGGGGAGGTCGGGGGCCCGGTACACCCCTCCGAGGGCGTTTCCGCAGCTCAGGGCGTCAGCGGTGTGGGCGGCGGCGTAGACGGCGAGGCTGGTGGCGGCGGCCCGCCAGACGCGGCGGGGGGCGGCGGGGGGTTCGTCGACGCGGGCGAGGAGGCTCCCGGGCAGGGTGGTGAGCGCGGCGGCGGCGGGCGGCAGGAGGAGCGCGGCGGCGAGGAGGACGGGGAAGAAGGAGCCGGCGCCCAGGGGCGGCGAGCCGTCGACGCCGCGGCCGAGGACCCGACAGCGGGCGGGGAGTTCGCAGAGCGCGTACAGGGCGGCGAGGAGCGCGACGGTGCCCCAGGGGGTGGTGGCGCCGGGGCGGAGTGCGGGCAGGACGCAGGCCCCGGCACCGAGCAGGGCGCAGCCGATGTACACGCGGGCCGCTCGTGGAATGGCCTTCACGCCGATCATCCCCGTCACGGTAGCGATCGGGGCGGCCCGTGGCGGGCCTGCGGCGAGGATTCGCACCATCGGGTGATACAAGCGGATGTACGGAGGAGGTGGCCGGTGTACGGAGAAGGCCGCCGCACGGAGAGGGCCGGTGTACGGAGGTGGCCGCCGCACGGAGGTGGCCCGTGTACGGAGGAGGCCCGTGTACGGAGGAGGCCGCCGTGATCGTGTCACGGCGGCCCTCGGTCGGTGCGGGTGTGCGGGGTGCTACTCCTGTGCGGCCGGAGTCGTGGGGACGATCGGCGCGATCTCCTGCTCGGGGACCAGGTGGCCGGAGCGGATGAGGTCGATCCGGCCCATCACCTTGGCCCGCAGGTCGGTGGGGACGTCGTCGCTGCCGCAGCAGCGCTTGACGAGCTTCTTCACCGCCTGTTCGAGGCCGTACTTCTCCAGGCAGGGGGAGCACTCCTCGAAGTGCACCTCGAACTTGGTGCAGTCACTGTCGGGCATCTCGTGGTCGAGGAACTCGTAGAGATGGTCGAGGACTTCCGAGCAATCCGTCTCGTGCGGATCTCCGCAGCTCATGAGCCCGAGCCTTTCAGATCGTGCGACGACTCCCCGGCGCCGGCGGGGACGAGCCCGCGGTCGCGGGCGTAGTCCTCCAGCATTCCGCGCAACTGGCGGCGGCCCCGGTGCAGTCGGGACATCACCGTACCGATGGGAGTCCCCATGATGTCCGCGATCTCCTTGTACGCAAAGCCCTCGACGTCCGCGAGATAGACCGCGATGCGGAACTCCTCGGGGATCGCCTGGAGGGCCGACTTCACGTCGGAGTCGGGAAGGTGGTCGAGCGCCTGGGACTCGGCGGAGCGCAGCCCGGTCGACATGTGCGACTCGGCGCGGGCGAGCTGCCAGTCCTCGATCTCCTCGGCGGCGCTGCGCTGGGGCTCGCGCTGCTTCTTGCGGTACGAGTTGATGAAGGTGTTGGTGAGGATGCGGTAGAGCCACGCCTTGAGGTTGGTCCCCTCGCGGAACTGGTGGAAGGAGCCGTACGCCTTGGCGTAGGTCTCCTGCACCAGGTCCTCGGCGTCCGCCGGGTTGCGCGTCATGCGCAGTGCGGCGGAGTACATCTGGTCCAGGTAGCCGAGGGCGTCCCGCTCGAAGCGCGCGTTGCGCTCCGCGGTCGTCTCCTCGGGGCCTTCCTCGGTCCCTGTGTCGGTACCGGTGACCGGACCCACCTCCTCCAGCGCGACGGCGAGTCCGAGGGCGGACCCGCTCGTTTCGGAGGATAGACGAGGAACCGCTCCGCCCGCCGCCCGAATCGGGCCGCTCTTGGGCGAGGTCAGCACTGTCCAGTCGAGGTCAGCGGCCTTCGCACGCTCCGGGCAGATGGTCGAACCCATGCGACGGACTCCCTCTGGTCTTCGTTCTCACACCGACGCCCCGAACAACAGCGGCCCCCGGTCCGGCATTCCCCGGGCGTCAGCGCGACGCGGAGATCCACTCGGTGATTCCGGTCACGAGCAGTGCCATGGCCTCCTCCTGCCCGAGGGGGGCCTTCTTGGGCAGGGCGAAGCCGTGGTCCCCGTACGGGATCTCCAGGAGCCGGTGGGGGCCGTCCGGGAACTCGGCGGGCCGTCCGAAGGGGTCGTTGCCGCCCTGGACGACGAGCGTCGGCAGGCCGGTGCCGAGGAGTTCACCGGCGCGGGACCGTTCGGGCCGGCCCGGTGGGTGGAGCGGGAAGGCGAGCGCGAGGACGGCGCGGGCGCCCAGCTCGCGGCCGGTGCGGCAGGCGACCCGGGCACCGGCGCTCCGGCCGCCCGCGACCACGGGGAGGCCGGGCCGGGCGAGGGCGGGCCAGAGGCCGCGCCAGCCGGTGTCGAGGGTCTTCGGGGCGGGGGCGACCTTCTTGCCCGCGACCCGCCAGGGCTGCTCGACGAGGGCGACGCTCACGCCCCCGCCGGGCAGCGCCGCCGCGAGGGCCGCCAGGTCACGGGCCCCGATCCCGCCGCCCGCGCCGTGGCCGAGGGCGAGGACCGCCCACGGGTCGGCCCCCTCGTACCAGGTGACGCGGGCGTCCCCGGCGTCGGTGGGAACCGTCTCGGTCCGTGTCATGCCCCGGGGGGCGTCTTCGGTGCTCACGGGCCCATCCTGCCGCGCGGACGGCCGAGGACACCGGTGCGCGCGACGGCGACTCCGGACGCGACCCAGGAGCACGGGCCGTACGGGCCGGGGGCCCGGACCACCCGCCGTACGGGCCCAGGGGCCCCGGACCACCCGCCGTACGGGCCGGGGCTCCGGACCACCCCGCCGTACGGGCCCGGGGGGGGCGACCCAGGCCACGTACGGGCAGGCTCCCGGATCCCACGGCGTACGGGCCTGTCCGGGCGCCCGGAGCCTGCCGCACGGGCCGGGCCGGACTCCCGGACCCCCGCCGTACAGGCCCGGGGAGACGGCCCCGGGCCACCCGCCGTACGGGCAGGGCTCCCGGATCCCACGGCCTGGCTCCCGGTCGCCCCTCCCCCCTACGGCCCCGCCCCGACCGTCCGGATTCCCCGGCCGCTCAGAACAGCGTGGCCTCCTCCGGGCCCTCCAGTTCCGTCAGAAGTTCCGGGCCGTTGTTACGGACGTTGCTGACGGCGGTGGACACCGGATAGGCACGCATCAGGCCCTCCGGCGGCGGGGTCAGCAGTCCGCGCAGCTCCTCCGGGTGGGTGCGCGCCGGGTCCAGCCAGGCGTCCCACCGGTCCTCGGTGAGCATCAGCGGCATCCGGGGGTGGATGTCGGCGAGCGAGTGCGGGCCCTCGGCGGGGGCGACCCCCAGCGGGCCGGTCTCCGCCTCCGTGGTGATCACCGAGCAGGTCGCCCACCACGCGGCGGGATGCCCGGCGGGGAGCGTCGGGTCGCGCCAGAACTCGTATATCCCCGCCATCGCGAAGACCGACCCGTCCGAGGGGGTCACGAAGTACGGCTGCTTCCGGGGACGCTTCCGCCTCCCCTCGACCTCCAGGTCCCGCTCGTCCGCCCCGGTCACCCATTCGTAGTAGCCGTCGGCGGGCAGGATGCAGCGACGGGCGGCGAACGCCCGTTTGAAGGACGGCTTCTCCTCGACGGTCTCCGCGCGCGCGTTGATCATCCGGGCCGCGCCCTCCGGGGACTTCGCCCAGGACGGCACCAGGCCCCACTTCAGTACGCGCAGCTGGCGAACCGGACGCGGCTGTCCCGCGTCTTTCAGAGGACGTTCCAGAACGGCCCAGACCTCCTTGGTGGGGGCCACGTTCCAGTCGGGGGCCAGGGTCTCCTCCGGCGCCCTCCCCGGAGTCCCCGGTGCCGTCCGCGCCGGGGGGACGCCCAGCTCGATGCCGAACACGTCGACGAGGTCCTCGGGCCGCCGACCGGCCGCATACCTTCCGCACATACGTGCCACACTGCCACGATCCACGACCCCAGAGGAGCGGCCCGCACCATGGACCCCTTCCGTACCCAGGCCGCCCCGGTCGAATGGCTGGTGATCGTCACCGGTGTCGCCGCCCTCGCCGTCACCGTGATCCGCGGTCTCTGGCTGCCCGCGCGCAACGCGATCACCATCGCCCACGAGGGCGGCCACGGGCTCGTCGCCCTGGCCACCGGCCGCCGCCTCGAAGCGATCCGGCTGCACTCGGACACCAGCGGACTGACCGTGACCCGGGGCCGCCCGACCGGACTCGGCGTGGTCCTGACCCTGGCCGCGGGCTATCCGGCGGCCCCCCTGCTCGGCCTCGGCGGCGCCGCCCTGATCGGCACCCACCGGGTGACGCTGCTGCTGTGGAGCGCGACGGCGCTGCTGCTGGCCCTCCTCGTGATGGTCCGCAACGCGTACGGCGTCCTCACCGTCCTCCTCACCGGCGGCGCCTTCCTCCTCGTCTCCTGGCTCGGCTCCCCCGAGGTCCGGTCGGCGTTCGCCTGCGCGGTGGTGTGGTTCCTGCTGATCGGCGGTGTCCGCCCGGCCTTCGAGCTCCAGGCGAAGCGGCGGCACGGCGGCGCGCCCGACTCGGACGCGGACCAGCTCGCCCGGCTCACCCACGTGCCCGCCGGGGTGTGGCTCCTCTTCTTCCACGTGGTCGCGATCTCCGCCCTGATCGGCGGCGGGCGCTGGCTCCTGGGCCTCTGACACCCCCGTACAGTGAGCTCATGACCGCAGTGACCCCCGCGCACACCGACCCGCCCACCGACCTCTGGCCCGCCCCGTACGCGCGCGGCGCCGTCGACGCGACCGTCACCGTGCCCGGCTCCAAGTCGGTCACCAACCGCGCGCTGGTCCTCGCCGCGCTGGCCGCCGAGCCCGGCTGGCTGCGCCGCCCGCTGCGCTCCCGCGACACCCTGCTGATGGCCGAGGCGCTGCGCACCCTCGGCGTCGGCATCGAGGAGGGCGTGGGCCCGGACGGCACCGGCGAGGCCTGGCGGATCGTGCCCGGCCCGCTGCGCGGCCCGGCCTCCGTCGACGTCGGCAACGCCGGCACGGTGATGCGCTTCCTGCCCCCGGTCGCGGCGCTCGCCGACGGCCCGGTCCGCTTCGACGGCGACCCCCGCTCCCACGAGCGCCCGCTGCACGGGGTGATCGACGCGCTGCGCGTGCTCGGCGCCCGCGTCGACGACGGGGGCCGGGGCGCCCTGCCGCTGACGGTGCACGGCTCCGGCGGTCTGGACGGCGGTACGGTCGAGATCGACGCCTCGTCGTCCTCCCAGTTCGTGAGCGCCCTGCTGCTCTCCGCCCCCCGCTTCAACCAGGGCGTCGAGGTGCGGCACGTGGGCACCCGGCTGCCGTCGATGCCGCACATCCGGATGACGGTGGACATGCTCCGCGCGGTCGGCGCGATGGTCGACGAGCCGGAGCACGGCGGCGAGCCGGACGTGTGGCGGGTGACGCCGTCCGCGCTGCGCGGCCGGGACCTGGTCGTCGAGCCGGACCTGTCGAACGCGCAGCCGTTCCTGGCGGCGGCCCTGATCACCGGCGGCCGGGTGACGGTCCCTGACTGGCCCGCGCGGACCACCCAGCCCGGCGACACGCTGCGGGAGATCTTCACCGCGATGGGCGGCTCCTGCGAGCTGACCGACGCGGGGCTCACGTTCACCGGCACGGGCCGGATCCACGGCATCGACGTGGACCTGGGCGAGGTCGGCGAGCTGACGCCCGGCATCGCGGCGGTCGCGGCCCTCGCGGACTCCCCTTCGGTCCTGCGGGGCGTGGCCCACCTTCGGCTGCACGAGACGGACCGGCTCGCGGCGCTCACCAAGGAGATCAACGAGCTGGGCGGCGACGTGACCGAGACCGAGGACGGTCTCCACATCCGCCCGCGCCCGCTGCACGGCGGTGTCTTCCGCACGTACCACGACCACCGCATGGCGACGGCGGGCGCGGTCATCGGGCTCGCGGTCGAGGGCGTGGAGATCGAGGACGTGGCGACGACGGCGAAGACCTTGCCGGACTTCCCGGGGATGTGGACCGAAATGCTCGGGGTCTGAGCCATGCGGCGCTACGGCAAGAACACCGACGAGGACGACATCCGCCAGCGGCCCAACCGCAAGGGCACCCGGCCCCGTACGACGATCCGCCCGAAGCACGAGGACGCCGTCGAGGGCATGGTCCTCACCGTCGACCGGGGGCGGCTGACCTGTCTCGTGGACGACCGGCCGATCACCGCGATGAAGGCCCGTGAGCTGGGCCGCAAGGCGGCCGTCGTCGGCGACCGGGTCTCGCTGGTCGGTGATCTCTCCGGCGAGAAGGACACCCTCGCCCGGATCGTGCGGATCGGCGAGCGCAGCTCGGTGCTGCGCCGTACGGCCGACGACGACGACCCGTACGAGCGGGTGGTCGTCGCCAACGCCGACCAGTTGGCGATCGTCACCGCGCTCGCCGATCCCGAGCCGCGCCCCCGGCTGATCGACCGCTGTCTGGTCGCCGCGTACGACGGTGGTCTCAGCCCGCTGCTGGTCCTCACCAAGTCGGACCTGGCGGCGCCGGACACGCTCCTGGACATGTACGGGGCGCTGGGCGTGCCGTATGTGGTGACCACCCGCGACGAGTTCGTGGACGGGGTCGCCGCCGAGCGGGTCCACGAGCACCTCAAGGGCCGGACGACGGCCTTCGTGGGGCACTCGGGCGTCGGCAAGACGACGCTGGTCAACGCGCTGGTGCCGCCCGACCGGCGGCGGACCACGGGCGTGGTCAACGCGGTCACGGGCCGGGGCCGCCACACGACCACCTCCGCGCTCGCGCTGCCGCTGGACGACAAGGAGGGCGGCTGGGTCATCGACACCCCGGGCGTGCGTTCCTTCGGGCTGCACCACGTCGACCCGTCCCGGGTGATCCTCGCCTTCCCCGACCTCGTACCGGGCACGGAGAACTGTCCGCGCGCGTGCAGCCACGACGAACCGGACTGCGCCCTCGACGCGTGGGTGGCGGAGGGGCACGCCGATCCGGCGCGGCTGGTGTCGCTGCGGCGGCTGCTCTCGACGCGGGAGCGACGCGAGGGCGACTGACCCGTCCATGTTTACGTGCTGCCGCGATCGGTAAGTGCATAATCGCACCAAGTGCGACGAAGCAGTCACCGACGGCGTGGGAGGCACTGACGATGGCGTGGCTGCTTGTGGTGGTGGCGGGCATCCTGGAGACCGGGTTCGCGGTCTGTCTGAAGCTCTCGCACGGATTCACCCGGCTGTGGCCGACGGTCGCCTTCGCCGCGTTCGCGCTCGGCAGCTTCGGACTGCTGACCGTGGCGCTGCGCAAGCTCGACGTGGGTCCGGCGTACGCGGTGTGGACCGGGATCGGGGCGGCCGGTACGGCGATCTACGGCATGGTGTTCCTCGGCGACCTGGTCTCCACGCTCAAGATCGTCTCGATCACGCTGGTCATCCTCGGGGTGATCGGGCTCCAGCTGTCCGGCTCCACCCACTGACCGTCCGCGCCGGGCGGTTCCGGCGCGACGACATGGCTGAGCGCGAGCCGGACGGCCAGTTCACAGCCCGCCGCCCGCTCCTGGCCCGCGCGGGCCACGGCCGCCGCCACCAGTTCGCCGGGGGCGGGCGGTCCCTCGTCGGCCCGCCGCTGGGCGGGGGCCGCCGCCTGACGGGCACCCGGTCTCGCCGGACGGGGCGCGGGGAACCGCTCGCTCCAGGCGCCGGTGAGCAGGGCCCGCAGGACCGGCCGTGCGGCGGCCCGGGTCACGATCCACTCGGCGAGGTCCACCAGGTTCCGCCCCGGCGGCGCGGGGGCGGCGAGGAGCCGTCGGACACCCGCGAGGTAGGCGTCGGCCTCCCGTCGGACGAGCGCGCGGGCGAGGCCCTCCTTGCTGCCGAACTCGTTGTAGAGGGTCTGCCGGGAGACCCTGGCGGCGGCGGCCAGATCGGCCATCCGCACGGTGGACCAGGGCCGGTGCGCGAGCGCGTCGAGCGCCGCGTCGAGCAGGGCCTCGCGGGCAGTCGGCATCCTCGCCTCCCGGACCGAACGTTCCCGTACGTCTCCGTACGCGGCTCCGCGCCCCAGCGTCGGCAGCCGGGCGGGCGCTGTCAAGGGGTCGCGGGGCGGCCGTGGACGGTTCGCCGGGCGCCGGGCGCACGGCGATAGAGTGCCGGACATGGCCGACTACCACGATGACCTGCGTCTCGCCCACGTCCTCGCCGATGCCGCCGACGCGGCCACCATGGACCGCTTCCAGGCGCTCGACCTGCGGGTGGAGACGAAGCCGGACATGACCCCGGTGAGCGAGGCCGACAAGGCGGCCGAGGAGCTGATCCGGGGTCAGCTCCAGCGGGCCAGGCCGCGCGACGCGATCCTGGGCGAGGAGTACGGCGTGGAGGGCACGGGCCCGCGCCGCTGGGTGATCGACCCGATCGACGGGACGAAGAACTATGTGCGCGGGGTGCCGGTCTGGGCGACCCTGATCGCGCTGATGGAGGCCGGGGAGACCGGGTTCCAGCCGGTGGTGGGCCTCGTGTCCGCCCCGGCCCTGGGCCGCCGCTGGTGGGCGGCGAAGGGCCTCGGCGCGTACACCGGGCGGAGCCTGTCGTCGGCGAGCCGGATCGGGGTGTCGAAGGTCGAGTCCCTGGCGGACGCCTCCTTCGCCTACTCCTCGCTGAACGGCTGGGAGGAGCAGGGCCGCCTCGACGGTTTCCTCGACCTCACGCGCGCGTGCTGGCGGACCCGGGCGTACGGCGACTTCTGGCCGTACATGATGGTCGCGGAGGGCTCGGTGGACATCTGCGCGGAGCCGGAGCTGTCGCTGTGGGACATGGCGGCGGTGGCGGTCGTGGTACAGGAGGCGGGCGGCACGTACACCGGCCTCGACGGCCGGCACGGCCCCCACAGCGGCAACGCGGCGGCCTCGAACGGCCTGCTCCACGGCGAACTGCTGAGCTACTTGAACCAGGAGCCCGCGACGGACTGAGACCGGTGAGGACACACGGCACCTCACCGACGGGGGCCACCTCGCGGGATCCGTATCGCGGGGCGAGGCCTTCTCGGGACCTGTATCGCGGGGCGGGGCGGCACCTCTCCGGCCCGTATCTCGGGGCGGGACAGCGCCTGACCGGGGCCGTATCACGGGCCGACCGCGCCTCTCCGGGGGGGCGGTTCGGGTCCCTCCGGAAGCCCCTCCGGACGGGCCCGCGACGGGGGCGCGGGCCTCCCCCGTACGCCTGGACGGTCCGCACACGGGTCCCCCGCGCGGGGCGCGCGGAGGACGTCCGTACGCCCGGCGCGCACGGCGCCACAGGTGCCCCCGGTGGTGCCGCGCGTGCCCCCTTGTCGGCTTTCTCCCCCGGTGCGACTCTGAGGGTCCCCCGCTTGTGAACTTGTGCGGTTCCCGTCGGGCGCCTCCGGCGCCGGGCCTCTCCTCGCGGGCCGCACCAAGGAGGTGGCTCCGCCCATGCTCGTCCGTGACGCCATGAGCACCGTGGTCCTCACCATCGGCCCCGCCCACACCCTCCGGCAGGCCGCCCGGCTGATGGCGGCGCGACGCGTCGGCGCCGCCGTCGTCCTCGACGCCGACGAGGGCGGCCTCGGCATCCTCACCGAGCGCGACATCCTCCGCTCCCTGGCCCGGGACCAGGACCCCGACCTGGAGACCGCGGGCTCCCACACCACCCACGAGGTCGTCTTCGCCGCGCCCTGCTGGACGCTGGTGGAGGCGGCCGGGGCGATGACCCACGGCGGCTTCCGCCACCTCGTCGTCCTCGACGACCGGGGACCCGTCGGCATGGTCTCCGTGCGCGACATCATCCGCTGCTGGGCCCCGGTGCACAGCGTCGCGGGCTGAGCCGCGCGGACGCGCACGGGGCTCGGGAGCGACGCCCTGACCGGGCGCCGCAACTGAGCCGCGCGCGGGCGCGCCCGCACCCGGTCCGGTGCGAAGGCGCGCGGACACGCGGAAGCGGACCGGACCCCTGACGGAGTCCGGTCCGCTTCCTCGACGGCAGGCGCTCTCAGCCGCGCAGGGCCTGGACCGCGGTGTCGAGCCGCTTGCCGAAGTCGCCGTCCGCCTTGCGGAAGTTGTCGACGGCACGCTCGACGATGTCGTCCCGGGAGACCTTGGCGATGAAGCCCGCCAGGTTCGCCACGAGACGGCCCTTCTCGTCCTCCGGCATCAGACGGTAGAGGTTGCCCGCCTGTACGAAGTCGTCGTCCTCGGCGTGCGAGGGGGCGGCGTGGTCGCCGGTGACGCCGGAGACGGCGGCCGACCGCCAGAGCGGCCGGTCGGTCTGGAAGGGACCGCCGAAGCTGTTCGGCTCGTAGTTCTTCGCGCCCTTGTGGCGGCCGTCGTAGAGGAAGCCGTCACGGGAGTGGGTGCGCGCCTCGGTGGCGTGCGGGCGGTTCACCGGCAGGTGGTCGGCGTTGATGCCGACGCGGTAGCGGTGGGCGTCGCCGTAGGCGAAGAGGCGGCCCTGGAGCATCTTGTCCGGGGACGGGCCGATGCCGGGCACGAAGTGCGCCGGGCTGAAGATGGACTGCTCCACCTCGGCGAAGACGTTCTCCGGGTTGCGGTTCAGCTCCAGCCTGCCGATCTCGATCGGCGGGTAGTCCTCGTGCGGCCACACCTTGGTGAGGTCGAACGGGTTGAAGCGGTAGTCCGCCGCGTCGGCCGCGGGCATGATCTGGACCTGCACGGTCCAGGTGGGGAAGTCGCCGCGCTCGATGGACTCGCGCAGGTCGCGCTGGTGCGAGTCGGGGTCCTCGCCCGCGAGGCGGTTCGCCTCGTCCTGGGTGAGGTTCTTGATGCCCTGGTCGGTCTTGAAGTGGTACTTCACCCAGAAGACCTCGCCGGACTCGTTGTTCCACTGGAACGTGTGCGAGCCGTAGCCGTTCATATGACGGTACGAGGCGGGGATGCCCCGGTCGCCGAACAGCCAGGTGACCTGGTGGGTCGACTCCGGGGAGAGGCCCCAGAAGTCCCAGACGTTGTCCGCCTCCTGCGAGCCGGTGTACGGGTCGCGCTTCTGGGTGTGGATGAAGTCGGGGAACTTGATGGCGTCCTTGATGAAGAACACCGGGGTGTTGTTGCCGACGAGGTCGTAGTTACCCTCCTCGGTGTAGAACTTCAGCGCCCAGCCGCGCGGGTCGCGCACGGCGTCGGCGGCGCCGAGGTTGCCCGCGACGGTGGAGAAGCGCAGGAAGGTCTCGGTCTCCTTGCCGACCTCGGAGAGGAACGCCGCGCGCGTCCACCGCGAGACGTCACGGGTGAGCGTGAAGGTGCCGTAGGCGCCCGCCCCGCGCGCGTGGACGACCCGCTCCGGGATGCGCTCGCGGTTGAAGTGGGCGAGCTTCTCCATGAGGAGCTGGTCCTGGACGAGGACCGGCCCGCCGACGCCCGCCGTCTCGCTGTTCTGGTTGTCGGCGACCGGCGCGCCGGCCTCCGTGGTGAGCGGTCCCTGCGTCACGTGCGCCTCCGACGTCATGTCCTGCGTGTCCTGTCCTCCGGCCCGGTCCCGGAAGGGGGACCTCGGCCGTTGCCGTTCCCGATCCTACAATGGACATTGTCTAAGTCAAGTGAACTTCCAAAGTCACACCTGTTCGGAGTGGAACCCCCCGACTGTTAGGCTGGCCCTCATGAGTGACCTGTTGGAACGACTGCGCGGACGCGGCTGGCGGATGACCGCGCAGCGGCGCGTCGTGGCCGAAGTGCTCGACGGGGACCACGTACACCTGACCGCCGACGAGGTCCACGCGCGCGCGGTGACGCGACTGCCCGAGATCTCGCGCGCGACCGTCTACAACACGCTGGGCGAGATGGTCTCCCTCGGCGAGGTCATCGAGGTGGCGACCGACGGCCGCGCCAAGCGCTACGACCCCAACGCGCACCGGCCCCACCAGCACCTGGTCTGCGCCCGCTGCGGCGCGATCCGCGACGTCCACCCGGGCGGCGACCCGCTGGCGGACCTGCCCGCCACCGAGCGCTTCGGCTTCACGATCTCGAACGTCGAGGTCACCTACCGGGGCATCTGCCCGAGCTGCGCGACCACGGCCTGACCCGGCCCGCGTCCCCCTGGAAGGCCCCCGCCACGGCGGGGGCCTTCCGCGTACGCGCCCGCCCGCACCCGTCGGAGCCCGTCCCGGAAGACACCGGGACGCGCCGGAACACGACGAAGGCCCGGATCCAGTGACTGGATCCGGGCCTTCGCTGCTACTGAGTAGCGGGGACAGGATTTGAACCTGCGACCTCTGGGTTATGAGCCCAGCGAGCTACCGAGCTGCTCCACCCCGCGTCGGTAGACCCGACTCTACGGGACGGCCCGCGACCAGCGCAAATCCATTGCCGAGGGGCACCCGGCCGTCACGCCGTGAGCTCCTGATGGAGCGCCTCGCTCAGCCGGGCCGCCCGCTCGGCGACCTCCGCCGGGCCCAGCTCCACCGCGCGGGCGCACCAGTGGCGCCCCTCGGTCAGCTCGCCCCGGCGGGCCGCGAGCAGCGCCAGGCGGAGCGCGGCCCGGCCGTGACCGGCTCGGGCCGCCCTGGTCCACCAGAGGGCGGCCTCGCGCTCGCTGCCCTCGCGGGCGAGGAGCAGTCCGAGGTTGAAGGCGCCGTTGCGGCTGCCCGCCTCGGCGGCCTCGCGGTACCAGCGGGCGGCCTCGGCGAGGTCACCGCGCCCGGCGGCGAGCATCCCGACCCGCACCTGGGCGCGCCGGTGGCCCTGCTCGGCGGCCCGCTCGTACCACTCCTCGCACTCGCTCTTCTCGTCCTGGGGCGCGCCGAGCACGGCGGGGCCGGGCTCGGGCCTGCGGGCGTCGAGGACCGAGGCCAGCCGGAAGGCGGCCTCGGCGCTGCCGCCGCCCGCCGCGCACCGCAGGTGCCGCTCGGCGGTCCGCTCGTCGCCGTCCCTGAGGGCGGCGATGCCGACCTGGAGGGCGGCTTCGGTGTGTCCGGCGGCGGCGGCCCGCTCGTACCAGACGAGGGCGGTGCGGTCGTCGTCCCGGCCCGCGTGCAGGATGCCCAGGTTGAAGGCGGCGTCCACGCTGCCCGCCTCGGCCGCCTTGGAGAACCAGGGCTCCGCCCCGTTGGCGTCGCCCGCCTGGAGGAGGAGTACGGCGAGGGCGTTGGCGGCCTCGCGGTGGCCCGCGTACGCGGCCCTGCGGTACCACTGCTCGGCCTGCGGGATGCGGTCCTGGGCGGCGCAGAGCAGCCCGAGGTTGTAGGCGCCGTTGACGTCTCCCGCGTCCATGGCGGCGCGGTACCAGCGCTCGGCGGTCTGCTGCTCGCCCCGGGCCGCGTGCAGCGCGCCGAGGGCGTTGGCCGCGTTGCCGTCGCCGTCCTGGGCGGCGCGCAGCCACCACACGGCGGCGCTCTCCTCGTCGCCCGCGTCGCGGAGGAGGAAGCCGAGCGCGCAGGCGGCCCTGGCCTCGCCCTCCTTGGCGGAGCTGAGGTACCAGCGGCCGGCCTCCTTCAGCTCGCCCCGGTGTTCCAGGAGCGCGCCGAGGTGGAGCGCGGCCCTGCGGTGGCCGCGCGCGGCGGCCTGCCGGAACCACTGCTCGGCCTCGGTGGGTCCGCCCGCGGGCTCGCCGGTGGCGGGCAGGGCGGGGCCGGGCGCGGTGGCGCCGGGGGCGATGGCGGCGGCGGGCACCCTGAGCCGGGTGCCGGTATCGTGCGGGCCCCGGGTGGTCTCGGTGGCGCGGCGCTCCAGGGCGAGGGCGAGCCGGTAGGCGGCCTCGCGGTGGCCCTGTTCGGCGGCGGCGCGCAGCCAGCGCTCGGCGCCGACGTCGCTGCGGTGCTCCAGGAGGTCGGCGAGGGCGTACGCGCCGAGGGCGTGGCCCTGCTCGGCGGCCTGGCGGAGCCAGTACTCGGCGGCGGGTTCGTCGCCGCGCTCGCGGTGGTGGCGGCCGAGCGCGTGGGCGGCGGGTGCGGAGCCCGCGACGGCGGCCACCCGCCACCAGCCGGCGGCCTCCTCGGCGTATCCGCGCTGGTGCAGCAGGACACCGAGGTTGTTGGCGGCGGCCCGGTCGCCCTCGGAGGTCGCGCCGCGCAGATGGGGCTCGGCGCCGTCGAGGTCGCCGCGGCGCAGGAGCAGGGCGCCGAGGGCGCTCATCGCGGGGACGTCGCCGTTCTCGGCGGCGCGTCGGTGACGGGCCTCGGTCTCGGTCTCGTTCTCGGTGTCGGCATCGGCCGGGGTGGCGGTGTCGAGGATCGCATCGACGGCCCTCGCTGCCTCGATGATCTCGTCTGCGGCGTTCCTCGCGTGCCGCTGCACAAACCGCCCTGTCTCCAACAGAGTTGCCCTGTCCCCCATAAATACCATCGTCGCACCACCCGCACCCGAGCACACCTGGTATACCGCAGCCAGTGAGGTCACTCAGCGTTTTGTCGACATGCCCACAGAGAGACAAGTCAAACACGACTCACACCAACTCGCCCTTCCCTGCCGCCCTTCACGCCCCTTCGCGTCTCGACACACGACGAGGGCCCGGATCCATATGGATCCGGGCCCTCGTCCTCTGAGTAGCGGGGACAGGATTTGAACCTGCGACCTCTGGGTTATGAGCCCAGCGAGCTACCGAGCTGCTCCACCCCGCGTCGGTGAAACCACAGTATCACGGACGCGGGATGGAAAACCTCAGGTCAGCCGCCCGATCCGGTCGTCTTGAGGCTGGCCCCGGCCTCCGCGGCCCGCTGGAGCGCGGCCTGCAGATCGTCCTGGGCCTTGCCGTACGCGGTCCAGTCCTGCTTCTGCAGGGCCGCCTCGCCCGCGTCGTAGGCCCTCTGCGCGTCGGCGATGGCCTGCTTCAGCGCGGCGTCGCCGGTGGCGGGCGGCGGGTTGGTGGTGCCCGGCGGGGTCGTGGGCGTGGTGGGCGGTGTGGTGGGCGCCTCCACCCCGAAGACCGCGTTGAGCGCCTTGGTGAGGTTGTCCTCGAACACCGTGGTGTCCTTGGTCGTGTCACCCGCCGGCTGGTCCGCGTCCACGTACGACACCGCGACCTTCTTCAGGAGCGGGTAGAGCGCGTTGCGGCCCTGCGCGTACACCGGTTCCACGTAGAGGAATCCGCCGTCGAGCGGGACGGTGAGCAGGTTGCCGTACTGGATGTCGGAGTCGGCGCCCTTCATGTCCCGGACGAAGGTGGCCACCGACGGCAGACCGTTCAGCTTGCTCTGCACCTGCGCCGGACCCGGCACGTCCTCGGTGACCCTGAGCAGCCTCAGCCGGCCGTACTCCTTGCTCGTGGCGTCGGCGTCGACCGCCATGAAGGCACCGAGGTTGGGCCGTCCGTTCGGCGTGAACGTGGTCGTCAGCGAGAACCGCTGCGTCGTGTCCCCGGGCATCTTCATGCTCAGGTAGTACGGCGGGACCGCGTTGCCGTCCTTGTTGGTCGGGTCGTCCGGCACCTGCCAGGCGTCCGAGCCGCTGTAGAACTGCGCCGGGTCGGTGACGTGGTAGCGGGTCAGCAGTTCGCGCTGGACCTTGAACATGTCCTGCGGGTACCGCAGGTGCTGCATCAGGTCGGTGCCGATCTCCGACTTCGCCTTGACCGTGTCGGGGAAGGCCTTCATCCAGGTCTTGAGGACCGGGTCCTGGGTGTCCCACTGGTAGAGGCTCACCGTGCCGTCATAGGCGTCGACGGTGGCCTTCACCGAGTTGCGGATGTAGTTGACCTGGTTCTGCTGGGCGACCACGGCCCGCTGCTGGTTGCCGACGGTCAGCGAGTCGGCGGTGGTGTCGCCGAGCGTGGTCCGCGAGGCGTACGGGTAGCCGTTGCTGGTCGTGTAGGCGTCGACGATCCACTGGATCTTGCCGTTGACGACCGCCGGGTAGGCGTCGCCGTCGATGGTCAGCCACGGCGCGACCGCCTCGACGCGCTCCTTGGGCGTGCGGTTGTAGAGGATCCGCGAGCCGTCGCCGATGGCCCCGGAGTAGAGGATCTGCGGCTCGCTGAAGGCCACCGCGTACGCGGCGCGGTTGAAGGTGCTGGAGAGGCTGACGCCGCTCTTCTCCTTGTAGCTGGTGGTCTTCTCGCCGTTCTCCTCGTAGTCCAGCTCCTTCTGCGGGCCGCCCACGATCGAGTACTGGTCGGTCTTCTCGCCGTAGTAGATCCGCTGCTGGTACGTGCCGAGGTTGCCGGTCGTCGGCAGTCCGGACTCGGTGAAGACGGGGGAGCCGTTGGCGTCCGTCTGCGTGCCCGAGGCCATGATCGCGCCGTAGCCGTGGGTGTAGGTGAAGTGGTCGTTGATCCAGTTCCGCTTCGGGATGCCCTTGATGTTGAGCTCGCGGAGACCGACGACGGTGTCCTTGCCCTGGTAGCGGTCCACGTCCAGGGTTGTCGGGAACTGGTAGTACTTCCGCTTCTGCTCCAGCTGCTGGAACGTCGGCGAGACGATGTTCGGGTCGAGGACGCGGTAGCTGGCCGCCGTGTCGGCGTTCGCCCGCAGCCGGTCCTTGGCCTTGACCGTCGACTTGCCCGAGTAGTTCTCCAGCTTCGTCCCGTCGATCGCGTACGCCTGCCGGGTCGCGTCGATGTTCTTCTGGATGTACGGCGATTCCTTGGCCTGCTCGTTCGGCTGGACCTGGAACTTCTGCACGATCGCCGGGTACAGCCCGCCGATCAGCACCGCCGAGAGCACCATCAGGCCGAAGCCGATGACCGGCAGCTGCCAGGTGCGGCGCCAGAGCGTCGCGAAGAACAGCAGGGCGCAGATCACGGCGATGCAGAACAGGATGGTCTTCGCGGGCAGGTACGCGTTGGCGTCGACGAACCGCAGACCCGTCCAGTTGCCGGTGGCCTTGAAGTCGCTGGACTTCACCGCGAGGCCGTACCGGTCGAGCCAGTACGCCACGGCCTTCAGCGACACGAAGACGCCGAGCAGCACCGAGAGGTGTCCGGTGGCGGCGGCGGTGGCCCGCGCGCCCGGACTGGTGATCCGCAGTCCGCCGTACAGGTAGTGCGTGACCGCGGCGGCGATCAGCGACAGGACGGCGGCGGCGAAGCCGACGGACAGCAGGAAGCGGTACCAGGGCAGGTCGAAGGCGTAGAACGCCACGTCGAGCCCGAACTGCGGGTCCTTCTGGCCGAAGCGCTCGCCGTTGACCCACATGAGCCAGGCACGCCACTGGCCCGAGGCGGAGGCACCGGCGATCAGCGCCACCAGGGCGGTGACCGCGAGCAGCACCCACTTCTTGAACGGGGCGAGACCCATCCGGTACCGGTCGAGGCTCTGCTGCTCCAGCGACATCGCGCTGAGCGGCGGCCTCAGCCGGTACGCCAGCCAGATGTTCAGCCCGACGGCGAGGCCCATCAGCAGCCCGAAGACCGCGAACAGGCCGATCTTGGTCCACAGCATGGTGGTGAACACGGACGAGTACTCGACCGAGCGGTACCAGAGCCAGTCCGTCCAGAACCCGGCGAACATCACGAACGCCATGGCCAGGACGGCCAGCACCCCGAGAGTCATGAGCAGGGTGCGGGCCCGCCGGGACGGCCGGCCGACTCTCATCCTCGGCCCGGACGGCCTACCGCCCCGGTCCGGCATCTGGAAAGCCAACGTGCGCCCCTCGATGTTGATGCGTCTGAAAAGCAGGCCCCGCGATCGTAGAGCCCACTGATGCAACTTACTGAGGCTTTACCTAGTTCCCGTGTTCCGGGGTGGAGGAGGCAGGATATTGGTCATGTCCAACCTTTCCCCCTCCGGCCCGGCCATGGCAGCGAGCCCCCTCACCCGCGCGGTCCTCGAGATCGACGAGTACGCGGCGGGCCTCGGCTGGGACCAGCCCGCCCGTCTCTTCGCCCTTGTCGACACCGCGCGGCTGCGCGCCAAGGAACCCGCGCTCGCCTCCCAGCTGGGGCTGGGCGCCGACGCCACCGCCTACACCCCGATCGAGCAGGACAAGCTGCCGCGCGGAAAGCCCCTCGACGAGTTCCTGGGCACGATCGCCTGGCCCGCCGGTGTGGTGGGCTGCGCCATGACGGTGGAGCGGCTGATGCTGCCGCCGTCGGCGGAGGCCCAGGTCCCCCAGGGCCTGAACGAGAAGCAGCTCGCCAAGTGGGTGGCCGGCCACCCCGACCGGCAGGAGGTGCGGATGACGGTCGCGGTGCTGCGGAGCGGCGCCCGCGAGGCGGCGATCCGGCTCCGCGAGAAGGACAGCGCGACCGAGGTCCTCACCGGCCCCGACCTGGTGCCGGGCCTCGCCGAGGCACTGACGGCGACCTTCGAGTCCTGACCGGGGACCATCGCGAGGGAGGGACTCCCGGCCGACCCGGCCGGGAGCCCCTCCCCATGAGCCCCTCCCCATGAGCCCCTCCACGGGAACCCCTCCCCCGGGGCCCGCGCCGTAGACCCTTTCCCCGCAGGTATCACGCCGTGATCACGGGCGACGGATCGCGGGGGGGGGCGGATCACGGGCGACGGACGCGGTCCCGGTCCTCTTCCGTCAGCCCTTTTCCGTCAGCCCTTCGAGCAGCTCGGCAGGGCCTTCGCGTCGCCGTCCCTGAGCTTCTCCAGCGACTTCCTCGCGTCGTCGATGGTGTCGACCTTGATGAGGGTCAGACCGTCGGGCGTGTCGGCCGCCGCGGACTCGCAGTTGTCGGCCGGGGTGAGGAAGTACTGGGCGCCCGCGGCGCGCGCCCCCACAAGCTTCATGTCGATGCCGCCGATCGGGCCGACCTTGCCGTCGTCGTCGATGGTGCCGGTCCCGGCGATGAACCGGCCGCCGGTGAGGCTCTCCGGGGTCAGCTTGTCGACGATCCCGAGGGCGAACATCAGACCCGCGCTGGGCCCGCCGACATCGGCGAGGTTGATGTCGACGGTGAACGGGAAGACGTGGTCGGTGCCCGCCTGGATGCCGACGACGGCCCGGTCGCCCTCCTCCGACGTGGTGGTCCTGATGACCACCTTCCGGGTGACGGTCGGCTCCTTGCGCGCCTTCTCCGCGGCAGCCGCCTCCTTCACCGGGACGATCGTGAACTCGACGTCCTGGCCGGGCTTCCGCTTGACGACCTCCCGGGCCACATCGGCCTGCTTCACGATCGGCACCCCGTCGACGGCCCTGATCACGTCACCGGCGTGCAGCTTGCCCTCGGAGGGCGACCCCTTGACCACGGCGCCGACGACGACCCGCGAGACCACCGGGATGTCCAGTTCCTTCAGGGCGGCCACCTTGGCGCTCTCCTGGGACTGGCTGAACTCCTCGGCGTTCTCCTGGGTCGACTGCTCCTCGGTCTTGCCGTCCGGGTAGAGGGTGTCGTGCGGCACCACCACGTTGTCGTGGGCGAGCCAGCCGTAGACGGCCTCGACGGCGTTCATCCGGTAGTCCGCGCTGGTGACCCGGACCGTCGTCATGTTGAGGTGACCGTCGGTCGGGTAGGTCTTGTGTCCCGAGATCTTCAGGACGGGCTCTCCCCTGGCGTCACCGAGGGTGTTGACCGTGGGGCCCGGGCTCATCTCCGCGTACGGCACCGGGATCAGAACGCCCGCGATGAGCAGACAGATCAGGACCAGGGTGGAGGCGAGCATCGTCGCGGTGCGGCGTGGCATGGAACGACAGTACGGGACTCGTCTGTGGGCGCACCTGTGGGGCGGGGCCGTACGGAGGGCCCGTGTCAGCCCGGGGCGGAGGTGGGGGCGGGGGCGGCCGTCGCGGCCGGTTCGCGCTCCGGCCGGGGGGCCTCGGAGGTCGTGGCGTGGGCGCGTTCCATCGCGTCCCGGAAGCGGGCGTAACCGGCGAGTTCGGCCACGTCACCTATGGTCTTGTTCCTCGAAGCCCAGCTTCCCCATATCGCCGCGCCGACGACTGCGAAAAGCGGAATAAGCAACCAGGCCAGCGCTGCCATCCCGACCTCCCATCCCCAGTGAGTTGATCAGCAGACTGTGTCATCTGTGGGGTCAACGCTCGCGCGTGGGGGCCGGTTACGCAAATCGGGCGTTCGGCTACGTCGTGTCGGCGCGTCGGCTTGCCCGTCCGGGGTCCGGCGGGGCAGCCGCCGGACGGGTCTCAGCAGGCCCCGACCCACTCCTCCGTACCGTCCGAGAACGTCTGGTGCTTCCAGATCGGCACTTCGTGCTTGAGGTCGTCGATGAGTCTGCGGCAGGCCTCGAAGGCCTCGGCCCGGTGCGGGCAGGACACCGCGACGACGACCGCGATGTCACCGACGCGCAGCTCGCCCACCCGGTGGACGGCGGCCAGCGCCCGCACCGGATGGTTGGCGGCCACCTTCTCCGCGACGCGCCGCAGCTCCGCCTCGGCGCTCGGGTGGCAGGAGTACCCCAGCCCGTCGACGTCCGTGCCGCCGTCGTGGTCGCGGACGGTGCCGACGAAGAGCGTCGTACCACCGGCGGCGTCGTCACCGACCGCCCGGAAGACCTCGTCCACGGAGAGCGGGGTCTCCCGGATCGCGAGGAGCTTGATCGGGTCGGCGGCGGCCAGCTCGCCGGGGTGGTCATGCTTCGGTCCCATGCGCCCATCGTGCCGCACCGGTCCGACATCCCGGAATTAGCGGTATCGACCTGCGGTCGGCGGCCCGTCTCGGAGGGTCCTACAGATCGCGACGGGCCACCGGACCGTACGGGACGGTCCGGACCGGGGCACGCGCGGGCGTACGCGGGTCGGCGGGGCCGTGTCCGGACGGCGGACCCGGGGCGGTGGCGAGGGACGAGGGATGGGAGCGAAGGGCGGGGGCGGGCCGGTCCTCCGCCGGACCTGGACGGCCCCTCCGGGCGCGTCCGCCCCGGTACGGGTCCCGGGCCGCCACCGGCCGCCGAAAGGGCCTCACGCGTGCGCGTACGGCCGGAAGCGGTGTCGCCGGGCCCGACACCGTCGTACGCCGTCTCGGCCGTGCGCGTACGGCCGGAAGCGGAGACAGGATGATCTGCCGTCCCCGGGAATGGGCGCCACGCGTGCGCGTACGGCCGTCCCCGGCCGGACCGGGTACGGCCCCGGTCAGATCCCGCGCCGCTTCCGCATCTGGCGGACCAGGGCCGCCGTGCCGAGCAGGGCCACCGTCGCACCGGCCGCGCCCGCCGCCGTGGCGTCCTTGCGGCCGAGACGGCGGCCCGCGACCGTGTGGCGGCCCGCCGCCTCCGCGAGGAGCGCGGCGAGGACCTCCTCGTTCGTCCACTTCGGACGCCATCCGGCGTCGTGGAGCCGTCCGACGCTCACCACCCACGGGTGCATGGTGTAGGCGAGGTCGCCCGCCGGGGACGGGGTGAGGCCGATCCGGTGGAGCCGGGCCGCCGCGCCGAGCGCGACCGCCGAGGGCAGCTCCATGCGCCGGATGCCGGACAGCTCCTCGACCTCCTCCTGCTCCAGCCAGCCCTCGCAGCCGACCGCCAGCTCGCCGTCGACCTTCTCCAGGGCCGCGTACTCCAGGGCGCTCACCAGGTCCTCGACGTGGCAGAACTGCCAGGTCGGCCGGGACCCGGCGACGACGAGCAGCCGGGGCGACTCGAAGTAGCGGGTCAGCGCCGTGTCCGTACCGCCGACGAGGACGGCCGGGCGGACCACGGTGACGTTGAGCCCGGGGTGCGCGCGGGGCGCGCGGCGGCCCAGCCGCTCGATCTCCAGGAGGTCGCCCACGCCGGTGGCCTCCGCCGTCGCCCGGAGCTCGGCGTCCTCGGAGAGCGGGATGTCGTTGTCGGGCAGGGCTCCGTAGACCATCGCGGAGGTGCACAGGACGACCCGGTGGACGCCCGCGGCGGCGGCTGCGGTCAGCACGGTCTGCGTACCGCGCACGTTGTAGGCCGTCCGGGCGGCGGAGTCGGTCTCCAGGTCGAGGTCGACGGCGAGGTGCACGACGACGTCCGCGCCGCGCAGCTTCTCCGCGATGGCCGGATCGCGTACGTCGAGGACGTGCCAGTGCGCCTCGGCGACCTCGCCCCGCCGCTCGTCGACGGCGACGACCTTCCTGACCTCGTCGGACGCGACCAGCCGTCTGATCAGCAGATCACCGATGCCGGACGCGGCGCCGGTGACCGCGACGACGGGGCCGCGCACGGCGGACCGGGTTGAGGGGTTTCGCGCTCCGCGAACCTGTGGATCTGGGGAACTCACCGGGCGTCTCCAGCGGTTGTCTTCAGTACGTACGGGCATGACGCGTACGGACCAGGTGGCGTCCATCCTGCCGCAGGGCACGTCCCGGCGGAGCACCGAGCCCGAATCCGGCTCGGATGTCTACGCTGGTGGTGTGCGGGGCCCCTCAGACGGGCCCCGGTCGGGCAGTCGCCGTCGGCAGGAGGCCGGCGGCCCTACGAGCCGAGGAAACCCGTGAGTGACACCCCATTCGGATTCGGCCTTCCGCCGGAGGAGCCGGAGAACGGCGACGAGGGCAAGAAGAAGGACCCCGCCGGAGGTGGCCAGGGGTCCGGAGGCCAGGGCGGCAACCCGTTCGGCGCGAACCCGTTCGGCTTCGGCGGACCGCCGGGCATGGGCGGGCCCGGCGGCGCGGACAACCCCTTCGCGGCGATGTTCGGCTCCCTGAACCCCAACGACCTCGGTGCCGCTTTCCAGCAGCTCGGGCAGATGCTCAGCTACGAGGGCGGTCCCGTGAACTGGGACATGGCCAAGCAGATCGCCCGCCAGGTGGTCGCCCAGGGCACGCCCGACGGCGTCAAGGACGCCAGTGTGGGACCGGCCGAGAAGTCCGCCGTCGAGGAGGCCGTGCGCCTCGCCGACCTCTGGCTCGACCAGGTCACCCCGCTGCCCTCCGGGGCGGGCACGGCGGTGGCGTGGAGCCGCGCGGAGTGGGTCGAGGCGACCCTGCCCGCCTGGCAGCAGCTCGTGGACCCGGTCGCCGAGCGGGTCGGCGCCGCGATGGGCGACGTCCTGCCGGAGGAGATGCAGGCCATGGCGGGCCCGCTGATCGGCATGATGCGCTCGATGGGCGGCGCCATGTTCGGCCAGCAGATCGGGCAGGCCGTCGGCGCGCTGGCCGGTGAGGTCGTCGGCTCGACCGACGTCGGTCTGCCGCTGGGCCCGGCCGGGCGCGCCGCGCTGCTCCCGCTGAACATCGAGGCCTTCGGCAAGGACCTGGGCGTGCCGTCCGACGAGGTGCGGCTCTACCTGGCGCTGCGCGAGGCCGCCCACCAGCGGCTCTTCGCGCACGTGCCGTGGCTCCGGGCGCACCTGTTCGGCGCGGTCGAGGGGTACGCGCGGGGGATCAAGGTCGACACCTCGAAGCTGGAGGAGGCGGTGGGCCAGCTCGACCCGACGCATCCCGAGCAGTTGCAGGAGGCGCTCCAGCAGGGCATGTTCCAGCCGGAGGACACCCCGGAGCAGAAGGCGGCCCTGGCCCGTCTGGAGACGGCGCTGGCGCTCGTCGAGGGCTGGGTGGACGCGGTGGTCCACGAGGCCGCCAAGTCGCGGCTGACCTCGGCGGACGCGCTGCGCGAGACGCTGCGCAGGCGCCGGGCCTCGGGCGGTCCCGCCGAGCAGACCTTCGCGACGCTGATCGGTCTGGAGCTGCGGCCGAGGCGGCTGCGGGACGCGGCGCGCCTGTGGGCGTCGCTGACCGACGCGCGCGGGGTGGACGGCCGGGACGCGCTGTGGGAGCACCCGGACATGCTGCCGACGGCCACGGACCTGGACGACCCGGACGGGTTCGTGCACCGCGAGCACCTGGACTTCTCCGAGCTGGACAAGATGCTGGGCGAGGCGGCCGAGGGTCGTTCCGGCGACGGGGGCCGTTCCGGCGACGGCGGTCCCTCCGGTGACAGCGAAGGCGACGAGGGCAAGGGCGACGGCGCGAAGTGAGCCTGTACGACGACGCGGTCCAGGTGCTCAAGGAGTACGAGGGCCAGCCCGAGCTGCGCGAGCTGTATCTGGGGCATCTGGCGGAGCACCCGGACGGCATGTACAAGCCGTGCGGGGCGGGTCATCTGACCGGCAGCGCGCTGGTGGTCGATCCCTCGCGTCGGCGGGTGCTGCTGACGCTGCACAAGAAGCTGGGTCTGTGGCTGCAGATGGGCGGCCACTGCGAGCCCGGTGACCTGTCGATGGAGGCGGTGGCCCTGCGGGAGGGCGCCGAGGAGTCGGGGATCGACGGTCTGACGCTGCTGCCGGGCGGTCCGGTGCGGCTCGACCGGCATCCGATCCCGGCGCCCTGCCACTGGCATCTGGACGTGCAGTACGCGGCGCTGGCCCCGGCGGGTGCGGCGGAGCGGATCAGCGAGGAGTCGCTGGACCTGCGCTGGTTCGCGTACGACGAGGTGGCGGAGGTGGCGGACACCTCGGTGGTGCGGCTGCTCGAAGGGACGCTGGCCCGGCTTCCGTAGGCCGGGCGGGTGAGAGGGGCCCGGGGGCGGTCGCCGTGGTGACCGCCCCCGGGCCCCGGTGTCTCCGGGGCGGTCAGTTCCAGGCGTTGTTCTGGTTCTGGGCGTGGGAACCGTGCTGTCCGGCGCCGTACTGGGCGGCGATGCCCTGGCCCACGGCCAGGTGCTGCGGGGGCATGACCTCGCTGGGCTGGACCAGTGCGAAGCCCTGGCCGAGGAAGCTGAGCTCCCAGCCCTCGCCGGTGTCGCCGCGTCTGCGGCGGACGCTGGAGCTGTGCGTCTGCGCCTGCATCTGGACGCGCAGTCCGGTGGACCAGGCGACGATCGCGTCCGCGTCGGCGCTGACGTACTTGTCGGGGGTGACGTGCATCATCAGGGGCTGGCCCGAGGTCATCAGGGCGACCCTGCCCCGGCCCGAGATGTTGAGCTGGTACTTGCCGGTGCCCGAGACGCCGTACTGGCTGTCGACGGCGATGACCTCGGTGTGGAGGGTGGAGTCGAGCGCGAGCACATAGGCGCTGTCGACGGTCAGGCCCTCCTGTTCGACCTCGACGACGTGCACGTGCTGGGCGAGGTTGGCGAAGTAGACCGTGCCCTGGCCGGAGCAGCGCATGAGGTCGAGGCCCTCGCCGGTCCTGGCGTGGGACTGCCGCTGGTTCGTGGTCCGGTACTCGCCGTCGAAGTCGATCAGTCCCTGGTACGCGACCATGGCGCCCTTGCGGGCGAGGACGTCGTCCTGTCCGGTGAGGCTGACCCGCAGGAGCTGCGGGTTCTGGACGACGTACCGCTCCTGGCTCTGCTGTTCGGCGTGGTGGAAGAGCGGGCTCTGCATGGTGTTCTCGCTTCCCTCAGCCCCGGGCCCGCAGGCGGTCGGTGCTGTCCTCGCTCGGCTGTACGACGACGATTCCCTGGCCCGAGAAGGCCATCTGGTAGGCCTCGCCGCTGCCCCGCCCGATGAGCGAGGAGGCCTTGAAGCTGCGCTTGCCCTTGACCTTGAGCGACGGCGACCAGGCGACGAGCGCGTCGGGATCGACGTACGTCTCGTCCTCGCCGCTTCCGCAGTCGACGACGACCGGGGTGCCCCGGGAGGTCAGGGCGACCCAGCCGGTGCCGGTGACCGTCACGTTGAACAGGCCCTGGCCCGCGATCTTGGCGAGTCCCTTGACCCGCTCGACGCCCCACTGGAGGTGGGCGTCGAAGGCGAGCACGTTGGTGCCGTTGACGGAGAGGGAGTCGTTCTGGAGGTTGACCACGACGACGTCGGCGCCGTAGTCGGCGAGGTAGAGCAGTCCGTCGCCGGAGCACTTCATGACCGGGGTGCTCTCGCCGGTGATCCACTGCTGTGCGATCTGGCGGACGGCGGGCGGGTTGGGCTCGTAGGTGATGAAGCCCTCGTAGGCGATCATCGAGCCGGTCCTGGCGTAGAGGTCCTGGCCGGAGGCCATGGCGACCTTGAGCATGGCGTGGCCGTGGTTCTCCATCCGGGCCACGACGGGGGTCGGGGCGTAGCCCGCGAGTTGCTGGTTCATGTCTTCGGGCTCCCTCAGACCTCGTAGGGCTGGACGACGACGAAGTTGCCGGGGGCTCCCCGGAACTGGAGGTTCACGGTCTCGCCGCTGTGGCCGGGGTAGGCGTTGCGGCGCAGCCGCACCTGGCTGGAGAGGATGACCTGGGAGGCGGCCGACCAGGCGACGACGGCGTTGCTGTCGACGAAGGTGGTCGGGGTGACGGGCAGCACGACGGGGGTGCCGTGGGTCTTCACGACGACGGTGCCGGTGCCCTGGAACTGCATGGTGAAGAGGGCGCCGCCGGGGATGCCGTGGCCTTCGACGCGCCGCACCTCGTACTGGAGGGACTCGTCGAACGCGAGGACGTTCTCTGCGGAGACGCAGATGGCGTCGCCCTGGAGCTCGATGGGGTGCAGGTGGGAGCCCTCCTCCGCGAGGAAGACCTGGCCCCGGCCGGTGCAGCGCATGAGCTGCATCTCCTGGCCCGTGGCGTTGCCGACGATCCGGCCCGCGAAGCCCGCGCCCTTGTAGCCGAAGTCGACCTTGCCCTGGTACATGACCATGGAGCCCTGGCGGGCGAGGACGGGAGAGCCGCCCGAGCCGAGGTCGACCCGCATGAGCTGCTGGTTCTGCGGGGTCCAGCGGGCGCCGGTGGCGGTCTCCTTGTACGGCGCGAGCGCGGCGGCGAGGCCCGCGCCACCGGCCGGGACGCCCTGCGGGACGCCGGGCTGCTGCCCGTGCGCCGGGCTCTGCCCGTACGGGGCGGGGGCGGCTTGCCCGTAGGGGGGCTGGCCCTGCGGCGGACCGTAGGGGCCGGGCGGCTGCTGTCCCGGGAACTGGCCGGAGTGCCCGCCCGGGGGCTGCCCGGGGAGCTGGCCGTACGGGGGAGGTCCCGGCGGCTGCCCGTAGGGGGCGGGGGCCGGGCCGGGCGGCGGGACGGGGGCGGGCACCAGCGGGGCCACCATCGTGGGCGCCGTGTGGACCGGCGGCGCGGGAGCCGGGGGCGCGGGAGCGGGCGGCGCGGCGGGAGCGCCGAACCCGGGGGCGGGCGCCGGGGGCGCGGGAGCGGGCCCGGGTGGCGGTGCGAAGGCGGGGGGCGCGGCGGCGCCCGGCGGCGGGGCGAAGCCGGGGGGCGGGGACTGCCGCGGTTCGGCGGCGGGCTCCTCCTCGGCGACCTCGCCGCCGAAGTTGCGCAGGAGCGCGTCCAGACCGCCGTCGAAGCCCTGGCCCACGGCGGCGAAGCGCCACACGTCCTTGAGGTAGAAGTCGCCCAGCATCACCGCGCGCTCGGTGGAGAACTCCGAGCCGGTGAACGCGTACCGCGCGACCTCCTCGCCGCCCGCCACGATCCGCAGGTGGCCGGGGCCGATCTGGGACATCTGGCCCGCGCCGTCGACGGTCGCGGTGAAGGACAGCTTGTGGACGTGCGCGGGGACGCGGTCGAGCGTGACGCGGAAGGACTCGGTGTCACCTGCCTGGGCGCCCAGCAGCTGGACGGACTCCTCGGGCGTCTTCGGCTGGTTGAAGAAGACGAAGTACCGGTCGTCGGAGAGCCGCTCCTCGGCGTCGAGCCCGAAGCAGCTGATGTCGAAGGTCAGTCCGGGTGCCGAGATCTGGACGCCGACGTACAGATCCGTCCCCGCGGTCAGATCACTGATCTTGGCCTTGTGGCCGCGTTGGAATTCCCTGGCCATGCGTTACGACCGTCCCCCATCCCGAATGGCTGTGTGCTCGCGCCAGGCTAACCGCTGGGTACGACATCGAGACAGGGCGGTTGGATTTCGGTACGGAATCGGGAAACAGCCCGGGAACAGCCCCGAAGCTCATTCCTCGTGCGCGGTCGGCGGGTGCGGGAGGCGGTCGGAGGCGGCCACGCCCTCCAGGTAGCCGCGGGCCCGCTCGGTGCGCGGATAGGCGTCCAGGAGCCGCCAGAACTCCGGTCCGTGCCCGGGGACGAGCAGATGGGCCAGCTCGTGCAGGAGGACGTAGTCGACGACGTACTCGGGCATTCCCCGGAGTCGATGGGAGAGCCGGATGCTGCCCTCGGCGGGGGTGCAGGAGCCCCAGCGGCTGTTCTGGTTGGTGACCCAGCGCACCGAGCCGGGGCGGGCCCGGCCTTCGAGGTACTGCTCCGAGAGGTGCCCCGCCCGCTCGGTCAGCTCACGGTCCCCGAGGACGCCCCGGTTCTCCCGGGCGGCGAGCTTGTCCAGCATCACACCGACCCAGCGGCGCTCTTCCGCCTCGGACATCCGGGCCGGGATGAGCACCACGGTCCGGTCGCCCTCGCGGTAGGCCGAGACGGTTCTCCTGCGGCGCGCGCTTCTGCGGACCTCGACCGCGCTCGGCCCCGCACCTCGGTGCGGTTCGTCGGTCACGCTGCGCTGTGGGTCGGCGGGCACGGTCTCGACGTTACCCGCTACCGACGGGGGAAGTCCCGTCTCAGGGGTGGTTCCGGGTCGAGTCGGGGTCGGGTCGGGGTCGGCCTCCGGAACCGACCCGGGCTGTTCCGGAGACCGACACCGGGCGCATTCGAATGACTAATCCCCCTTGCCTGTGGACAACTTTCCACGCCGTTCGCGGCGGCGGGGCATTCTCGGTCCGGACGGCGAAAGAACCGATGTCGATCATGAAATAAGCGGGTACGGAACGAGGGCGGGGGCGGGAAATGCATCCGATGGTGAAACCGGCGCTGCGGCGGGCCTGGCGGGGGCTGCGCCGCGTCCAGTTCGGCGTCACCCCGGCACACGCGGTGGTGCTCGATCCGGTCGCCCCGGAGACGGCGGCGGTGCTCGGGCTCCTCGACGGCACCCGGGGCGTGGAGCTGCTGCGGGCCGAGGCGCGGGCACGGGGCCTGCCGGACGGGCACCTCGACGCGCTCCTCGGGCGGCTGCGGTCGGCCGGGCTGCTCGCCGACGCGGCGCACGGCAGGCCCGGCAGGCCCGGACCGGCGGCCGGGCCCGGGGACACCGCCCTCGACCCGCTCCGCGCCGATCTGGCCTCGTTGTCCGTGGTCCATCCCGAGCCGGGCCGGGCCGTGCGGGTCCTCGCGGCCCGGCGGGCGCTGCGCGTCCAGGTCAGGGGCGCGGGGCGGGTGGGGACGACGGTGGCGGCCCTGCTGTCGGCGGCGGGCGTGGGCACGGTCGAGGTGCTGGACTCGGGCCGGGTCGAGCCCTGGGAGACCTCCCCCGGCGGGCTGCCGGACGAGTCGGTGGGCGAGCGGCGGGCGACGGCGGCCCGGCGCTCGGTCGGCCGGTGGCGCAGAAGGCCGGGGCTGCGGGGCGGCCCGGGTGGCAGGACCGGGAGCGACGGGCCAGGACCGGTGGTCCCGGGTCCGGACGGTGGCACGGCGCGCGGAGGGGGCCGGGGGTCCGGCGGTGACCCGGTGCCTGGCGATGGCCTGGGGTCCGGCGGTGGCCCGGTGCCTGGCGATGGCCTGGGACCTGGGAGGGGCAGTGGCGGTGGCAGTGGCAGTGGCCAGGAGTGCGGCCACCGCCGGGGAGGTGGCGGTGGCCAGGGGCGCGGCGGTGGCTCAGGGCGTGGCCGTGGTGGAGCGGGGCGGGGACGTGGACCGGGTGAGGGGGTCGACGGGGCCGGGCTCTCACTCGTCGTGGTGACACCGAGGGACGGACTCGGGGCGTACGTCCCCGATCCGGTCGCCGCCGGTCCCTTGATCGCCACCGGCACCCCTCATCTCTACGCGGGGGTCCTGGAGGCGACGGGCGCGGTCGGGCCGCTCGTACTGCCGGGCGGCACCGCCTGCGCGCGTTGTCTCCAGGAGGGCCGGACGGACGGGGAACCGGACTGGCCCCGGCTGCTCGTCCAGTGGCGCTCGGGCGCCCCGCAGCCGCTGCCCGCCTGCGATCTGGGGCTGGCGACGGCGGTGGCGGGACTGGCCGCCGCGCACGCGCTCGCGTTCCTGGACGGGGACCTCCCGGCGAGCACGGGCACCCGCTGGGAGACGACACTGCCGTTGCTGGAGTGGCGGGCGGAGCGGCTGAGGCCGCATCCGGCCTGCCCCTGCGGGGCGGCGCGGGTGACGGAAGGGGAGCGCACCTCGTCGGCCGGAGGGACGCAGGACACAATGGCGGGGTAACGGCCCTGCGCGGCACGGCAGTCTGGGTTTTGGAGGGGCGTATGTCTGATCTTCCCCGGAAGGCGGTCACCCGGACCGCCAAGTTGGCCGCGTTGCCGCTCGGCTTCGCGGGCCGGGCCACCTGGGGTCTGGGCAAGCGGATCGGCGGGAGATCGGCCGAGCTGGTCGCCCGCGAGCTCCAGCAGCGCACGGCCGAGCAGTTGTTCAAGGTCCTGGGCGAGCTGAAGGGAGGGGCCATGAAGTTCGGGCAGGCGCTCTCCGTCTTCGAGTCGGCCCTCCCCGAGGAGGTCGCCGGACCCTATCGGGCGGCGCTGACGAAGCTTCAGGACGCGGCGCCGCCGATGCCGACGCGGACGGTGCACACGGTCCTGGAGGAGCGGCTCGGCGAGGGCTGGCGGGAGCTGTTCCTGGAGTTCGAGGACAAGCCCGCGGCCGCCGCCTCCATCGGGCAGGTGCACCGGGCGGTCTGGCACGACGGGCGCGAGGTCGCGGTCAAGGTGCAGTACCCGGGCGCCGGAGAGGCCCTGCTCTCGGACCTGACGCAGCTGAGCCGGTTCGCCCGGCTGCTGGGCCCGCTGATCCCCGGCATGGACATCAAGCCGCTGATCTCCGAGATGCGGGACCGGGTGTCCGAGGAGCTGGACTACGGGCTGGAGGCGGCGGCGCAGCAGAGGCACGCGGAGGAGTTCGCGGACGATCCCGATGTGCGGGTGCCCGCGGTGGTGCACCGGGTGGAGCAGGTCCTGGTGACCGAGTGGATGGAGGGCGTCCCGCTCGCGGAGGTGATCGCGGACGGCACGCCGGAGCAGCGGGACCGGGCGGGGCAGCTCCTGGCCCGTTTCCTCTTCTCGGGCCCGGCGCGCACGGGGCTGCTGCACGCCGATCCGCACCCGGGGAACTTCCGGCTGCTGCCGGGTGACGACGAGGACGCGGGCCCCGCGGGCTGGCGGCTCGGCGTGCTGGACTTCGGCACGGTGGACCGGCTGCCGGGCGGGCTGCCGGAGACGATCGGGCGCTGTCTGCGGCTGACGCTCGCGGGCGAGGCGGAGGGCGTCTACGCGTCGCTGCGGGCGGAGGGCTTCGTCAAGGAGTCCGTGGCGCTCGATCCGGACGCGGTTCTGGAGTACCTGTTGCCGATCATCGAACCGGCGGAGGCGGAGTCCTTCCGCTTCACCCGGGGCTGGATGCGGGCCCAGGCGGCCCGGATCGCCGACCCCCGCTCCCCCGCCCACCAGTTGGGCAAGCGGTTGAACCTGCCGCCGTCGTACCTGCTGATACACCGGGTGACGCTGAGCACCATCGGGGTGTTGTGCCAGCTCGGCGCGACGGTCCGCCTGCGGGACGAGCTGGAGGAGTGGCTCCCGGGCTTCGTCACCCCCGCCACCGGAGAGAAGCCGCCGTCCTGAGAGCACCCGCCCACGACCGTCCCGCCCGGGTCATCGCCCGGCCGGTGCTCCGGTGGGGCGGGGCGGCTCTCTTCCGGGACCGTTCTTCTGCTGCTGCTTCTACGGCGGCCCCGGCGCGGGGGACCGGGACGCGCTGACGCGCGCGGCTGTGTGGTCCCGGTGTCCCGGGACCGGTCCGGGGCTCACCACCAGGTGGAGTCGAGGCGGCCCTCGATGGCCCGGATGTTGGCGCGGGCGCAGTCCTCGCAGCAGTAGGCGCGTCGGCCGTTCTCCACCGAACAGGTCCAGGTCAGCGGCAGGGTGTCGGTGCTCCTGCCGCAGCGCGAGCAGACGAGGGGGTCCTCGGGGGTGGGGACGTCGTTCACCCTGGTGACGATAACCCGGTGGAGGGCGACCGGTCCGGCAACGCACCGCGGGGGCCGGTCCGTTCGGACCGGCCCCCGTGGGGCGCCCCCGAGGGGCGCGGGATCGCTGGGCGCGTCCGGAGGCCGCCGTGGGGCGGGGCGCTCCGGGAGGCGGCCTCAGTGCATGACGGCCATGGCCAGCGCGCGGCGGGCACGGAGCGAGACGCGCTCCGCACGACGCTGCATACGCCGGGCGGCGATCAGCCGCACGGCCTGACGTTGCGCGTCGGCCTCGCGGTGTCGCTCATGCATATGAGCACGAGCCAGGGCTTCTGGGATGAGTTGCATTTCACGGGTCCTGTTCTGACGCGCGACGGGCGCGGCGGAGGGAGAGAAGGCTGGGGTCGCGGAGCCGGCGGGCTCGCTGGTGGAAGAGGTCATCGGGGCCTGCTTCTGAGGATCGTGCGTGAGGGGACGGTCGATGGTTCCGGTGGCGTTCATGCCGCGACCGGGTTCTTGCGCGGACGGCCACGGGGCCGCTTGCGGGCGACGACCACGCCCTGGACGAACAGTTCGCCACCCCAGACGCCCCAGGGCTCGCGGCGCTCCTTGGCACCGGCCAGGCAGGCGGCGACGAGCGGGCAGGTCCGGCAGAGGGACTTGGCGTACTCGACGTCGGCCGGGGACTCCGCGAAGAACACCTCGGGGTCGTAGGCGCGACACGGGACGGGGACGCCGAGGTTCTCGATGGCGTCGTCGAGCGCGGTGAGCGCGGTGAGGGGGGTCAAAGCGTGGTCCTCCGTGAGGCCGGTCTGGGGGATCGTTTCGGAAGGCGGTACGGACGGGGCGTGCGCTTCGAGTTGCACGGTGTTCTTTCCTCGTCTGGTCATTCCGGCCTGTTGGCCGGGGTTTCGGCTGGTACCGGGCGGTGCTGTCCCGAGGCGTCTTCGTGGCGTCGTCCCCGTTCGGGGACAAACAGAAGGGCCGCGGATCCCGGGTGGGGTTCCGCGGCCCTGAAGGCGCCGGTCTGATCATGGATCAGACTGGATCGCTCCAGGGTTCGAGCCCACGGAAGGCCCACATGGTGTGGTGGTGCGTCAACTGCTGGTTTCCGGCACTGGTCGCCGCAAAGTCATAGGCCGTGGCCTCGCCCGCTGCTTCTGCTTCCAGTGCCTTGGTCGGTCGCTCATCCCGCAGGGCCCGAGAGGCAGCCACACCCAGACCGGACAGACCGGTGACAGGGAGGGCGGCGACGGGCAGACCGGTGCCGATGAGAGCCGAGACGGAGAAGCCGAGCGTGCAGGCGGAGGCGACCGAGCGATCGGTCATTTTGGCCGTGCTGACAAAGCCGGCGGTGCTGGTCTGGTCGATGAAGCTGATCACTGCAATTCGCCTCCTCTCGGCGTCTCGGAGGACTCGGGTGCGAGCCGGGCCCTCATGTTTATTTGGACAAGTACACCACGAAGACAGGGCTTCGAAGAAGCCGCTGTTTCCGTGGTTAAGAACCTATGGGGCCTGACGGGGCAGGCGCAAACTATTTTTCCGACGAGTTTTCCTCAGCCCTCGTCGGTACCCGCCCCACCCTCCTCACCTGCGCAGATGGCCAGGACATCAACGCCGAAGCGGTGCAGCTTGCGGGTGCCGACACCGGAGATCACCGAGAGCTCACCGTCGGTGGCGGGGACCCGCTCGGCGATGGCCATCAGCGTCTTGTCGGTGAACACGCAATAGGCGGGCTGGCCGAGTTCCCTGGCCTGCTCGGAGCGCCAGTCCCGGAGCCGCTCGTAGAGGCCCTCGTCCATGTCCGAGGGGCAGTCCTCGCACCGCAGCAGCTTCATGGCGCCCGCCTCGGTGAGGGTCACCCCGCAGACCCGGCACAGGACCGGGCCGCGCGGCACGCGCCGGACGGCGGTGCCCCGCTCGAAGGAGCCGGAGCCGCCGGACGTGACGGTGCCGAGGGAGCCGGAGCCGGGCCGCAGCCCCTTGAGGAAGCGGCTGGGCCGCCGGGAGGCCCGGCCGCCCGGGGAGCGGGAGAGCGCCCAGGAGAGCGTCAGATGGGTCCGGGCGCGGGTGACGCCGACGTACAGCAGGCGCCGCTCCTCCTCGATCTGCTCGTCGGTCTTCGCGTAGGTGATGGGGAGCATTCCCTCGGTGAGGCCGACCAGGAAGACCGCGTCCCATTCGAGGCCCTTGGCCGCGTGCAGCGAGGCGAGCGTCACCCCCTGGACGGTCGGGGCGTGCTGGGCGGCGGCCCGCTCGTCGAGCTCGGCGACCAGGTCCGAGAGGGTGGCGCCCGGCCGGGCGCGGGCGAAGTCCTCGGCGAGCCGGACGAGGGCGGCGAGGGACTCCCAGCGGTCGCGGACGGCGCCGGAGCCCGCGGGCGGCCGACTGTGCCAGCCCTTGGTGGACAGTACGGCCCTGACCTGCGCGGGCAGGTCCTCGGCGTCGTCGAGGAGGGAGTCGTTCCCGCCCGCGCGGGCCGCGCCGCGCAGGGCGACGCCCGCCTCCCGTACCTCCTGGCGCTCGAAGAAGCGCTCGGCGCCGCGCAGCTGGTAGGGCACCCCGGCGTCGGCGAGGGCCTGCTCGTACACCTCGGACTGGGCGTTGATCCGGTAGAGGACGGCGATCTCGCCCGCCGGGACCCCGGCGGCGATGAGGTCCCGGACGCGCCGGGCGGTGCCCTCGGCCTCGGTCGGCTCGTCGGCGTACTCCGTGTAGACCGGCTCGGGGCCCTGGTCGCGCTGTGAGATCAGTTCGAGCCGGTGCTCGGCGGCCCGGCCCCGGGCCTGGCTCAGGAGTCCGTTGGCGAGGTGGACGACCTGCGGGGTGGAGCGGTAGTCGCGGACGAGCTTGACGACGGTGGCGCCGGGGTGGCGGGTGCGGAAGTTCAGCAGGTGGTCGGGGGTGGCGCCGGTGAAGGAGTAGATCGTCTGGCTGGCGTCGCCGACCACGCAGAGGTTGTCCCGCTCTCCGAGCCACAGGTCGAGCAGCCGCTGCTGGAGCGGGGAGACGTCCTGGTACTCGTCCACCACGAAGTGCTGGTACTGGCTCCGGATCTGGTCCGCGATGTCGTGCCGGTCCTGGAGGATGCCGACGGTGAGCAGCAGCACGTCCTCGAAGTCGATCACCGAGCGGTCGCGCTTCAGCTGCTCGTACAGCGCGTAGATCTGGCCGATCTCGGCCGGATCGCGGGGGGCGTCCCTGAGGGCCTTGGCGACGACGGCGGGATAGTCGGCGGGGACGGTCTGGGTGACCTTGGCCCACTCGATCTCCGCGGTGACGTCCCGCAGCTCGTTGCGGTCCAGGCGGACGCGGCAGCGGGCCGCCGCGTCGGCGACCAGCTGGATCTTCCGCTCAAGGAGCCGGGGCAGTTCGCCACCGACCGCTTTCGGCCAGAAGAACTGGAGCTGGCGGAGGGCCGCGGAGTGGAAGGTGCGGGCCTGGACGCCGCCCGCGCCGAGCTGCCGGAGCCGTCCGCGCATCTCGCCCGCGGCACGGTTGGTGAACGTGACGGCCAGCACGCTGGCGGGCTGGAGTCTGCCCGAGCGCACCCCGTAGGCGATGCGGTGGGTGAGCGCCCGCGTCTTGCCCGTGCCGGCTCCCGCCAGCACGCACACCGGGCCGGTCAGGGCCAGGGCGACCTCGCGCTGCTCCGGGTCGAGCCCGTCGAGCACCGCGTCGGCCGTCTCCGGGACCTGCGGGAACAGAGTGGAGTGCGTTGCTGCTGTCACCCTCCAATGCTGCCAGGTCCGGCGAGCGGGCCGCGGAGACTTGTCCACAGGGCGGCACCGCCGGTCATACGAATGCCGGGAATGGGACGGACACGGCGTACGTTCTTCTTCTGGCACCCGTCAGCGAACCAAGAGGAGCGCCTCGCCATGCAGGGCACCGTGACGATGTACAGCACCACGTGGTGCGGCTACTGCCGTCGGCTGAAGAGCCAGATGGAGCGCGAGGGCATCGCGTACACCGAGATCAACATCGAGCAGGACCCCGATTCGGCGGCGTTCGTCGAGAAGGCCAACGGCGGCAACCAGACCGTCCCCACGCTGCTGGTGGTCGCCTCCTCTGGTGCTGAGTCGGTCATGACGAACCCGAGCCTGGCCCAGGTGAAGCAGGCCCTCGCCGTCTGACGCCTCCCTCCTCGGGACGCGTGGTCCCGGCGGGGTCGCCGCCGTCCCCTCGGGTTGACCGGCGCGGGACGCACGAAGGACCCCCGGCCGGGGCGCGAGCCACCGGCCGGGGGTTCTTCCGCGTCCGGAGCCGGAACCGGAGCACGCGCGGAGATCCGGGGCCGCCCCGCACGCTCCGGGGGCCGGGCTCCTCGCACGCCCGGGGGCTCCACATACGCCCCCGGGGCCCCCGTACGGACGGGGCCTCCCCGTAACGTCCGCCCGCCCCCGGATGGTGGTTCAGGCCAGGTCGCCCGGCTTCGGGAGTGGTTTGCCGTACCAGCGTTCGATCAGGCGGGAGGCGATCGAGATGCCGTACGGGGGCAGCACCTCGCCGGACTCGAAGCCCGCCGTCAGGTCCTCGCGGGAGAACCAGCGGGCCTCGTGGATCTCCTCGCCGTCCACGGTGATCTCCGCGGAGGAGGCGCGGGCGAAGAAGCCGAGCATCAGGCTGGAGGGGAACGGCCAGGGCTGGCTGGCGATGTACTCGACCTCGCCGACCGTGACGCCCGCCTCCTCGAAGACCTCGCGGGCCACCGACTGCTCGATGGACTCGCCCGGCTCGACGAAACCGGCCAGGGTCGAGAAACGGCCCTCCGGCCAGTGGACCTGACGGCCCAGGAGCGCCCGGTCCTGGTCGTCGGTGACCAGCATTATCACCGCGGGGTCGGTACGCGGGTAGTGCTCGGCCCCGCAGGCCTGGCAGCGGCGGATGTGCCCGGCGGCGGCGATCACGGTCCGCTCGCCGCAGCGCGAGCAGAAGCGGTGCAGGCGCTGCCAGTTCTCCAGGGCCACGGCGTGCACCATCAGGCCCGCCTCGCGGTCCGAGAGCAGCAGCCCCGCCTCGCGCAGCCCGGCGGGGCGGGCGGACTGGTCCATGCGGCCCGGCAGGGAGTCCTTCTGGAGCGCGAAGTAGGAGACGCCGTCGGGGTCCGTGCCCAGGAAGTAGCGGTGGGTCTCGGTGACCGGCGCCTCGAACGCCGGGGTCATGACGAGTCCGGTGGTGCCGTCGGGCAGGTCGTCGATGAGCACCTGCCCCCCGGAGACCACGAAGACACGGGTGGTGGGGTGGCTCCAGGCGGCCGCGAGCCACGCCTCGTCGAGGCGGTGGTGGGCGGAGCGGTCGATGCCGCTCGGGGCGGTGAGCGAGATCGGGCGGTCCGGCGGCACGTTCTTCAAAGGGCTCACAGGTGCTTCCAACTCCCCCGGATCGGTGTGTGGGTTCAGCGCGCGGCGGTGCGGAGGGCGGCGGGCAGGTCGCCCCACAGGTGCGCGGTCGTCTCGACGCCCTTCATGAGGAGACCGATCTCGATCTTCTCGTCGGGGGCGTGCCAGCCGTCGGACGGGACGGAGATGCCGAGGAAGAGGACGGGCGCCCCCAGGACGTCCTGGAGGTCGGCGGCCGGTCCCGATCCGCCCTCGCGGGTGTAGCGGACCTTGGCGCCGTCGAAGGCGCGGCTCATCGCCCCGGCGACCGCCTTGAGCGCCGGGTGGCCGAGCGGGGTCAGACAGGGGCGGGTCGGGGCGCCGAAGACGATCCCGTACCGGATGCCCTCGGGGACGAGTCCGGCGAGCCAGTCCCGTACGGCCAGTTCGATCTTGTCCGGGTCCTGTCCCGAGACCAGCCGGAACGACAGCTTGAGCTGGGCGGAGGCGGGGACGATCGTCTTGCCGCCGGGGCCCTGGTAGCCGCCGCCGATGCCGTTGACCTCGGCGGTGGGGCGGGCCCAGACCCGCTCCAGGGTGGTGAAGCCCGCCTCGCCGAGGGTGCCGTGCGACTTCGCCGTGCGCAGCCAGGCCGCCTCGTCGAAGGGCAGCTCGGCGACGAGGGCGCGCTCGGCCTCGGTGAGCTCCGTCACGCCCTCGTAGAAGCCGGGGATCGCCACGCGCTCCTCGGCGTCGTGGAGGGCGGCGACGATCCGGCCCGCGACGGTGGCCGGGTTGGGGACGGCGCCGCCGAAGGAACCGGAGTGAATGTCCTGGTCGGGGCCGTACAGCTCGATCTCGCAGTCGGCGACACCGCGCATTCCGGTGCAGACGGTGGGGGTGGTCTCGGACCACATGCCGGTGTCGGAGACGATCACGGCGTCGGCGGCGAGCCGCTCGGCGTGGGCCTCGACCAGGGCGCGGAAGTGCGGGGAGCCGGACTCCTCCTCGCCCTCGACGAGCAGCTTGAGGTGGACGGCGGGGGCCGTGCGGCCGGTGGCGGCGAGGTGGGCGCGGACGCCGAGGGTGTGGAAGAACACCTGCCCCTTGTCGTCGGCCGCACCGCGCGCGTACATCCGGCCGTCGATCACGGTCGGCTCGAAGGGGTCCGTCCGCCAGCCGTCCTCGCGGGCGGCGGGCTGCACGTCGTGGTGGCCGTAGACCAGGACGGTCGGCGCGTCCGGGTCGTCGGAGGGCCATTCGGCGAAGACGGCGGGCGCCCCGTCGGTCTCCCAGATCTCGGTGGTGGTGAAGCCGGTCTCCGTGAGGGCGGCGGCGAGCCATTCGGCGCTGCGCCGTACGTCCCCGGCCCGGTCCGGCTGGGCGGACACCGAGGGGATGCGCAGCCACTCGGCGAGGTCGTCGAGGAAGGCGGCACGGTGCTGCTCGATGTACGTGCGTACGGCGTGGACGGCGCTGTCCGGGGTCTCGCTCATACCCCCGAGCCTATCCGGCGCCGGGGGGTGCCCCGCTCCTCAGGAGGGTCTCGTCGGCGCCGTCCGGGGGTGCCGTGCCGAGCAGCAGCGCCTCCAGTTCGGCGCGGCCGGGCAGCCGGGCGGGCCGGGCGACCTCGCCGGTGCGCACGTACACGAAGGCGGCGGCCACGTCCTCGGGCGCGAGGCCGTGCTGTTCGGCCCAGGCCAGCCGGTAGAGCGCGAGCTGGAGGGGGTCGGCGGTGCGGTGTCTGCTGGTCTTCCAGTCGACGATCTCGTACGCGCCGGAGTCGGGGTCCCGGTAGACGGCGTCGATCCGGCCCCGGACGACCCGGCCGCCGAGCGTGAGGTGGACGGGGACCTCGACGCGGTGGGGGGTGCGGTGGGCGTACGGGGTGCGGGCGAAGGCCTCCTTGAGTTCGTCGAGGTCCCGTTCGTCGAGGATCTCGGGCTCGCCCGCGAAGTCCTCCCCGCCGGGCAGGTCCTCGGGGCCGAGGAACGGCAGCGGCAGCTCCTCGAACCGGGACTCGACCCAGGCGTGGAAACGGGTGCCCCGGCGGGCGGCGGGCTGCGGCGCGGTGGGCATGGGCCGGGCCAGCTCCTGGGCGAAGCCGTCGGGGTCGGCGGCGAGCCGCAGCACCTGGGAGGCGGAGAGGTACGCGGGGAGCACGACGTCCCGGGTGGTGGCGCGGGCGCGGCGCAGCTCGGTGGTGAGGGCGGTGAGGTCGCGGTCCCAGGAGGCGACGGTCCGGGCGTCCTCGGGGGTGAGCCCGGGGGGCGCGTCGGGGGCGTCCCCGGCGTACGGCTCCGGGGGCCGGGGTGCGGCGTACGGCTCCGGGGGCGGCGGCCCGGTGGGCGGTCCGGTCGGCGGTCCGGTCGGCGGTCCGGTCTGCGGGGCCGGGTCCCTGGGGGCGGGTACCGCGTCCGCGTGGGCGTCCTCGGGGAGGGTCTCCTCGTCCTCCTCCCCGGCGGGCTCCTCGTCCCAGAGCGGCTCGTCCGCCCAGACGGGGTCCTCGTGCCCCTGGGGGCCGTCCGGCCGGGCGGCGGGCTCGTCCCGTACGGGATCGCCGGGGGCGGCGGGAACGCCGAGGGCGACGGGGGCGGCGGCCGGGAGGCCGGGAGTCCCGGTTCCCCGGGCGCGGGTGCGCAGCCGGTCGCGGACCAGGTCCGCCGCGGCCCGGCGGCGCCGGAACGACTCCTCGTCCAGCGGCAGCGGCCAGGCCCGGTCACGGTCCGCGTCCGCCAGCGTCGGGTTCTCCGTGTCCGGCTCCGGCTCGGCCGCCCATTCCTCGATCTCGCCGTGGCCCGCCAGGCAGTGCTCGTACAGGGCGGTCAGGAAGTCCGAGGGGCCCCGGGGCTTCTTCTGCGAAGGGCCCCACCAGTGGCCCGAGCCGAGCAGGAGGGAGCGGGGGCGGGTGAAGGTGACGTAGCCGAGGCGCAGTTCCTCGGTGTGCTGGTGCTCCCGCATCTCGTTCTTGAACGCGGTCAGCGCCTTGGCGTCCCAGCTTCCGATGCCGGGCAGGGTGGGCGCGTCGCCGCGCAGGGCGTGCGGGAGGACCTGCGGCTGGGAGGTCCACGACTCGCGGGCGCGGGCGCTCGGGAACTGGCCGGTGACCAGACCGGGGACGGCGACGACGTCCCACTCCAGACCCTTGGACTTGTGGGCGGTGAGGACCTTCACGGTGTTCTCTCCGCCGGGCAGCGCGTTGTCGAGGCCCTTCTCGTACTGGGCGGCGGTCCGCAGGAAGCCGAGGAAGGCGAGGAGGCTCGCCTCCCCGTCGAGCGAGGCGAAACCGGCGGCGACGTCGAGGAAGTGCCCGAGGGTCTCGCGGCGGCGGGCGGCCAGCGCGTGCGGCGAGGCGGACAGCTCGACCTCCAGGCCGGTCGTGCCGAGCACCCGGTGCAGCACGTCCATCAGGGGGTCGGCGAGGGAGCCGCGCAGGGAGCGCAGCTCGGCGGCGAGGTGCGCGAAGCGGACCCGGGCCTCGGCGGAGAACGCCAGCCCGTCGTCGGCCGCGCCGCCGGAGTCCAGGAAGGTGTCGAGCGCGTCGGCGAGGGACACGACCTCGGCCGGGTCGACGCCCTCGACGGCCGCGGCGAGCCGCTGCTCGGGGTCCGGCCCTTCGCCGCCCCGGTGTACGAGGAGACGGGCGCGGCGGCCGAGGAGGGCGAGGTCCCGGGGGCCGATGCGCCAGCGGGGGCCGGTGAGGAGCCGGACCAGGGAGGCGTTGGCCCCCGGGTCCTGGAGGACCTCGCAGACGGCGACGAGGTCGGCGATCTCGGGCAGGTGGAGTAGTCCGGAGAGCCCGACGACCTCCACGGGCACGTCACGGGCGACGAGGGCCGCGTGGATCGCGGGGAAGTCGGTGGCGGTCCGGCACAGGACGGCGATCTCGCCGGGCTCCCGGCCGGTGCGGACGAGGTGGGCGAGGGAGTCGGCGAGCCAGTCGATCTCCTCGGCGTGGGTGGACAGCAGGGCCACCCGTACGGTGCCGTCCCGCTCGGCGCCGGGCGCGGGCCGCAGCGCCTCCACGCCCGCGTGCATCGCGCGCAGGGGGGCGGCGAGGCCGTTGGCGAGGTCGAGGAGCCGGCCGCCGCTGCGCCGGTTCTCGGAGAGCGAGTAGCGGTCGGCGGGGCTGCCGTCGCGGTGCGGGAAGTGCTCGGGGAAGTCGTCGAGGTTGGCGACGGAGGCGCCGCGCCAGCCGTAGATGGCCTGGCAGGGGTCGCCGACCGCGGTCACCGCGTGCCCGGTGGGGCCGCCGGAGGGTCCCTGGCCGAAGAGTCCGGAGAGCAGCAGCCGCTGGGCGACGGAGGTGTCCTGGTACTCGTCGAGGAGCACGACCCGGAACTCCGCGCGGAGGATCTCGCCGACCTCGGGGCGGGTGGTGGCCAGCTCGGCGGAGCGGGCGATCTGGTCGCCGAAGTCGAGGAGGTCGCGGGAGCGCTTGGCGGCGCGGTAGCGGACGACGAGGCCGAGGAGTTCCCGGCGGGCGGCGGCGGCGTCGGGGACCTTGCGCAGCTCGGCGTTGCTGAGCCGGGCGTCGGCGAGGGCGGTGAGCAGCTCGGAGTCGTACGTCCTCAGTCGTTCCGGCGGTACGAGGTGCTCGGCCAGCTCCGCGTCGAGGGCGAGGAGGTCGGTGACGAGGGTGGGGAACGACCGGGTGAGCGCCGGGTAGGGGCCGGGCGCCTCGCGCAGCACGCGCGCGGCGAGCTGGTAGCGGGTGGCGTCGGCGAGGAGCCGGGAGGTGGGTTCGAGCCCGATGCGGAGGCCGTGGTCGGTGAGGAGCTGTCCGGCGAACGCGTGGTACGTGGAGATGCGGGGCTCGCCGGGGACGGCGTCGGGGTCGAGGGGGGGTGCGGGGGGCCAGCCGGGGCCGGTGGGGCCGGTGGGGCTGGCGGGGCTGGCGGGGCTGGCGGGTGCGCCGGGGCCGGTGGGACTGGCGGGTGCGCCAGGGCCCGTGGGGCCGGTGGGACTGATGGATCCGGTGAGGCTGGTCGGTCCCGGTGGCGGGCCGGGGGCCGGGAGGGTGTCGGGGCCCGTGACGCCCGCGCGGACGAGGGCGGTGCGGACGCGCTCGGCCAGCTCGCCCGCCGCCTTGTTGGTGAAGGTGAGGCCGAGGACCTGCTCGGGGGCGACCTGCCCGGTCCCGACCAGCCAGACCACCCGGGCGGCCATCACCGTCGTCTTGCCCGAGCCCGCTCCGGCCACGACGACCTGCGGGGCGAGCGGCGCGGTGATGCAGGCCGTCTGCTCCGGCGTGAAGGGGATGCCGAGGAGCTCCTTGAGCTGCTCGGGATCGGTGATGCGTGAGGTCACCCCAAAGAGGCTAACGCGGACCTCGGACAACGCGGGGCGGGCGGGGACGCGGCCGGTCGGACCGGGGGCTTCGGGGTGGGCGTCGGGCGGGGGCTCCGGGGCGGGATGTGCGGCTGCTGGTACGCCTGCGCCCGGGGCGGCTGCGGGGCCCTCGGCGCCTCCGCGCGGAACCGCCCGCCGGACTCGGCGGGCGGTTGCCGCTTCCCGGGCTCCCGCGCCGGTACGGGAGCGAGGGGCGATGTGCTGGGTGGCGTCCGGCACCCCGGCGCCCCGGCGGGCGGGCGCGGACCGGGGTCGGACTGGCTCCGGTCCGCCGCTCGGCGCGGTGGGGGTGTCAGGTGTCGCCCAGGACCGGGGCTGACCCGGGCCCGGTCCGGGGCGGGGCGGGGCGGGCCCGGGACCTCAGGACCCGACTCGGACCGGTACGGATGTCGGCGGCGGACCTGGACGGGCCGGGCCACCGGGCCAGGGTGGGCGGGCCGAGCCAGGCCGGGGCCGCCGGACCGAGCCGGGCCGGAGCCGCGCGGGCAGCCTCCGGTCCGGGGCAGGACGGGACGGCCCGAGGGCGGGCCCAGGGCCGTAGCGGCGGGGCCGGGCGCGGCCTCACAGGACCCGGCTCGGACCGGTGCGGTGCGGATGTCGGCGGCGGACCTGAACGGGCCGGGCCACCGGGCCAGGACGGGCGGGCCGAGCCAGGCCGGAGCCGCGCGGGCAGCCTCCTGGTCCAGGTCCGGTCCGCCCGGTCCACCCTGACCGGGGCCGCCAGGATCGGGTCCGACCGGCCCGGGTCCGACCCGCCCGGCTCCGGCCCGCTCGGCTCCCTCGGGGCGGGGTCAGGCTGAGGTGCCGCCCTGGCCCAGTTTCGCCAGGTCCACGGTCTCGGAGGCGGGCGGGACGACCACCTTCACGGGCTGGTCGTAGGCGGAGAGCACCAGCGTGCCGGGCTCCGCGCCGCCCGTCTTCACCGTCTTCAGGATGTACGGCCGGCCCTCGCGGGACACGGAGACGGTGGTGGTCCCCCCGCCCGGGTTCTTCTTCACCAGGGTGGCGACGGGGGTGCCGCCGACCACGGCGTCGGGCCCCCGGGTCAGGCCCTGGCGTTCCGCCCCGCCCTTGCCGAGGTCCGCGAGGAGCCCCTTCAGGTCGCAGACCCCGCCGAGGTCGGCGCTGCCCTGCTGACCGGGGGTGATCTTCAGCCAGCGGCCCTTGACCAGTTCGATCGTGGCGTCGATCTGGGCCGGTGGCATCCCCTGCGAGGTCATGGAGGTGCGCCAGAAGGCCCCGTCGCCCTTCAGATAGGTGATCCCGTCGAGCTTGCGGAGTTCGGCGGTGCCTCCCCCGACCCTCATCGTGCCGGTGCACTCGTCGTGGTCGTCGACGGCGAAGTCGATGTCGAGCGGCTGACCGCCGGTGACGAGCCGGCCGGTCATCCGCAGCGAGGTCGCCGACTGCGTCGCGGTGACCGCCCGGTCGCCGATCTGGTCGGCGGTGAGCCCCGCGAACGGGTCGGGCGACGGGGCCACCGCCGTCGGTGCGGCGGCCGGTGCGCCGCCCGTCGCCGCCCAGGCCGCCACGGGTGCGGGACCCGTCAGGACGGCGACGGCGCAGACGACGGCGGCGGCGCGGAGCTTTCGGTGGGACGCCATGCGAGCCTCCTCGCGGTTTCCCCGAGCACTGTCCACCAGGGTCTCCCGGGGCGTCCGGGCCCGCGACCCGGATGCCCGGGCGACGGACGCGGGCCCGGACGACGGACGCGGGCGGGCCCCGCCCGTCGTCCGGCGGCGGCACGGCCGCACGGCGGGCCGGTCGTACCCGTACGAGGTGCCCGGCGAGGCCGGTCGTACCGTACGGGAAGCCCGCCCGGGTCAGTCGACGACCTGGCGGCCCTCCGGGCGGGCGCTGCACGAGGCCCGGAAGGAGCAGGTCGCGCAGTGCTGTCCGGTGGTGGGCGTGAAGCGTTCGTCGAGGACCCGGCCCGCCGCGTGGGCGAGGAGGTCGCCGACCCACTCCCCGGCGAGCGGCTCCTGTGCCTGGACCTTCGGCAGGGCGTCGCCGCCCTCCTTCTTCGGGGCGCCCTGGCGCAGCTGGACGAGTTCGGCGCCGCCCGGTGCGGGCCGCCGCCCGTCGAGGACCCCGTCGAGCGCGCCCTCGCGGACGGCGAGCTGGTAGACGGCGAGCTGTGGGTGGTGGGCGACCTCGTCGCGGGTCGGGGCGGACTTGCCGGTCTTGAAGTCGACGACGTACGCGCGGCCCTGCTCGTCGGTCTCGACGCGGTCCATGGAGCCGCGGATGCGGACCTCGTACTCCCCCGCCGCCAGGGTCACGTCGAAGCCGTGCTCGGAGGCGGCGGGGGTACGGCCGCCCCGGTCCATGACGTGCCAGCTCAGGAAGCGTTCGAGGGCCGCGCGCGCGTGGGCCTTCTCCTGCGCCGACTTCCAGGGCGCGTCGAAGGCTAGGGCGTCCCAGACGGAGTCCAGGCGGGCCATGAGGACGTCGAGGTCGGCGGGGGTGCGGCCGGAGGCCACCTCGTCGGCGAGGACGTGGACGACGTTGCCGAAGCCCTGGGCGGCCGTGGCGGGGGCGTCGGCCTTCACCTCGCGGCCCAGGAACCACTGGAGGGAACAGGTGGTGACCAGGTTCTCCAGGGAGCTGGGTGACAGGGCCACCGGCTGGTCGCGGTCGCGCAGCGGGGCCGGGGCGCGGGTCTGCTCGGTCAGGCCCCACCAGCGGTCCGGGTGGGCGGCCGGGACCAGGGGCTGGCCGTCGTCGTCGGTGAGCGCGGCCAGCTCCGCGAGCCGGGCGGCGGCGGCGTCGCGGAGCGCGGGCGAGGCCGCCGGGTCGACGGTGGTGGCGCGCAGTTCGGCGACGAGGGCGGAGACGGCGAGGGGGCGGCGGGGGCGGCCGGGGACGTCCTTGGGTTCGGCGCCCAGCTCGGTGAGGAACCGGGAGGGCTGGTCGCCGTCCTCGGCGGCGGCCTTCACGGCGGTGACGACGAGCCGGTCGCGCGCGCGCGTGGCGGCGACGTAGAAGAGACGGCGTTCCTCGGCGAGGAGGGCGCCGGGGGTGAGGGGTTCGGCGAGTCCGTCGCGGCCGATGCGGTCGGCCTCCAGGAGGGAGCCCCTGCGGCGCAGGTCGGGCCAGAGGCCCTCCTGGACCCCGGCGACGACCACCAGGTGCCATTCGAGGCCCTTGGACCGGTGGGCGGTCATCAGCCGGACGGCGTCGGGGCGGGTGTGGCGGCGGGTGAGGGTGTCGGCGGCGATGTCCTGGGCGTCGAGCTCTTCGAGGAAGTTGAGGACGCCCCGGCCGCCGACGCGCTCCTCGGCGCGGGCGGCGGTCTCGAAGAGGGCGCAGACGGCGTCGAGGTCGCGGTCGGCGTTGCGGCCCGCGGGTCCGCCGCGGAGGGCGGCGCGTTCCAGGCGGCCGGGCCAGGGGGTGTTGTTCCACAGCACCCACAGGGCCTCCTCGGCGGTGCCGCCGCCGTCCAGGAGGGTACGGGCGCGGCGCAGCAGGTCGCCGAGGCGCTGGGCGCCCCGCGCGTAGGAGGGGTCGTGCGCGACGAGCCGCTCGGGCTCGGCGAGGGCTCGGGCGAGCAGGACGTCGGAGGGCGGCGGAACCTTGTTCCCCGCGGCCCGCTCCTCGTCCCTGAGGGCCCGCCCGAGCCGCCGGAGGTCGGCGGGGTCCACTCCGGCGAGCGGCGAGGCGAGCAGTTCGAGCGCGGTCTCGACGGGGAGCCACCCGGCGGTACCGCCCGTGTCGCCGGGCCCGGGGGCGCCGCCGGGTGCGACGGGGTGGCCCGGCCCGGTGATGTCGTCGGGCACGGCGGTGTCGTCCGGCCCAGCGGTGTCGTCGGGCACGCCGGGGCCGCCCGGCGGGACGGTCCCGGCGGAGGCGGCCGGTGTTCCGGCGTCCGGGACCCGACCGGCATCGGAATCCACACTTCCGCCGGGGACCGGGCCGCCGTCCGGTCCGGCGGGACCGCCGTCGAGGACCGGGCCTCCCGGGGCCCCGGGGGATGCCGGGCCGTCGGAACCGGCCGTATCGGAGCTGATGGTGTCGGAACCGGCCGTGCCGGACCCGGTGGTGTCGGAACCGGCCGTGCCGGATCCCGTGGTGTCGGAACCGGCCGTGCCGGACCCCGTGGTGTCTCCGGCTGCCCCGGTGGCCGCCGGGCCGACCGTTCCGGTGGCCGTACCCGTGGCCGTACCGTCGCCGTCCCGCTCGGCGCCGGGAGGAACCGCGTCGCCGGGGGAACCCGGGCGCCCGGCGGAGCCCGTACCGCCGTCTTCGGTGCCGGAAGAGTCCGGCCCCGTGGCGGAGCCCGTACCGCCGCCCTCGGCCCCGGCGGAGCCCGTGGCGCCCTCAGGGTCCGGGCTCACGGGGGCTTCTCCGGGGCCCGGCCGGGAGCCCGTGGGGTCCGACGTCGCCACCGCGCGCAGGGCGAGGAGCAGGGGGGCGACGGCCGGTTCGTGGCGGAGGGGGGTGTCCGCCGCGTCCGTCTCGACGGGGACGCCCGCCGAGGTCAGCGCGCGGCGCAGGGACGGGAGGGCGGCGGCGGCGCGGGTGAGGACGGCCATGTCCTGCCAGGGAACGCCGTCCTCCAGATGGGCGCGGCGCAGCAGGTCGGCGATGTTCTCGGCCTCGGCCGACGCCGTGGGGTAGGTGTACGCCTCCGCCCGGCCGCCGTCCCGGACCGGCGCGAGGTCCCGGTGGGCGCGGACCTTGTCGGCGGGGAGCCGGTGCAGCGGCATCCGCTGGGCGAGCTGCCGGGTGGCGCCGAGCAGGGCGGCCCCGGAGCGGCGCGCGGTGCGCAGGACGCGGACGCCCTCCGGACCACCGGCGCCGAAGGACTCGGGGAAGTCCAGGATGCCGTTCACGTCGGCGCCCCGGAAGGCGTAGATCGACTGGTCCGGGTCGCCGAAGGCGACGACCGTCCGGCGCCCGGCGCCCGCGAGCGCGTGCAGCAGCCGGACCTGGGCCGGGTCGGTGTCCTGGTACTCGTCGACGTACACGGCGTCGTACGCGGGCAGTGCGACGGTCCCGGCGAGCAGGACGGCCCGGTGCACCAGCTCCGTGTAGTCGAGGACGCCCTGGAGGTCGAGGACGTCGAGGTACTCGGCGAGGAACCCGGCGGCGGCCTTCCAGTCGGGGCGGCCGACGCGCTCGGCGAAGCGGCCGAGGGCGTCGGGCCCGAGGCCCAGTTCGCGGGAGCGGGCGAGGACCGCCCGGACCTCGTCGGCGAAGCCCCGGGTGGTGAGGCAGGCGCGGAGTTCGTCGGGCCAGCGGATGCTGCCGAGTCCGGCCCTCTCCAGGTCGATGTGCCCGGCGAGCAGCTCGCGCACCGCGAGGTCCTGCTCGGGTCCCGAGAGCAGCCGGAGCGGTTCGGCGAAGAGTTCGGCGTCCTGGTGGGCGCGGATCAGGGCGTAGCAGTACGAGTGGAAGGTGGTGGCCTGCGGCGGGCGTCGGCCGCCGAGCCGGGCGGCCATGCGGTCGCGGAGTTCGACGGCGGCCTTGCGGCTGAAGGTGAGGACGAGGAGGCGTTCGGGGTCGGCGCCGCCCTCCACCCGGGCGGCGACGGCCTCGACCAGCGTGGTCGTCTTGCCGGTGCCGGGCCCGGCGAGGACGAGGAGCGGTCCGGCGGTGTGGTCAACCACTTCGCGCTGGGCTGCGTCCAGCTGAGGGGGATCCTTCGGAGCCGGCGTGGTGCGCACCAGTCGGTACGCGCCCGGGGTCCGCTGCCGTCCCGGCCCCGGGTACGGCTGTCCCTGGTACGGCGGTACGCGCCGGGTGGTCGAGGAGGTACTCACGTGGGTCGCCGGTCCTGGTGGGAGTGGTGGTGCGGGTGAGGCGGTCGTCCGCCCCGGTCGGCCGTCGCGTCCACCGGCCCGCCGCCCCGGGGGACGGACGGACCGTCCCGGCAGCCGCGGAGGCCGTCCCGGAGGACGTGCCGACCGCCCGGGAGGACGTACGGACCACGACGACGGGCCCACGGCCCGCCCCGGTGGACGTACGGACCACCGTGACGGACGCGTCGACCACCGTGACGGACGCACGGCCCGCCGCGGCGGACGCGCGGACCGCCCCGGCGGGCACGCGGCCCGCCCTGACAGACGTACGGCCCACCCCGGCGGACGCGCGGACCGCCCCGGCGGGCACGGGCGTCGTCCCGGAGGACGCGAACCTCGACGGTACGCGAAACGGGCCGCCGACGAGGTGCGGTCCGTGGTCCGGGGTGCCGACGCCGTGGCCGGGGCGCCGTGCGGGCGCCCGGCCGGGGTGCTCAGGTGTGAGTTCCGTCCCAGCGGGCCCGCCGCATGTCGATCCTCGGCACGTGCCCCTCGGCCGCCGGGCCCGCCCCGCGCAGCGGGGTGCCCTCCTCGCGGTAGTGGCCGAGGGCCCGCAGTTCGTGCCCGGGGAGCAGGGTGCCGTCCGCGCGGACCACCCGCCACCAGGGGGCCGTCCCGCCGTACAGGGCCATGACCCGGCCGACCTGCCGGGGCCCGCCCTCGCCCAGCCATTCGGCGACGTCCCCGTAGGTCATCACCCGGCCGGGCGGGATGCCGTCGGCGACGTCGAGCACCCGTTCCGCGTACTCGGGCAGTTCTCCGGTCTCCCCCACGGGTTCCTCCATGCTCATCCGCCCCATCCTGCCTCACCCCACCGACATGGCCCTGATGCCTCCGCGCAGCGGCTCTTCATGCCACCATCGTGCGGGCGGTGACTGGTGATACGAGATCAAGAGCGACAAGTACACGAACGAGTGCACGAACGCGTACGCGCGGATGAACAAGGCCGACACGACGCACATGCAGAGACGGACAGGGTGATGGGCCAGGAGACTCAGCCTCCGGAGGAGGACCGGTCCGACGTGTCCGAGCGGGTCTCCGGCGACGAGCCGCTGCTCGCCGCCCGCGTCCACCGGCCCTCCGACCTGATGCGGCTGCTGGCCGGTCTGCTCGCGATCGGGCTCGTCATCGCCGTCGCCGCGTTCGCCCACGCGACGACCTCCGGTCTCGAGGAGGACATCAACAAGGGAGCCGTCGGCGCGCCCGACGTCTTCGTCAAGATCGCCGGTCTGGTCTCCTCCATCGCCGTCCTGCTCGTCCCCGTCGCCTTCGCCATCGAACGGCTCATCAAACGGGACGGGCTGCGGATCGCGGACGGCGTCCTCGCCGCCGTCCTCGCGCACGGCGTGACCCTCGCCACCGATCTGTGGGTCGCCCAGTCGGCGCCCGGCACCATCCAGGACGCGCTGACCCAGCCGCAGTCCGGCGGCGGACTCACCGACCCGGTGCACAACTACCTGGCGCCGGTCATCGCGTACATGACCGCCGTCGGCATGGCCCGCAGACCCCGCTGGCGGGTCCTGCTCTGGGCGGTGCTGCTGCTCGACGCCTTCACCATGCTGGTGGCCGGGTACACCACCGCCCTCTCCATCATCCTGACCGTCCTGATCGGCTGGACCGTGGCGTACGGCACGCTCTACGCGGTCGGCTCCCCCAACGTCCGGCCCACCGGACAGACCCTCCTCGCGGGGCTGCGCCGGGTCGGCTTCCGGCCCGTGACGGCGCTGCGCTCCGAAGGGACGACCGACTCCGCCGACAACGGCGACCGGGGCCGCCGCTACATCGTGACCCTGGAGGACGGCCCCCCGCTCGACGTCACCGTCGTCGACCGGGAACAGCAGGCGCACGGCTTCTTCTACCGCGCGTGGCAGCGGATCAGCCTGCGCACGATCACCACCCGCCGCTCGATCGTCTCGCTGCGCCAGGCCCTGGAGCAGGAGGCGCTCCTCGCGTACGCGGCCATCGCCGCCGGGGCGAACGCGCCGAAGCTGATCGCCACCTCGGAGCTGGGTCCGGACGCCGTGATGCTCGTGTACGAGCACACCGGCGGGCGCAGCCTGGACTCGCTCGACGACGACGAGATCACCGACGACCTGGTCCACAGCACCTTCCGGCAGGTGCGGGCGCTCCAGTCGCGCCGGATCGCCCACCGCAGGCTCACCGGGGACGCGATCCTGGTGGACCGTGCCGGCCGGGTGATCCTCACCGATCTGCGCGGCGGCGAGATCGCCGCGGGCGATCTGGTCCTGCGGATGGACATCGCGCAGCTGCTCACCACCCTCGGGCTGCGGGTCGGGGCGGGCCGGGCGGTCGCCGCCGCCGTCGAGGTGCTCGGCCCGGACACCGTCGCCGACTGTCTGCCGCTGCTCCAGCCGATCGCGCTGAGCCGCGCCACGCGCGCGACCCTGCGGAAGCTGGCCCGGGAGCGGTCGGCCCGCGAACGGGAGGCCGTGCTCGCCGCCTCGGAGGCGGCCAAGCACGAGCGGGAGCTGGCCAAGGTCCACGCGGCGGAGGCCACGACGACCGGGACCACCGTGCAGGCGGAGACCAAGGCCGAGAAGAAGGCGGACAAGAAGGCCGAGAAGCGGGCCCTGGACACCGCGCTGGACGAGGCTCGCGAGGAGGACCTGCTCGCCCAGATCCGGCAGCAGGTGCTGCTGATCCGCCCGCAGGCCCCGGTGGAACCCGTACGGCTCGAACGCATCAAGCCGAAGACGCTGCTCAGTCTGATCGCGGGCGCGGTCGCCGCGTACTTCCTGCTCTCCCAGATCGCCCGGACGCCGCTGTCGACGATCAGCGAGGCCGACTGGCGGTGGGTGGCCGCCGCGGTGCTGTTCTCCGCGCTCAGCTATGTGGCGGCGGCGATGAGCCTGCTCGGCTTCGTGCCGGAGCGGGTCGGGTTCCGGCGGACGGTGGTGGCGCAGGTCGCCGGTTCGTTCGTGAAGATCGTCGCTCCGGCGGCGGTCGGCGGGGTCGCCCTGAACACGCGTTTCCTCCAGCGGGCGGGGGTCCGCCCGGGGCTCGCGGTCGCCAGTGTCGGCGCCTCGCAGCTCTTCGGCCTGGGCGCGCACATCCTGCTCCTGCTCTCCTTCGGCTATCTGACGGGGACGGAGAAGTCGCAGTCGTTCACCCCCTCGCGGACGGTCATCGCCGGTCTTCTGACGGTCGCGGTGCTCGTCCTGGTGGTGACGGCCATCCCGTTCATGCGCAAGTTCGTCTCGACCCGGCTGCGGTCGCTGTTCGCGGGCGTCGTGCCACGGATGCTGGACGTGCTCCAGCGGCCGATGAAGCTGCTCACCGGCATCGGCGGGATGCTGCTCCTCACCGCCACCTTCGTGTTCTGTCTGGACGCCTCGATCCGGGCGTTCGGGCACGGGACGGCGACGGTCAGCTACGCGAGCGTGGCGGTCGTCTTCCTCGCGGGCAACGCGCTGGGCTCGGCGGCGCCGACCCCCGGCGGCATCGGCGCGGTCGAGGGCGCGCTCACCCTCGGTCTGGTGGCCGTGGGCCTGCCGATCGAGGTGGCAACCCCGGCGGTGCTGCTGTACCGCCTGCTGACGCTCTGGCTCCCGGTGCTCCCGGGGTGGATCTGCTTCAACTGGCTGACCAAGCGCGAGGCGCTGTAGCCGGACGCCGCCCGGACCGGTCCCCACCGCCTGATCCTCCGGACCGGTGCCCACCTCCAGACGCCGCCCGGGCCGGTCCGACCCCCCGGCACCGCCCGGACCGGTCCCCACCCCTGGACACCCACCCGGACCGGTCCCCACCGCCTGATCCTCCGGACCGGTGCCCACCTCCAGACGCCGCCCGGGCCGGTGTCCACCCCGGACGCCGCCCGGACCGGTCCGACCCCCGGCACCACCCGGACCGGTTCCGACCGCCGGGCGGGCGTCACCCGGCCGGGCCCCGGCGCCGCCCTCGCCCACTTGGACCTCCGTCCCGAGCGGGTCCGGGGGCGGCGGCCCACCATGGACCCATGCCGATCTCCGCCGCCCAGCGCGCCGCCCTGCTCACCGCCACCACCGTGCTGCTCGCCACCGGCTGCTCGGACGGCGGGGACAACGCGGCGGGACCGTCGAATCCGGCCGGCAGCGGCGGACTGTCCGCGCTGACCTCGCAGAAGCTGTCCTGGAACCCCTGCCCGGCGCCGTCGGCCGCCGAGGGCGGCGGAACCGCGCCCTCTCCGCTGCCCGGGAGCACCGCCTGGGAGTGCTCCTTCCTCCAGACCCCGCTCGACTGGTCGGCGCCGGAGGGTCGGACGATCGAACTGGCCCTCATCCGGGCCCGCGCCCGGGACAAGGACCGGCGGATCGGTTCGCTCGTCTTCAACTTCGGCGGGCCCGGCGGCTCCGGCATCACCGGGCTGCCCTCCTTCGCCAAGGACTACGAGACCCTGCGCGGGCGCTACGACCTGGTCTCCTTCGACCCGCGCGGGGTCGGCCGCAGCGACCCGGTCGAATGCGCGACCGACAAGGAGCTGGACGCGTACTACGCCCTCGACTTCACCCCCGACGACGCAGCGGAGGAGCAGACCCTCGCGGACGCGCAGAAGAAGTACGCGGACGGCTGCCAGAAGGACTCGGGCCCGGCCCTGCCGCACGTCGGCACCGAGAACGCGGCCCGGGACATGGACCTGATGCGGCAGGTCCTCGGGGACGCCAAGCTCCACTACTTCGGCATCTCGTACGGCACCGAACTCGGCGGCGTCTACGCCCGGCTGTTCCCGTCGAACGTGGGCCGGGCGGTCTTCGACGCCGTCGTCGACCCGGACGCGGGCGTGGAGGCGGGCGCCCTCGGACAGGCGAAGGGCTTCCAGCTCGCCCTGGACAACTTCGCCCAGGACTGTGTGGACCGCGGCGACAAGTGCACCCTGCCCGGTACGTCCGTCGCCGAGGTCGAGTCCTTCGTGACGGACCTCCTGGCGTCCCTCGACAAGAAGCCGATCCGCGGCATCGGGGACCGCGAGCTGACCCAGACCCAGGCCACCAACGGCATCGCGCAGTCCCTGTACTCGAAGGAGTTCTGGCCCTATCTGGAGCAGGGGCTCGACGCGGCGGACGGCGGCGACGGGGCCCTGCTGCTGGCCCTGTCGGACTCGATGAACGGGCGCGGCGAGAACGGCTCGTACAGCAACATCCAGGCCGCGAACGCCGCCATCAACTGCGTGGACTACAAGGAGCGTTACACCCTCGGCCAGGCCAAGGAGCGGCTGCCGCAGTTCCGCGAGGCGTCGCCGGTCTTCGGCGACTTCATGGGCTGGGCCCTGGCGAGCTGCTCCTCGTGGCCGGTGGCCGGGACGTGGGAGCACCCGGACGTGTCGGCGCCGGGCTCCGCGCCGATCCTGGTCGTCGGCAACACCGGTGACCCGGCGACGCCGTACGAGGGGGCCCGGTCGATGGTGAAGGCGCTGGGACCGGGCGTGGGCGTGGAACTGACGTACGAGGGCGAGGGGCACGGCGCCTACAACAGCGGCAGCGCGTGCGTGAAGAAGGCGGTCGACGCCTACCTCCTCGACGGCAAGGTCCCCGCGGCCGACACGGTCTGCTCGTCGTAGCGGGCCGTCCCGCGCGACGACACGGGATTGCTCGTAGCGGGCCGTCCCCCCGCGACACGGGATCGCTCCTCGTGGCGGGCCGTCCCGCGCGGCGCGGGGACGACGGAGGGCCCGGACCTCACGGAGAGGTCCGGGCCCTTCGCGGGACCGGCCGGTGGACCGGCTCCCGGGGCGCGGTCTAGTAGACCGGCTTCCCGGGCTCGATCTGGTGGACCCAGCCGATCACGCCGCCGCCCACGTGCACGGCGTCCGCGAAGCCCGCGGCCTTGAGCACGGCGAGGACTTCCGCACTGCGGACACCCGTCTTGCAGTGCAGGACGATCCGCTTGTCCTGCGGGAGGTCCTGGAGGGCGGTGCCCATCAGGAACTCGTTCTTCGGGATCAGACGCGCGCCCGGGATCGAGACGATCTCGTACTCGTTCGGCTCGCGGACGTCGATGATGTCGATGTTCTCGCCGTCGTCGATCCACTCCTTGAGCTGCTTCGGAGTGATCGTGGAGCCGAGCGCCGCCTCCTGGGCCTCCTCGGACACGACGCCGCAGAAGGCCTCGTAGTCGATCAGCTCGGTGACGGTCGGGTTCTCGCCGCAGACCGCGCAGCCGGGGTCCTTGCGGACCTTCACCTGGCGGTACTGCATCTCCAGGGCGTCGTAGATCATCAGACGGCCGAGGAGGGGCTCGCCGATGCCCGCGAGGAGCTTGATGGCCTCGTTGACCTGGATGGAGCCGATGGACGCGCAGAGCACGCCCAGGACACCGCCCTCGGAGCAGGACGGGACCATGCCCGGCGGCGGGGGCTCCGGGTAGAGGCAGCGGTAGCAGGGGCCGTGCTCGGACCAGAAGACGGACGCCTGGCCGTCGAAGCGGTAGATCGAGCCCCAGACGTACGGCTTGTTCAGCAGCACGCAGGCGTCGTTCACCAGGTAGCGGGTGGCGAAGTTGTCCGTGCCGTCGACGATCAGGTCGTACTGACCGAAGATGTCCATCACGTTGTCGGCTTCCAGCCGCTCCTCGTGCAGGACCACCTTCACGTACGGGTTGATGCCGAGCACGCTGTCGCGCGCCGACGCCGCCTTGGAGCGGCCGATGTCGGCCTGGCTGTGGATGATCTGGCGCTGGAGGTTCGACTCGTCGACCTCGTCGAACTCCACGATGCCGAGCGTGCCCACGCCGGCGGCGGCCAGGTACATCAGCGCCGGGGAGCCGAGCCCACCGGCGCCGACACACAGCACCTTGGCGTTCTTCAGCCGCTTCTGCCCGTCCATCCCGACGTCCGGGATGATCAGGTGGCGGGAGTACCTGCGGACCTCGTCTACGGTGAGCTCGGCAGCCGGCTCGACCAGGGGTGGCAGCGACACGGGGGCTCCGGTTGTCGGTATGTCAGTACGGTTGTTCTCCCCGTAACACTGCCACGCCCCTTCTCATTCCGAGACACCCGGTCCGATCCGCGAGACGATTTCGTCCCAGTAGCCGGGCAGCGAGTGGAATGGGACGGATTGTCCCGGGGGCCCCGTCCGGTCCGTGAAGAAGATGGTCCCGGCGCCCTGCCAGCGGGCGATCCGCAGCGCCTCCTCCAGGTGGGTGCGGGGGATGCCGTGCACGAAGTGGACGAACGTGGCCTCCGTGTACTCCGCCGTCCACTCCGCCACCTGCGACCAGCGGTAGTCCGCCCAGGCGCCGGAGAAGGTCACCAGTTGGTCGGCCGCCTCCGCGTACCCCGGGTGCGGGTGGGTGCCGTGCCCGAGGACGAGGTGCGAGGCGCCCCCGAGGAGCGCCCGCAGGGTCTCCGTGAGCCGCCGCACCCCGCCCAGGTCCGGTCGGCCGGAGGGGCAGCGGTCCAGGTAGAAGCCGTCCACCCGGTACCAGTCGAGGAAGCGTTGGGCGTCCGAGACCAGTTCCCCGAAGCGCCGGGAGCCGTACGCGGCGTCCAGGTGCCCGAGGACCCTGACCCCGGCGTTGCGCGACCGTCCCGCCGCGGCCAGGCAGTGCGGGTCCGGACGGCTGCCCGGCCCGTCCGCGACGTTGAGCACCGCCCAGTGCAGCGGGGTCCCCGGGCGGGTCAGCTCGCCCCATTCGACGGGGGCGAGCAGGGGGTGGGCGTAGCCGGGCACGCCCACCCCCAGCGCCTGGACGGCTCCGGTGGCCGTCAGATGCGGCACGCCGCCTCCATCCAGATGTCGGCGAGCGACTCCTCCAGGTTGATCCGGGGCCGCCAGCCGAGCCGGTCCCGGGCGGTCCGCACGTCGGCCTGCTGCCAGGGGCCGCAGCCGTCGGGGTACGGGTAGGGCGCGGAGGCCAGTTGGTCGGCGATGGTCCCCTCGGTGCGGGGGGCGCCGATCATCGGGCGCTGCGGGACGCCGTGCGGGGCGTCCAGTTCGTGCAGGTTGCCGGAGTAGCCCGCGACCCGGGTGAGGACCCCGGCGGCGTCCCGGAGCCGGACCGCGCGGCCGGTGCCGATGTTGACGACGCCCTGCGCGGCGGAGAGCGAGGCGGCGTGGACGGCCCTGGCGACGTCGCGGACGTCCACGAAGTCCCGCTGGACCCCGAGACCGCTGAGCTTCAGCTCGCCGTCGCCCGCCTGCATGGCCCGGCGCATCGCCTCGGCGAGCCGTCCGAGCGGGGAACCGGCGGGCGTCCCCGGTCCGACCGGGGAGAACACCCGCAGGACCACGGCGTCGAGCCCGGAGCCGAGGACGAGTTCGGTCGCCGCCAGCTTGGACACCCCGTAGGGGCCGCCGGGGCGCGGTACGGCGTCCTCGGCGGTCGAGGAGCCCGGCTGGCTGGGGCCGTACTCCGAGGCGCAGCCGACCTGGACGAGCCGGGCGCCGCAGCCGCTGCGGCGCAGGGCCTCGCAGATGGTGGCGACGGCGACGGTGTTGTGCCGGGTCAGGTCGCGGGCGCCGCCTCGGGTGGCGCCCGCGCAGTTGACGACGACTCCGGGGTGGACGGCGTCGAAGAAGCGGGTCAGCGCGCCGGGGCTGCCCGAGGCGAGGTCGAAACGCACGTCGGCGTCGTCGCCCCGGCCGAGCGCGGTGAGGTGCACGGCCGGGTCGGCGAGCAGCCGGTCGGCGACGAAGCGGCCGATGAAGCCGTTGGCTCCGAGCAGTAGCACCCTCATCGTGCGGCCCCTTCGTGCCGACCGGCCGGTGCTGGGGATTGAGGGGTCATGGTCTTCGTTCTCCTTGCGGGGTGGTGAGAGGGGTGCCGGGGTGCGCCCGCGGCGTCGGCTCCGCGGGGGCGGGGGGTGGTGGTGCGGGGTGGTGGTCGCCGTGGTCGCCGGGCCTTCCGTGGGGTGGTCATCGGGTGGCGTGGGCCGAGGCCCGGACGAGGGAGCCGGTCGCGTGGGCCAGCAGGCCGAGCGCGGCGGCGCCGCAGACGAGGGTGGGTACGGCCCCGGGGCCCCAGGCGTCGACGGCGGTGCGCACCGGGGTGGCGAGGGCGTCGAAGCCGGGGAGGGGGAGGCGGGAGGCGAGGACGCTCGTGAGGGCGAGGGCCTCGGCGGCGCAGGCGGCGGCGAGGGCGGCGGCGGCCGTCCCGGGGTGGCCGTGCACGGTGAGGAGCCGGGCGAACAGCAGGAGCGCGCCGAGGGCGAGGGCGCCGGGGCTGAAGCCGGTGAGGGTGAGGAGGGCGGTGAGGGCGAGGAGCGGGAGGGTCAGGGTGCCGACGAGCAGCGGGCGGATGCCCGCGGCGAAGTCGGCGAGGCCCCGGCTGCGGGTGACGCGGCGGCGGGCCCGGTCCGCGAAGAGGCGGGCGCACCAGGCGGCGGGGACGACGGCGAGGGCGAGTCCCAGGAGGGGGCCGGTGCTGAGGTCCCAGGGGCCGTCGGGTCCGCCGCTGAGGGTCGCGGTGAGGAGGCCGTCGCCGCCGACCGCGTACGCGAGGAGCCAGAGGGTCCAGAGGCGGGCGGCGGGGACGGTGTGGCCTTCGGGGGCGCGGAAGGGGCCGCGCCGGGCGGCGAGGAGGAGGGCTCCGGCGAGCAGCAGGGCTCCGGCGGCGCCGGTCGCGGTGCGGGCGGGGCCGTCGGTGAGGGCGAGGCCGGTGCAGGTGAGGGCGGCGGCTGCGCCGGGCGCGAGGGCCCGGAGAAGCCAGGCGTCGGGGCGGGGAGGCTCGGGCGCGGGGGGTGCGGGCGGTTCGTCGCTCCGGGGCACGCGTGCGTACAGCTCTTCGGCGAGGGCGAACACGTCACGGTGCCGGAACCGGGCGGCGGTGCGGTCGGTGAAGCCCTGCGCTTCGAGTCCGGCGGCGATCTCCAGGGGGTCGACGGCCCGCGCGCAGAGCTCCCGCTGCCGGTGCAGCAGCACCTTGACGGGATCGGCGGGGCCCTGCCGGGGGCGGGCGGGCGCCGGTGTCGCGGGACGCGCGGGCGGTACGTCGGAGGGCCGGGCGGACCCGTCCGCGTCGGGCCGGTGACCGGGCGCGGACGGGGGCCCGTCGGCGGACGGAGACTCGTCGGCGGACGGAGGAGCGACGGCGGGCACGGGATCGACGGCGGCGGGACGCCCGGACGGGGCCGGGTCGGGGCGGACGGCCGGGCCGGGCCGGTGACCGGGCGCAGACGGGACGTCGGTGGGAGGCGGGGGCGAGGGCGGGATGTCGGCCGAGTGCGCGGGCGGGGCCGTCGCGGGTCGGTGACCCGGCGCGCGCGAACTGTCGGCCGGGGGCGCGGGGACGGCGGCGGCCGGGTACGCGGGTGTGGCCGGGGGCGCGGGTGTGGTCGGGGGCGCGGCAGCGGCCGGAGGCTCGGCGGCGGTCGGCCCAGGCCGGAGGCCAGGCCAGGACCGGCCCTCGGCGGGGTACGGGGACCCGGTATCGGCCGGACGGGGGGAGCCGGTCGGTTCGGGCCAGGGGCCCCGCGCGGACGAACCTCCGGGGAGCGCGGGCGCGGCATCGGCCCAGCGCGCGACGACGGCCGGGGGCGCGGGTGCGGTCGGGGTCGCGGCGGCGGCCGGGTGCGCGGGTGCGGTCGGGTCCGCAACGGCGGTCGGCCCAGGCCGGAGGCCAGGCCCGGACCGGTCCTCGGCCGGGTGCGCGGGGGTGGCACCGGTCGGCCGGGCGGGCGCGGGCGGGTGCTCGGGCGTGGTCGCCGGATGCGCGGGAGGCTCGTACGGGTGCGTCGGGGCGGGCGGGCGGTGTCCTGAGGGCGGGGTGGTCCGCGCCGGGGGTAAGGCCGTCCGTGCCGGGGGCGGGGTGGTCCGTGCCGGGGGCGGGGCTATCCCGGGCGGGAGGGCGTCCAGGGGGCCCTCGGCGCCACGGCGGTCGCGGGTCCCGACGTCGTGGGTCCCGGCGCTGTGAGTCGGGGCGCTGTGAGTCGGGGCGCCGTGGGGCGGGGCCGGGGTGCCGAGGAGGGCCTCGGAGCGGGCGTTCCAGGCTCCGGGGCTCGTGGGGGCGGCGGAGCCGCGCATGGGGGTGCCTCCTTCAGGCATCGGGGGCTCCTGTCCCCACGGTCACGGTCCGGTGCGTCCAGCTGCCCGGTACGTGCGCCTCGGCGGGGTGGGCGAAGAGCACACCGTCCCGGGGGCGGCGGACCGGCGCGCGGGAGAGGAGTTCGAGGTAGATGCCGCGGAACGCGGCCAGGTTCTGTTCGACGGTGAAGAGTTCGAGCGCGCGGGCGCGGGCGGCGGCGCCGAGCCGGTGGCGGCGGTCGGGGTCGCGGAGGAGCGCCAGGCAGGCGTCGGCGAACGCCCGTGGATTGCGCGGCGGGACGACGAGACCCGTGCCGCCGATGATCTCGACGACGGCGCCGACGTCCGTGGAGACGGTGGCGCGGGCGCAGAACATGGCCTCGACGAGTGCGGCGGGGAAGCCTTCGACGACGCTGGACAGGACGACGACCGCGCCCGAGGCGTAGGTGTCCTCCAGGGTGGGCGCCTCGGGGCCGCCGAGTTCCGCGAAGGAGACCGGGCTCTCGCCGACGGCGTGCGCGCCGGGCGCCTCGTCGGGGAAGAGCCGGTCCGCGAGCCCCCGGCAGTGCGCGAGGTGGGCGGCGGAACCGGGGTCCCGTACGGGCACGGAGACGATCCGCAGCCGGGCGTCGGGCTGCCGGGAGCGGATCTCGGCGAAGGAGTGCAGCAGCCCGACGAGGTTCTTGGCGGGTTCGACGCGGCCGACCCAGACCAGGGTGGCGGGGTCGCCGCTCTCCTCGTTCTCGCCGGTCTCGGCGAAGCGGTCGGCGGGCAGCCCGGGGTGGACGGTGCGGACGCGGGCCCGGTCGGCGCCGCACCGCTCCTGCCAGCGGCGGGCGTGGGCGTTGCCCGGGGTGAGGAGGTCGGCCCGCCGGTAGACCTCGGCGGAGAGACGGCCGTGAAGGGCGGCGAGCAGGGTGCGCAGGGGCGCGGAGTGGCCCGCGCCCTCGGTGGAGAGGTAGTGGGCGCGGAGGGGGACGCCGTACTCGGTGACGAGCAGCGGCGTCCCGAAGAAGCGTTTGGCCAGGAGCCCGGGGAGCGCCGTGGTTCCTCCGGCGGTGGCGTGGCAGAGGTCGGCGGCGCCCAGCGCGTCCTCGTCGTACCAGTCGAAGGAGAGGGGCCGCAGGACGTGGGCGAGGTGCTCGGCGAAGGCGAGGTGGTCGGGGAGCGCGGCGGCGGCGCCCCGGCGTGCGCCGGGGGCGCGGCAGGCGGCTTCGAGGACGCGGACGGCGTCGTCGGAGCGGAGCGCGCCGGGGAGTCCGCCGCGCTCGCGGGCGAGGTCCGCGAGGGCGTACAGCCCGGCGGCGAAGGCGGGTTCGGGGGCGTCCGGCGCCTCTCCCCCGGGGTGCCGTGCCGCCGGGGCGGCCTCCCGGACGGGCTGCGGGCCCCCGGTGTCCCGCGCGCCCCCCTCGTACCGCTCGTACCCCTCGTACCGTGCTTCCCCGACGTACCGCGCGCCCCCGGCGTGCCCGCCGTCCCGCGCGCCCCCGGTCTCCTCCGCGCACAGGCCGGTGGCGAGCAGGTGGAGGGCCTCGGTGAAGCGGTGCCGGTCGCGGCGGCCGTACGCGCGCCGGGCGGCCCGTGCGCCGAACGCGGTGCGTTCGAGGAGGTTCCCGGCCGCCGGGCCGGTCCCGGGGCCGCCGGAGGGGGCGGTGCGGACGAGGCGGGCGTTCGGCGGGAGCGGGCGCGCGCCGCCGGGGGCTCCCTGGGCGTACAGGTCGAACTGGTGCTGCCCGAGGCCGCGTACGAGCCGTTCGCACCAGCGTCCGTACCCACCGGCCGCGTTCGGGTGGACACCCTCCGTGAGCAGTCCGATCCGCACGTGCGCACCCCCGATCTCCCTTGACGGCGGCCACCTCCGGTCGGGCGACTCGCAGCGGGACGAACGTAAGCGGAGACAGCGGTGGCGCGACGGACGGTTGTCCGTCGCACCACCGGAAGGGGTGAATGCACGTAACTTTCGCCGCGCGGTCGCGTTCTGTCGCGGTACGCGCCGGGGCGGACACGGAGGGTCAGACGGCGGCGGGCTCCCGGCGCAGCTCCCGGCGCTCCGCCGCGCGGACCGGGTCGAGCGAGGGGACGGCCGCGAGGAGCCGCCGGGTGTAAGGGTCCCGGGGCGCGCCGTACACCTCGGCGACCGTGCCCTGTTCGACGATCCGGCCCTCGTGCATGACGGCGACCCGGTCGCTGACCTGCCGGACGACGGCGAGGTCGTGGGCGATGAAGACGAGCCCGAGGCCCAGTTCGGCCTGGAGTTCGGCGAGCAGCGCGACGACCTGGGCCTGGGTGGTGACGTCGAGCGCGGAGACGGGTTCGTCGCAGACGATCAGCCGGGGTTCGGCGGCGAGGGCGCGGGCGATGCCGACGCGCTGCCGCTGTCCGCCGCTGAACTCGTGCGGGTAGGCGCCGTACCGGTCGGGGTCGAGGCCCACCCGGTCGAGCAGTTCCCGCACCCGGGTCCGGATCCGGGTCCCGTCGCGCTCCCCCGCCGCCCGCAGGGGGTCGGCGATCGACTCGCCGACGGTGCGGCGCGGGTTGAGGGAGGAGACGGGGTCCTGGAAGACCATCTGGAGTTCGCGGCGGTGGGGGCGCAGTTCCCGGTCGGTGAGGGAGCCGATCTCCGTTCCCCGGTAGCGGAGTTCGCCGTCGGTGGGGTCGAGGAGCCGTACCAGCATCCGGCCCAGGGTGGTCTTGCCGCTGCCGGACTCCCCCACGACGCCGAGGGTCTCACCGGCGCGGACGGTGAGGGAGACCCCGTCGACGGCGGTGAAGGTCTTCCCGCCGCGCCCGAACTCCCTGCGCAGGCCGTGTGCTTCGAGGAGCGGCGGGCCGTCCTCGGCCGGGGCGGGCCTGACCGGCCCGTCGAGCCGGGGCACGGCGGCGAGCAGCCGTCGGGTGTACGGCTCCGCCGGGGCGCCCAGGACGGTCGCGACGGGTCCGCGTTCGATCGCGCGGCCGTCGCGCATGACGAGGACCTCGTCGACGCTCTCGGCGGCCACGCCGACGTCATGGGTGACGAGGAGCAGCGCGGTGCCGGTCTCGCGGCGCAGTTCGTGCAGCAGGTCGAGGATCTGGGCCTGCACGGTGACGTCGAGGGCGGTGGTCGGTTCGTCGGCGACGAGGAGCCGGGGTGCGCAGGCGAGGGCCATCGCGAGCAGGGCGCGCTGTCGCATCCCGCCGCTGAACTCGTGCGGGCGGGAGCGGGAGCGGCGGGCGGCGTCGGGGATGCCGACCCGGTCGAGGACCTGGACGGCGCGGGCGCGGGCGGCGCGCCGGGTGCCGCCGAAGTGGGTCCGGTGGACCTCGGCGATCTGGTCGCCGACGGCGTAGTACGGGTCGAGGGCGGACAGCGGGTCCTGGAAGACCATGGCGGCGGTGCCGCCGCGCAGCCGTCGCAGTGCGGCGGGGCCCGCGGTGGCCGGGTCGGTGCCGTCGACGCGTACGGTGCCGCCGATGCGGGCTCCGGTGCCCCGGTGGAGTCCGAGGAGGGCGGCGGCGACGGTGGACTTGCCGCTGCCGGACTCGCCGACGAGGGCGAGCGCGCGGCCCTCCTCCAGGGTGAAGGAGAGTCCGTCGACGGCCCGGACGGGTGCGCCGTCGCGGGCGAACTCGACGGTGAGGTCGCGGACTTCGACGAGCGGCGGCGCGGCGGGGCCGTGATCCCGTGCGGGCGGTGTCGCGGCGGCGGTGTCCTCGCGGGGCGGGGGGAGCGGTGTCCCAGGGGCTTCGGCGGGCGGTGTCATGTGAGGACGACCCTTCGGTCGGCGGCGGCGTAGAGCACGTCGGCGAGGACGTTGGCGAGGACGACGAAGACGCCGGTCACCAGGACGACGCCCACCACCACCGGCAGGTCGACGGAGCGGACCCCGTCGATGAGGGTCTTGCCGAGTCCGGGGATGCCGAAGAGGGACTCGGTGAGGACGGCTCCGCCGAACATCGAGCCGAAGTCGACGGCGCTGACCGCGATCACGGGCGGGACGGCGCCGCGCAGGGCGTGCCGGGTGACGACGGACCGTTCCCCGACCCCGTAGGCGCGGAAGGTCCTGATGTGGTCCTCGGCGAGTGTCTCCAGGGTGGAACTCCTGGTGAGCCGGGCGTACTTGGCGGATTCGAAGAGGCCGAGGGTGAGCCAGGGCAGCAGCATGTTCCAGGCCCACTGCTCGGGGTCCTCGGCGAGCGGTACGTAGCTGGGGAAGGGCAGCCACTGGAGGTGGGCGCAGACCACCATGAGGAGGACGAGGCCCAGGATGAAGACGGGGGTGCCGGTGCCCGCGAGGGTGACGAGGGTCAGCAGGCGCTCGGTGGGTCCGCCCCGGCGGAGCGCGGAGAGCAGTCCGGTGCCGACGCCGACGAGGAGCCAGACGGTCATGGCGCCGAAGGTGAGGGAGGCGGTGGCGGGGAGTCGGTCCAGGATGATCCGGGTGACCTGCTGGTCGCTCTGGTAGGAGAGGCCGAGGCAGGGCGCGTCGCAGTGGACGACGGAGGTGCCCGCCGAGTAGTCGCGGCCGGTGAACACGCCCTGGAGGAAGTGCAGGTACTGCGCGAACACGCTCTGGTTCAGGCCGAGTTGCTCGCGGACCTGGGCTATCTGCTGGGGGTTGCAACGCTCCCCGCAGGCGAGCCGGGCGGGGTCGCCCGGGGCCAGGTAGAAGAGCGCGTACACGAGGACCGAGAGCGCCAGGAGGACGAGCGCGGCACCCGCGAGCCGCTTGAGGACGAAGCGGGTCATCGGGAGGTCTCCTTACGGGTGCCCACGCGCAGCCGGCCGGCCTCGCGCGGGTCGAGGGCCGTGCGGACCGCGTCGCCGAGGACGGTGAAGGCGAGCACGGTGACGAAGAGCAGTCCGGCGGGGAGCAGGACGTAGGCGGGGTCGGCCCGGAACCAGGTCTGCGCGCTCGACAGCATCTGCCCCCAGGACGGGGTGGGCGGGGTGACGCCCACGCCGAGGAAGGAGAGCGAGGCCTCGACGACGATGTTGGTGGGGACGAGGATCGCCGCGTAGGTGATGACGGGGGCGGCGAGGGCGGGCAGGAGTTCGCGGCGGGCGGTCCGCCAGGGGCCGGAGCCCGCGAGCCGGGAGGCGGCGACGAAGTCGAGGCCGCGCAGGGTGAGGGTCTGGGCCCGCACGATCCGGGAGGTCCCGGCCCAGCCGAGGAAGCCGATGACGAGGATCAGCAGCAGCGGGCGGGGGAAGCCGCGCGGGACGACGGCGGTGAGGGCGACGGCGAGGACCAGCATCGGGAGGGCGACGAGGACGTCGGTGACGCGGCCGAGGACGCTGTCGGCCCAGCGGTTGCCGAGCCCGGCGGCGAGGCCGACGAGGAGTCCGAGGAGGACCTGGACGACGGTGGCGCCGACGGCGACGAGGAGGGAGATCCGGGCGCCGTACAGGAGCCGGACGAACAGGTCGCGGCCGGTGCCGGGTTCGACGCCGAGCCAGTGGTCGGCGCTCGCCCCGCCGAAGGCGCCGTACGGGACGCCGCCGCGGGCCGAGTCGACGAGGTCGTCGTGGTACGTGTTCGGGTCCTGGCCGGTGAGGGCGGCGAGCAGCGGGGCGGCGAGGGCGAGGAGGACGAGCAGGAGGAGGACGGCGGCGGAGACGAGGGCTGCCGGACGGGTGCGGAGCCGTCGCCACACCTGCCGGGCGGCGCCCGTGGCGGGAAGGCCCGCCACGGGCGCCGTCGTACCGGTCGGGGAAGTCACTTGACCGCGACCTGCGAGACGTCGAGGACACCGGTCCAGTCGCTGATGACGACGTTCTTGACGCTCTTGCCGACGAGCCGCTTGTAGACGGGGTGGAAGAGGGGCACGTCGAGCGCCTGCTCGCCGATCTTCTTGTCGAGGGCGCCCCAGCGGACGGCGGCGGCCTTGAGGTCGGTGAGCTTGTTGATCTCGTCGATCTCCTGGTTGACCGCCGGGTCGTTCAGCTGCGCGTGGTTGTAGTTGGAGCCGTTGGTGACGATCTGGCGGCCGTCGAAGATCGGCGCGAGGAACGGGCCGCCCGCGGGCCAGTCGGCGCCCCAGCGGGAGAGGAAGAAGCCGGGCGCGTCCTTGACGCTCCAGCGCTTCTCGTTGAAGGAGTTGGGCTCCTGGCCGTCCAGCTCGACCTTGATGCCCGCCTTACCGAGCGCCTCCTGGACGGCGGTGGCGATCTCGGGGCTGGTGGCACGGTTCTGGGCGGTGGAGTGCAGCAGGGTGATCGTGAGGCCGTCGGGGTACCCGGCTTCCTTCAGCAGGGACCTGGCCTTCTCCGGGTCACCGGTCTTCCCGGCCGGGAAGTGGTCGTACGGCGTGTACCCGAAGGACTCCCGCTCGGGCAGGAAGGTGGTGGCGGCCTCGGCGAGCGCGGAGCCGCCCGCCGCGTTGACGACGCTGGTGCGGTTGACGGCGTACGAGATCGCCTGGCGCACCTTCGGGTTGTCGAAGGGCTTCACCTTCGGGTTGAAGGCGAGGTAGTTGGTGTAGCCGAAGTGACCGGTGCCGACGCGGGCGGCGAGCGCCTTGTCGGAGCCGACCTGGGCGAGTTCGGCCGGGCCGAGGTTGGTGTCGGTGGTGACGGCGGCGGAGTCGGCGCCGGTGGAGGTGGCGAGGCGCTGGTTGATGACGGCCTCGTCGAGACCGGAGCGGACGTCGATCCGGTCGGGGTAGGCCTTGCGCTCCTCGTCGGTCTTCGGGTCCCAGTGCGCGTTGCGCTCCAGGACCAGTCGCTCGCCGTCGTTCTCGTTCCGCACGACCTTGTACGGGCCGGAGGACAGCGGGTGCTCCTCGTACTTCGCGCCGGTGTCCTTGGCCTTGGGGACGGGGGTGAACTGGGTCTGGGTGGCGACGAAGGGGAACTCGCCCTCGGGCTTGCGCAGCTTGAAGACGATGGTCCGGGCGTCGGGGGTGGCGACGGAGGCGAGGCCCTTCTTGTCCTTGTACGGGCCCTGGTAGGTGTCGCCGCCGATGAGCCAGTCCCGCAGGTAGGGGGCGCCGCCGGAGAGTTCGGCGGCGAAGGAGCGCTCGACGCCGTGCTTGATGTCGGCGCTGGTGATGGGCGTGCCGTCCTCGAACTTCAGGCCCTCCTTCAGCGTGAACGTCCACTCGGTGGCGTCCTTGTTGGGGCGGCCGGTGTCGGTGGCGAGGTCGGGGACGACCTGAGTGCCCGCGGCGCCCTCCTCGCGGTTGCGGGTGGTGAGCGTGCGGAAGACGAGGGAGGGGACGTTGCCGCCGCCGGAGGTGTAGAGCCGGGCGGGGTCGAAGTCGGTCTGGGGCTCGCTGTTGAGGACGGTCAGCGTGCCGCCCTTCCGCGGGGCTCCGGAGTCCTTGCCGGGGGTGCCGTCCTTGGCGCCGGTGCCCTCGGGTCCCGCGCAGGCGACGGCGCCCGAGGCCAGGACGAGACTGACGGCGGCGGCTGCCACGCGGCGCGAGATGACGGACGATCGACGCATCGGAAGAGAACCTCTCGGGGAACTGCGAACGGGAAAAGGGAATTCCACGCGGGCAGCGGCGAGCGGAGTCGTCCCGGGAAATGCGCCGGGAAAAGGAGAAAGCCGCGCCTGCGGGAAGGAAGAACCCGGGCGCGGCACATTCGCGTAGGAAATTACGGAAAGAAGGGCCGACGAGCGCTCGGGCGGGCGTCAGCTACAGAGAACGTCGGCGACGGAGTGTCCGGTCACGCCGATGAGCGCCAGCTCAATGGCGGCGCGCTCGGAGACGACGTGACGGTGCGACATGCCGAGAAATATGAACGAACACGCGAGCGATGTCAATGCGGCATCGGAAATCCCGGGATTCCGCGCCCCCGTCCACGGGCCGGAATCCATCGGCCGGAATGTCAACTCCCGGGATGGACCCAGGGGTTGGGGAGGCACTTGATTCCGCCGATGTTCAGGGACTTCGTCTGCTGCTGCATCACCGGGGCGAGGGCGCCGGGCGTGGCACAGTCCTTGTGGCCGTGCCCGAGCCGGTGTCCGACCTCGTGGTTGATGAGCATCTGCCGGTAGGCGTACATCGCCTTGGGGCCGAAGGTCGCCGACCCCTGGGCCCAGCGGAACGCGTTGATCATCACGCGGTCGGTGGAGGCCGAGTCGCAGGACACGTTGTCGACCGTCGTGTCGAGACCGGACTTGGCGCACCAGGCTCCGGTGGTGCCGGGGCTGGCGAGCGTGATGACGAAGCGGGGGTCCCCGCTGGAGATCCGCTCGAAGGACATGGCGCCCTGTCCGGCCCAGCTGCGCGGGTCGTTGAGGGTCTTCTGCACGGCCGAGGCGAAGAGTTCCGTGTCGAGTCCGAGCCCCTCCTCGACGTCGATCCGGTAGCGGATCAGCCGTCCGGGGCCGGGGGCCTTCTGGAAGCCGGGCACGGCCTTGAAGGTGCCGGAGCCCTTCAGCTTGGGGTCGATCGGGTACTGCCGGGTCATCAGCTGTTCGTAGGTGGGCGGCGGCGGGGTGGCGACCGGCGCGGGGCTCGTCGGGGCGGCCCGGTCGTCGGAGCGGGAGGCCGGGCCGTCGGCCGAGGCGCGCCCGTCCGGCTCCTCGGCGGCGCGGGGGGCCGCCCCGGTCGTCTCCCGGTCCGTGACCTGCCCGGCGACGACGACGGCCAGGACGGTGGCGACGGCGGCGGCGGCGACTCCGGTGAGGGTGCGGCCGAGTCCGCCCCGGGCGGCCGGGAGCTCCGCCTCCGGCTCCTCCTCGGGAAGGCTCTCGCGGCGCGGGCCGGGGACGAACGGGACCTGCTCGGAGCCCCGTCGGGCCCGGCCGGACCCGGGTCCCGGGCCGTACGCCCCGGGGCGCGGACCGCCCTCGTCGTGCTGCGGATGGCCCCCGCGCGCGGACGCCCCGGGACCGGGAGCGCCGGGACCGGGAGCACCGGCCGACGCGGGGACGCGGTGGACGGGGGTGCCGTGGGCGGGAGTACCGGGCCCGGCGGGACCGCGCGGAGGGGCGCCGTGCGCGGGGGCGCCCGGCCCGGCGGACCCGTACGCGGGGGTGCCGTGCGCGGGGGTGCCGTGCTCCGGGGACCCGTACGCGGGCGACCCGTACAGCGGAGTCCCGTGGGCGGGGGTGCCGGGCTCGCCCGGCTGCCTGCGGCGGCGGCCGGTGCCCTGCGGGGTGCCGGGCCGTGGCGGCGCCGGTTCCGCCACGGGCTGCTGCCCGGTGTCGGCCACCGACGGCGCGGCACCCTTGCGGCTGTGTCGTCCCACGCCCCGGATCAGCTCCCGCCGTTGTCGGCGATCAGGTCCCGGACGGCCTGCGCGACCGTCTCGGGGTACTCCATCATCGCCACGTGACCCGCCTCGGGAAGGGTCAGCAGGCGCGAGCCGCTGAAGGCGGCGGCTGCCCGGCGGGCCGTCCGGTACGAGACGAGCTGGTCGCGTCCACCGTAGACGAGCAGCGTCGGCGCGAGGACCCGTTCGGCCTGCCGCCACAGTCCGTGCTGCCCGCCGAGCGTGTACGCGTCCACGATGCCGCGCGCGGAGCGGGCCATCGCGTCCCAGAAATAAGGGAGTTCGAGGCGCCGCTCCATCTCCTCCACGGCGTGCAGGAAGCCTTCGTCGGTGACCCGGCCGGGGTCCCCGTAACAGAGCGAGAGGACGCCCCGGACGCGCTGCTCCGGCGTCCAGTCCCGGCTGAGCCTCGCGAAGAACCCGGCGACGCCGGGCACCGCGAGCAGGGCCGTAGGCCAGGCGGTCCGCTGGGCGCGCAGCTCGGGCAGGGCGGGCGAGACGAGGGTCAGGGTGCGGACCAGGTCGGGCCGGGCGGCGGCGACCCGGGTGGCGACCGCGCCGCCCAGCGAGTTGCCGACGAGGTGGACCGGGCCCCGGCCCGAGGAGTCGAGGAGCCGGACGACGGCACGGGCGTGCCCGGTGACCGAGTAGTCGCCGTTGTCGGGCGGCGGGGAGTCGCCGAAGCCGGGCAGGTCGACCGCCTCGGAGTCGAGGAGGTCCGAGAGCAGCGGCATCAGCGCGGACCAGTTCTGCGAGGAACCGCCGAGACCGTGCACGAACAGCGCGGGCGCCCGCCCCGGCCCGTCGCCGGGCCTGGCGCGCACCGAGAGGGTGAGTCCGGGCAGCGGTACGGAGCGGAGTTCCTCGCCGTCGGCGACCCGTACGGCACGGGGCGCGCGCGACGCGGAGGACACGGCGGCGGTCCGGGTTTCCGGCAGCTCGGTCGACGACATGGCCGCAATATTACGAGACGATCACGCGCGGGCGTGTGTGGATGCGGTCACACGTACGGAACCGTGCGGTCACCCGTGCGTGTGCGGTGGGAGGCGGCTGCTCCTAGGCTCGGAGGAGAGGGCCTTCGGAGAGGACCGCGACCCGCCGCCGGAAGGAACCCCATGACCGTCGATCCGAGCGATCCCGACACTTTCGCCGAGGAAGCCGAAGAAGCCGAAGAGGCCCGGGAAGGGAGCAGCGTGCTGGACGACGAGATCCCGGAGGCGGACGCGGCCGAACAGCACGCGGAACTGCGGCAGCGCGAGGACGAGCCGGTCACCCACCTCGAACGGGATTCGGCGAACGAGGCCGATTCCTCCGAACAGGCCCGGGTCGTCGCCCTGGACGAGGACGACTACCGCTGATTTGTTCGGTTTAAACTTGAATCGCCTGTCGACCTGGGCGTCCGGTCCGTGAAATTCTGCGTTCGCACCGCGCACAGCCGGGTTACCCAAAAGTACGATGGCCACGCGGGCGACAGCGCGCATGGATCGATTCTTGGGAGGCCGCGTGAGCGCCATCGAGCAGACAGAGGCAGCACGCCCTCGGGGCACGCGCCTGCCGCGACGTGCCCGACGGAACCAGCTCCTCGGCGCGGCCCAGGAGGTCTTCGTCGCCCAGGGATACCACTCGGCCGCCATGGACGACATCGCCGAGCGGGCGGGCGTCAGCAAGCCGGTGCTCTACCAGCACTTCCCGGGGAAGCTGGAGCTGTACCTCGCCCTGCTCGACCAGCACTGCGAGTCGCTGCTCCTCGCGGTGCGGACCGCGCTCGCCTCCACCACCGACAACAAGCTGCGCGTCGCCGCCACGATGGACGCCTACTTCGCGTACGTCGAGGACGAGGGCGGCGCCTTCCGGCTGGTCTTCGAGTCCGATCTGACGAACGAACCGGCCGTGCGCGAGCGCGTGGACCGGGTGAGCCTCCAGTGCGCCGAGGCGATCTCCGAGGTCATCGCCGAGGACACCGGTCTCGCCAAGGACGAGTCGATGCTGCTCGCCGTGGGCCTCGGCGGGGTCTCCCAGGTCGTGGCCCGCTACTGGCTGTCGAGCGGGTCCGCCATCCCCCGCGACAAGGCGGTCGGCCTGCTGACCTCGCTGGCGTGGCGCGGCATCGCCGGGTTCCCGCTGCACCCGGTCGACGGACAGCTGAGCGCCGAGGGCCACTGAGCGTTCCCGCGCGCTGTTCGCTCCTGGCGTGCGGCGGCTGAACCGTGCACGTCCCCTCACCGGGCTAATGTGTGCAGCGTACGGCGCGGAGAATCGCGCAACGCTGACCGTTCGGAGGGACATAGCCGTGGAGGTCAAGATCGGCGTGCAGCACGCACCCCGGGAGATCGTTCTGGAGAGCGGGCAGTCCGCCGAGGAGGTGGAGCGCGCCGTCGCCGACGCGCTGGCCGGCAAGGCGCAGCTGCTCAGCCTCTCGGACGAGAAGGGCCGCAAGGTCCTCGTCCCGGCCGAGAAGATCGCGTACGTGGAGCTCGGCGAGCCCGCCGTGCGCCGCGTGGGCTTCGGCACGCTCTGAGCCCTTCGGGCCCGGAATTCCGCGGAAGGCCCGGTGGACCGTCCTGGTCCACCGGGCCTTCCGTGCGTCCGGACCGGGAAGGGGCGGGGCGTCGGCCGAAGGGCTGGGGGCTGGGGGCTGGGGGCTGGGGGCTGGGGAACGGCTCCGGACCGGCGCCCGCCGAAGATCCACCGAAGATCCGCCGGAGATCCATCGAAGACCCACCGGAGATCCGCTGAGGATCCGCCGGGCGGTCTCTCGTATGCCTGTATGTCCACGTCAGGACGTACGGAAGGATTGTTTTCCGCGCGCCCTGGGTAGGAGGGCCTTCGACCGCACCACCCGCCCCGCACGCTCCGCGAGGTGATCCGCCGTGTTCCTGGAAGCCCTCGGCTCCGCCCTGCTCGGTTTCGCCCTGGCCTGGGCCGCCGCGCACCGGCTGCCCGACCGTCTCCCCGTCCGGGCGACCGTCCTTCTCACCGGCACGCTGGGCGGTGTCTTCGGGGCGCTCGTCACCCACGGGGCCCTGGGGCCGGGCCACTTCCTCGCCACCCTCGTCGGGGCCGTGGCCGTGTCGGCGGTGCTCATCTCACTGCTCGTCAGGCCCGCCTCACGGCGGCTGCGGCGATCAGCGGCGGTGTGACGGCCGCCGCCGACCGCACGGAGGAGCGGCGGTCTCAGGCCGCCAGACCCAGCGCGGCCATCCGCTTGGTGTGCGCCTCGGTGATCCGGGAGAACATCCGGCCCACCTCCGCGAGGTCGAAGCCGTCCGCGACCCCGCCGACCAGCATCGTGGAGAGCGCGTCCCGCTCGGCCACCACCCGCTGGGCCTGCGAGAGTGCCTCGCCCATCAACCGGCGCGCCCAGAGCGCGAGCCTGCCGCCGACGCGCGGGTCGGCGTCGATCGCGGCGCGGACCTTCTCCACGGCGAAGTTGCCGTGGCCGGTGTCGTCGAGGACGGCGAGGACGAGCCCGCGCGTGTCGGAGTCGAGCCGGGCGGCGACCTCCCGGTAGAAGTCGCTGGCGATCGAGTCGCCCACATAGGCCTTGACCAGACCCTCCAGCCAGTCCGAGGGAGCGGTCTGACGGTGGAAGTCGTCCAGCGCCTTGGCGAAGGGCTCCATGGCCGAGGTCGGCTCCGCGTCGACGGCGGCGAGCCGGTCCCGCAACCGCTCGAAGTGGTGGAACTCGGCCGAGGCCATCTTCGCCAGCTCCGCCTTGTCCGCGAGGGTCGGCGCCAGCTTGGCGTCCTCGGCGAGCCGCTCGAAGGCCGCGAGCTCTCCGTAGGCGAGGGCACCGAGGAGGTCGATCACGGCCGCGCGGTACTGCGGCTCCTCGGCGGCCGTCGCCCAGTTCTCGGCGGCGATCCCGGTCGGTGTGGCGTTGTCAGGCGTCTCCATGGAGCGCACAATAACCCGCTCGCGCACCGGGGGAAGGCGCTGGTCATTCAGTGTGACCGTGCCCTCATCGCCATTTCTCCCAACACACATGCGCGATTCCGGGGTACAGTGGTAATGCGCCTGCTGAGTATGCGGACATGCTTTCGCACGTTCGGACGTATCCGGTGGGCCGACTCATGAATGAGGATGCCCGGTCGGTGGCCCGATCGGCTCCGGCCCGACAGCCCTTCCGGCGGACCCGCGGAAGGGTCACCCTCAGCGGTACGACGCTCGAGCGACGGCAGTGGTCCCGTGCCACCCGGCAGCGATCCCAGGATCGCGTCGGCGGTTCCCGGCACGGTACGACCCCCTTCGTTCGCCTCGCGCCGCGTCTCACAGAAGAGGCAGCACCCTGACTACGACTTTCCGAGAACTCGGAATCCTCCCCGAGACGGCCGAGGCCCTGGAGGCCGTCGGTATCGTCACTCCCTTCCCCATCCAGGAGATGACCCTCCCGGTCGCCCTCACCGGCACCGACGTCATCGGCCAGGCCAAGACCGGCACGGGCAAGACCCTCGGTTTCGGCCTCCCCATCCTGGAGCGCGTCACCGTCCCGATGGACGTCGAGGCGGGCCGGGCCCAGCCCGAGCAGCTCACCGACGCCCCGCAGGCGCTCGTCGTCGTGCCCACCCGCGAGCTGTGCCAGCAGGTCACCAACGACCTCCTGACCGCGGGCAAGGTGCGGAACGTGCGCGTGCTCGCCATCTACGGCGGCCGGGCGTACGAGCCCCAGGTCGAGGCGCTCCAGAAGGGCGTCGACGTCGTCGTCGGCACCCCGGGCCGTCTCCTCGACCTGGCGGGACAGCGCAAGCTCGACCTGTCCGCCGTCAAGGTCCTCGTCCTCGACGAGGCCGACGAGATGCTCGACCTGGGCTTCCTGCCCGACGTCGAGAAGATCATGAACATGCTTCCGCCGAAGCGTCAGACCATGCTGTTCTCTGCCACCATGCCGGGCGCGGTCATCGGTCTCGCCCGCCGCTACATGTCGCAGCCGACGCACATCCGCGCCACCTCGACCGACGGCGAGGGCGTGACCGTCGCCAACATCAAGCAGCGCGTCTACCGCGCCCACTCGATGGACAAGCCGGAGCTGGTCTCCCGCATCCTCCAGGCCAACGGCCGCGGGCTCGCGATGATCTTCTGCCGCACCAAGCGGACGGCCGCCGACATCGCCGAGCAGCTGGAGCGGCGCGGCTTCGCCTCCGGCGCGGTCCACGGCGACCTCGGCCAGGGCGCCCGCGAGCAGGCGCTGCGCGCCTTCCGCAACGGCAAGGTGGACGTCCTCGTCTGCACCGACGTCGCCGCGCGCGGCATCGACGTCGAGGGCGTCACCCACGTCATCAACTACCAGTCCCCCGAGGACGAGAAGACCTTCCTGCACCGGGTCGGCCGCACCGGCCGCGCCGGGGCGAAGGGCACCGCCGTCACGCTGGTCGACTGGGACGACATCCCGCGCTGGCAGCTCATCAACAAGGCGCTCGGCCTCGACTTCCACGAGCCGGCCGAGACGTACTCCAGCTCCCCGCACCTGTTCGAGGAGCTGGACATCCCGGCGGGCACCAAGGGCGTCCTGCCCCGAGGCGAGCGGACCCGCGCGGGTCTGGGCGCGGAGGAGCTGGAGGACCTGGGCGAGCCCGGCGGACGCCGTGGGCGCGGCCCGAAGACCGAGCGCACCGAGCGGACCGAGGAGCGTCCCGAGCGCACCCGGACCCCGCGCCAGCGTCGGCGCACCCGGGGCGGCGAGCTGGACGACGCCCCGGTGGCCACTACCACCGAGACGGCTCCGGTCGCGGACGAGGTGAAGACCGAGGCCGGTCCGCGCACCCCGCGCCGTCGCCGCCGCACCCGTGTCGGCGCCCCCGACTCCCTGTCGGTGACGCCGTCGCAGCCGGTGGCCCGGCAGACCGAGACGGCCCCGGCCGCCCCGGTGGCCGCCGCCCGTACGGAGGCCGCCCCGGTGGCGACCGCCGTCGAGGCCGCTCCGGCGCCCGTCGCCGCCACCCCGGCCGAGGAGCCGAAGGCCCCGGCGGAGGAGCCGAAGGCCCCGCGTCGCCGTTCGGTGAAGAAGACCGCCGCCCGTCCGGAGGCCGTCAGGACCGCTCCGGCCGCCCAGGCCCCGGTGGCCCAGGGACAGGCTCCGGCGCCCCGCCGTCGCCGCCCCCGGGTGGTCCGTCCGGCCGAGGACACCGGTTCGTTCCAGACCGTGGAGTCCGCCGCCGCCGCGCTGCACGCGGCGAAGGCGGCCCCGGCCGCCCCGGTGGCCACCGCCGTCGAGGCCGCTCCGGCGCCCGTCGCCGCGGCCGAGGAGCCGAAGAAGGCCCCCCGCCGCCGTACGACGAAGAAGACCGCCGCCCCGGTGGCCGAGGCCGCCGTTTCGGCCGTCGCGGTCGCCGAGCCGGTCGCCGCCGCCCCCGTGGTGGCGGAGCCCGTCGCCGAGGCTCCGGCCACGGCGGAGGTTCCCGCGCCGCGCCGCCGCCGGGTCGTCCGCAAGGCCGCCGGTTCGCCGGTGACCGCCGCTCCCGTCGTGGAGCCGGTCGTCGAGCCGGAGCCCGCGCCGGTCGTGGCGGAGGAGCCGCAGAAGCCCGCCCGCCGCCGGGTGGTGCGCAAGGCCGCCGGTTCGCCGGCCGGTTCCGCGCCCGCCGAGGCGGTCGTCGTGACGGTCCCGGCCGTCAAGGCGGCTCCGGCCGCCCCCGTCGCGGAGGCCGCTCCGGCACCCGTCGCGGAGGCCGCCCCGGCGCCTGCCGTCGAGGCCGCCCCGGTCGAGGAGCCGAAGAAGGCCCCCCGCCGCCGTACGACGAAGAAGGCCGTCGCTGCTCCGGCGGACACGGCCGTCGAGGTCCCGGCCGCCGAGGCCGCCGAGGAGGCCCCCAAGGCTCCCCGGCGCCGTACGACGAAGAAGGCGGCGGTGGCCGCCGAGGCGCCCGACGCCTCCGAGCCGAAGACCCCGGCCCGGCGCCGTACGACGAAGAAGGCCGCCGCCGCTCCGGCGGACACGGCCGTCGAGGTCCCGGCCGCCGAGGAGGCCCCCAAGGCTCCGCGTCGCCGCACCACGAAGAAGGCGGCGGCGGCTCCGACCGAGAGCTGATCCCGCCCGATCCCGTCGCCGAGGCCCGGCCCCTTTCCCGGGGGCCGGGCCTCGGCGCGTACGGGGAACCCCTCCGGGTCCTGAGGTGCGCGCGGCCCCTACGGGCCCCAAGGGTCGGCCTCCCCCGAGCCCCCGTCTCACACGAACGGAGTCAGGGCCCCCTCACGGGAACCCCTCCGGGTTCCCCCGAGGGACACGACCCGCCCCGGGCCCCCGCGCGGGCGGGTGGACCATCCGGGTCCGGCGGACAGGGACCGTCGCCGGGTGCCCCGGTCGACACGGACCGCTCGCCGCCCACTCGGGTGGACCGTCCCGGCCCCCTGCCCAGACCCACCGCTCCGGGCCACGGCCCGAGCGGCCTTCCGGGACCCGCGTACCCAGACCCCCGGCCTCGCCGACCCGCGCCGCTCAGGCCCCTCGGGGGCCGCCCGAGCCCCGGGCCGCACGCCGACCCCACGCATCCGGCACATCCGGCACATCCGGCAGGCGCGGGCCTCCCCCAGGTCCCGTGTACGTCGGCCACTCCCTGCCCCGGCTGACGCGCGGCCCGTTCGGGCGTGGGTGCGTGAACCGTCCCGGACACGGACCCGGCAGACAGCGGCCTCCCCCGACCCCGCGTACATCACCGCCCGGTCGGCCACGGACCACCCCGCGACCCGCCCACGTCGGCCATCCCACGCCCCAACGCGCACGGGCCGCTCAAGAGGCCCGCCCACGGGGGCCGCTCCGGTCCCGGACGGCATGGGCCGCCCCGGGGTTCGCCCCGGCCGTCCGGGCCGCCCCGGTGCGCGTTCCTCCGGTTACAGTCCAGACATGAGCAAGCCCCGGTCCCTCGCGCTGCCGACCCGTACCCGCGTCCGTCGCCTGGTGACCGCGCGCGGCGACTTCGCCGTCCTCGACGCCGGGCCGGCCGGTGAGCGGCGCGGCACGGTGCTGCTGCTGCCCGGCTACACCGGCAGCAAGGAGGACTTCCTCGCCCTGCTGGGGCCGCTGGGCGAGGCAGGGTACCGGGCCGTGGCCGTGGACGGGCGGGGCCAGTACGAGACTCCGGGCCCCCGGGGCCGGGCCGCGTACCGGCGCAAGGCGCTGGCGCTGGACGCGGTGGCGCAGGCCGTCGCGCTCGGCGACGGCCCCGTCCATCTGCTCGGGCACTCCTTCGGGGGTCTGGTGGCCCGTGCGGCGGCCTCGCTCGCGCCGGGCGCCTTCCGTTCCCTGACCCTGCTCTCCTCCGGCCCCGGCCGGGTGTCCCGGCCGCAGCGCGTCCGGGTCAGGGTGCTGCGCGCCGCCCTCGCGCTGCTGCCGAAGGAGCGGGTGTGGCAGGCGATGTGCTGGCTGGACAGCCGGGGCGAGGAGCCGGACACCGACGACGCCCCGCAGCTCGCGGACTTCCTGCGGCGCCGCTGGACGCGCACCCGGATCGCCCAGCTCTCCGGTGCGGGACGGCTGCTGCTCAGCCGTACGGACGGCACGGCGGAACTCGCCGCACTGCCGCTGCCGCTCCACATGGCGTACGGCGCGGACGAGACGGTCTGGCCGACGGCGGACCTCGCCGTGGCGGCGGCCCGCACCGGCGCGCACCACACCGTGGTCGCGGGCGCGGGCCACTCCCCCAACGTGTCGCACCCGCGCGAGCTGACCGACCGGCTCACCGGCTTCTGGGAGCGGACGGCGGTGCCCCGGACGGCCGGGACCGCCCGCTGAGGCCCGCTCCCCGGAGAACCGGGGCCGGGGGTCAGAACTGCGTCTTGAGGTGCTGCCAGAAGCCGTCGCGCAGGGCGCGCCGGAGGGCGGCGTGGCCGCGCAGGGAGCGGCTGAGCAGGCGTTCCGCCTCGACGAGCAGGTCCTGGTCGACGGGTCCCGGCAGATAGGGGGCACCGGGCACCAGCTCGGCGAGCTGGTCACGGCCGCGTTCGCCGAGCCAGATGGCCGCGATCCGGGCGCCGATGAAACGCACCTCGTCGCGGGAGGGCGGCGGCTCGCCCTCGTTCTCGTACGTGGTGACGGGACGGCGGGTGACGTACGGGGCGCAGAAGTCGAGCTCGAAGGTGCGCTGGCTGTCGACCTCCCAGAGCAGGGCCTCGGCCTGGTTGCGGCCCTCCGCCGCCTCGATGCCCCAGAGGTGGACGCGGGCGCCGTAGCCCTGGGCGGCCTCGACCGCGGAGACGAGGTCCTCGTCGCCGCCGACCAGAGCGGCGTCGCTGATGGCCCGGTGGCGGGCGAGGGACTCCAGGTCGGAGCGGATGAGGGAGTCGACGCCCTTCTGCTGGTTGTTGGCGTTGAGGTTGCCGAGGCGGACCTTGACGTCGGGGAGTTCCGCGATGGCCTGCTGTCCGGGGGTGTGGATGCGGCGACGGGCCCCGTCGTACCAGTAGACGCGGAGCAGTCGGCTGTCGGCGAAGATCGTGCGGGCCGTGTCGATGAAGGCGTCGATGAGGCCCTCGGCGTCGAGGTCGAAGGAGCGGCGGTCCTCGGTGCCCGCCACCAGCAATCCGGCCGCAGCATGGACGTAACCGGCGTCGACGAAGATGGCGTGGGTGGAGGGGGTCTTGGCGACCTCGGCCAGCATCCGCCGGAGGAGGTCGTTGGTGTGGTCCAGGCGGGCGTCGAGGGCTTGCAGGCGGGCGTCGGTCCCGGTGACCGGGACCACTGCGGCGGTGCCGGGGGTCTCGGTGGTACCGGTGATCTGGGTGGTACCGGGGGCTTCGGTGGCGCCGGGTGTCCGGGCAGTGTCTGCGTCGTTCATACGCGGCTCATTCTCCGCCCCGGCGGTCCCTCCCGCCACACTCCCCTCAGGTAGTAGTTAGGCATCCGAAAATTTTCCTTAGCGTAGGGAATGTTTGCAGGATGCATCTCGTTGGACACGGATGTAAGACAGTTCTCCGCACGGAGGATCAACTCGGACGAAGGGAGAAGCCTGTGCGCTTCGAAATCCTGCGACTCGACGACATCGACGGCACGCCCGTCGACAGGACCGTCGTGGACGCCGCCTCCGTCAACCGGATCGTGCAGCAGGCCGCAGCGATCGGCCAGCGCATCTGGATCCGCCCCGCCGAGACCTCGGCCTCGTAACAGGCCGGGTTCCACCATCACGCACCGCGCCCCCGCGCGGACTCCGCTACAGCGGAATCCGCACGGGGGCGCAGTGGCGTCCGGACCGCCCGGGGCCGGTGCCCGCCGGAGCGGGCACACCGGGCACACCTGACGTACGGATGCGCCGGTGTCCGGATGCGCGGGCGCGCGGACGATCCGGCGCACGGGCGCACCGGGCGCGCACCGGGCGGTCAGGAGCTCTGGACGACCTGGGTGACACCGTTGATGATCTGCTGGACCGCGATGGCGGAGAGCATCATGCCCGCGAGCCGGGTCACCAGGACCACACCGCCGTCCTTGATGACCCGGATGATCAGCAGCGAGTAGCGCATGGCCAGCCAGAGCACGAGGTGCATGGCGGCGATGGCGGTCCAGACGGCGACCTGCGAGGCCACGCCGTCGGCGTTCTGCACGGCGAGGATCACCGAGACGATCGCACCGGGACCGGCGAGCAGCGGCATCCCGAGCGGGACCAGGGCGACGTTGACGTCCTTGGTCTGCTTGGGCTCGTCGGTCTTGCCGGTGAGCAGGTCGAGGGCGATGAGGAGCAGCAGCAGGCCTCCCGCGATCATCAGGGCGGGGACGGAGACGTGCAGATAGGCGAGGATCTGCTGGCCGAGGATGCCGAAGACGGTGATGACGCCGAAGGCCACGGCGACGGCCTGCCAGGCCATCCGGCGCTGCACCTTGGCCGGGCGGCCGGAGGTGAGCGCGAGGAAGATCGGGGTGATCCCGGGGGGATCCATGATCACGAAGAGGGTCAGGAACAGCGAGCCGAAGACGGCGACGTCGAACACGTGGGTTGCCTTGCGCGAGAGACGAACGGTGGGGTCTGACCCCCGCGGACCGGAACAAAGAATTCCGGAGGCGGGGCAGGTGGAGCGCCGCCCCGCGCACGGCACGGAGCCGTACGGGGGCGGACCAGGACGAAGAGAGTGCGGGGGGGAAAGGGCTGCGCGGGCGGGCGGGGCGGCCGGTGGGCCTGTCGGATCAGCCGGGCGGACCGGACCGGCAGGACCGCTCGGACCGGACGGACCGGACGGACCGCTCGGACCATTCGGACCGCTAGGACCGGCGGAGCCGTTCGCACCGGATGGACCGTTTCGGACCGGGTGGACCGACAGGACCGTTCGGACCGGGTGGATCGTCGGGCCGAGTGCGGCACACGGTCGCTCCCGGTCGATCGCCCCGGCGGACGGCGGGTCCCCTACGGGCTCGCGTTCCCCTAGGGGGTTCACGTCCCCTTACGGGTTCCGACTTCCCCTACGGGATCTGATCCCCCTACGGGTTCCGTCCCCCCTACGGGGACCTGACCCCCTTACGGGATCCGATACCCCCCTACGGGATCCGACGCCCTGAGAGGGTCGCCCCCTGACAAGGTCCGGTTTCCCTGACAGGGACCGGCTTCGTATGGGGGCAGCTCCTCGGGTGAGGACCCGCGATGGCCCGGGGTGTCCGACGGGCACGGGCGACCGGCGCTCGCGCCACGGGTCCGGCGCGCTCCGCGAGGACGCCCGTCGAAAGGGCGTCCGGCGATCGCGTCGGGTTCGTGGCGCTCCGGCCCCGTCCCGCACGGCGGCAGCCGTCAGGCGGCGGGTCCCCCCGCGCCGGGGACCGGGAAGGCGCCCGCGGCACGGCGGGTGATCTCCCCGTAGATCTCGGGGTCGGTCGTGTACTCGCCGAGACGGCAGGTCTTGCGGCTGCCGTGGTAGTCGCTGGAGCCCGTGGCCAGCAGCCCCAGCTCCTTGGCGAGGCCGCGCAGCCGCGCCCGGGTCGCCTCGTCGTGGTCCATGTGGTCGACCTCGATGCCGTCGAGACCGGCCTCGGCGAGCCGCGCTATCGAGGACTCGGGCAGCACCTGACCGCGCTTGACGGCGAGCGGGTGCGCGAAGACGGTGACGCCGCCGGCCGCCTTGACCAGGCGGATCGCGTCGATCGGGTCCAATTCGTGCTTTCCGACGTGGGCCCGGCCGCCGTCGGCGAGCCAGTCAGAGGTGAAGGCCCCGGAGACGTCGGGGACGACCCCGAGCTCGACGAGGGCCTCGGCGACGTGCGGACGGCCGACCGAGCCGTCCCCGGCGATCCGGGCGACCTGCTCCCAGGTCACGGGGACGCCGAGGTCCTGGAGCCTGCCGACCATGGCACGGGCGCGCGGGACGCGGTCGTCACGGACGAGTTCGCGCTCCGCGAGCAGCGCGGGCTCCTCGGGGTCGAAGAGGTACGCGAGCAGGTGGAGGCTGATCCCGTCGATCCGGCAGGACAGTTCGGCGCCGGTGACGAGGGTGAGGCCCTCGGGCAGCGCGGCGATGGCCTCCGCGTGGCCCCGGGTGGTGTCGTGGTCGGTGAGGGCGACGACGTCGAGCCCCGCCGCGGCGGCGTTCCGGACCAGTTCGGCCGGGGAGTCCGTACCGTCGGAGGCCGTGGAGTGGGTGTGCAGATCGATGCGCACGACGCGGAACTCCCGGAACTCGGCACGGACGAGGGACGCTCCAGCATAACGGCCCGTTCGAACACCCGGGTACGGAACGTGACGGCCGTCTCCGCCGCGCCCGTCACCCCACCGGACGGACCGCCCCCACCGGACGTACCGTCTCCGGCGGACGTACCGCCCCCGGCGGACGGGGCTCGGCCCCGCGCCTCAGCCCAGCAGTCTCGGGGTGAGCGCGCCGCAGGGGACCAGTTCGACCTCGGCGCCCGCGTCGCGCAGGTCGGTCAGGACCAGTTCGTCGTACATGAGGAGTCCCGACTGCTCGGGCCAGACGATCGCCCAGAGCCAGAGCCCACGGGCCTCCCCCGCGAAGACCGCGCGGTCCTGCGGGGTGCCGGTGACGTGCCAGAGCGGGGTGGGGCGCCCCGCGGCGAGGACCTTGGTCTGCGGGGGCTTGTCGATGGCCATGCCCGCGCCGGGATCGGGGCCGTCGATGCCCGCGTACCGCGCGCCGAGGCCGACGCCCAGCTCCTCGGCGATCAGGAGGAGTTCGCCGAGGCCGCCGAGGGGGCCGGGGCCCGAGCAGGCGACGGCGGTCGCGCGTCCGCCGCTGCGGTCGTCGCCCGCGTACGCGACACCGGTGAAGAGCCAGCCGACGGGCAGGGGCCACGGCATCCAGACCGGCACGTGGGACCGGTGCACGACGACACCGAGGGCCTCGACGCTGGGCGGGACGACGGGCTGGAGCGGGTGCACCGAGCCGTGCGCGTCACACTGCCAGGAGTCGGCGAAGAGTCCGGGCGCCCTGACCCGGCCACCGCACTTCGGACAACTGGGTTCGCCCCTCATAGGGCCCAACGGTCCTACCCCCGGGGCCCGGCGTCAAGGACGATCACGGACGATCACCCGTCCGGCCTGTGGCGTTCACTCCGCGTCTCCGCCGGGGCTTCCCCCGCCCCTTCCCTATGTAGATGTAGGTTGCATTTATTAGACTCTCTAACTTATTCTGCGTTCATCGCAACCGTCTCGACGCGAAGGAGTCCCGCCATGCGGGGAGAAGACGACACGGCGGACACCGGCACGACGACGGGCGGCACACTCCGCCAGCCACCCGCCGTCTGGGCCACCGCGGGCGCCTCCGTGGTGGCCTTCATGGGGATCGGGCTCGTCGACCCGATCCTCCCGTCGATCGCCAAGGGCCTCGACGCGAGCCCCAGCCAGGTGTCGCTGCTCTTCACCTCGTACTTCCTCATCACCGCCGTGGCGATGCTGGTGACCGGCTTCGTCTCCAGCCGCATCGGGGGACGCCGGACCCTGCTCGCCGGGCTCGCGCTCGTCGTCGTCTTCGCGGCCCTCGCGGGCACCTCCGACTCCGTCGGCCAGCTGGTCGGCTTCCGCGCGGGATGGGGCCTCGGCAACGCGCTCTTCGTCTCCACCTCGCTCGCCGTGATCGTCGGCGCGGCGGCCGGCGGCAGCGCGACGGCGATCCTGCTCTACGAGTCGGCGCTCGGCCTCGGCATGGCGTGCGGCCCGCTCCTCGGCGCCGTCCTCGGCGACGCGAGCTGGCGCTACCCGTTCTTCGGCACGGCGGCGCTGATGGCGATCGGCTTCCTGTGCATCGCGGTGTTCCTCCGGGAACAGCCGAAGCCCGCCCGCAGGACCTCCCTGCTGGACCCGGTCCGGGCGCTCGGCCACGGCGGGCTCGCCTCGGTGGCTGCCGCGGCCTTCTTCTACAACTACGCGTTCTTCACCGTGCTCGCCTTCACCCCGTTCGTCCTGGACATGACGCCGTACAAGTCCGGCGCGGTGTTCTTCGCGTGGGGTCTGCTGCTCGCCGTCTTCTCCGTCCTGGTCGCGCCCCGGCTCCAGCGGCGCCTCGGCTCGCTCACGGTGCTCGGCGGCTCGCTCGTCCTGCTCGCCGCCGACGTGGTGGTGCTCGGATACGGCGACCACACCACCGCGATCGTCTGCACGGTCCTGTCGGGCGCGTTCATCGGCGTCAACAACACCGTGTTCACCGAGCTGGCACTCGGCGTCTCGGACGCCCCGCGCCCGGTGGCGAGCGCGGGCTACAACTTCGTCCGCTGGTTCGCCGCGGCGGCGGCCCCCTACTTCGCCCCGAAGATCGAGGAGTGGACCGACATCCATGTGCCGTTCCTGGTGGCGGGCGCGGCGGCGGTCGTCGGAGCCGTGATCGTCGGAGTCCGGCGCGCCTCCCTCACCCACGAGGCGGCGGAGCAGGCGCCGAAGCACGCCACGGAGGACGGCGTGGGCGTCTTCGCCAACTGAGCCGGGCGTGACCGGCGGGATCGATGGGACTGGATAGCACCACTGCGGCCCGCAGGACTGACGGGGCTGACGGGGCTGACAGGGCCGCTCCGACCAGCGGGCCCACTCGGCCCCGCGAGAACCAGCCAGGCCGCCGGGTCCACGGAGCCCCCCGCCCCGCCACCGCCCCGCCCCTCAGTCCAGGTCCACGGACCTCCGCAGCGGGTCGCGCAGGTCCGTCCCCCGGGCCAGCCAGCGCTCCTCCAGGGCCTGTGCCCCGTGCACCCGCTTCCAGGCGGCCTCGTTCGCGGTCATCGGGAGGAGGGGCAGGAAGCGCACCGGGTCCATCGGCCCGTCGAGCTCCAGGTCCGCCACCAGGCCGCCGGACTCCGCGACGAGGACCGAGCCGAAGGCGGCGCCCGGCCAGAGCGGCTCGCCCACGTCGAGCGAGGCGCCCGGGGCCGCGACCACCCCCTCCACCTGCGGGGTGGAGGCGAGCACGGCCAGCGGGCGCAGCACCTTGTCGGTGTCGGCGAGCCCGCCCCGGACGGTGAGGACCAGTTCGGCGCGCGGTCCCGCGACCGGATCGGCGAGGGTGGCGGTGGGGTCGGCCATCGGCTGGGCGGACATGCCGAGGGTCGCGTACCGCACGAGATCGCCGTCGATGAAGCGGAGCACCTCGATCCGGTCCGTGCCGAGGAACGTCACCGCGGCCCGCGCGTCCGGTTCCCCGAAGGCCGTACGCAACCGGGCCTCGACCAGAGCAAGAACTTCTCCCATGGGTTGAGCATAAAGCGCGTATGGAACGGGCAAAATAAGGGATTGACCATCAGTCGGCTGATAGTCTTGGCCGCTGGTCGGGAGTCCCGAACTCCCGGCTACTCGTCACACGTCATCCCTCACGAGGGACCGGCCGGAGGAGGTGGGGCTGCGATGGACCGAAGTCGATCGGGTAGTACCAGCCGCTCTTCCGGCCCGCACCCCAGCCAGGTGCCCACGTCTCTCCGGTGATCACGGGTCCGCACGGATCTCCTTCTCCGGCTTCTCGCATGACGGAAGAGCATTTCGCCTTTGCCTGTCAGTAGCGAACGCCGTCACCGCGTCCCTTCGGTGCCGCCCGCTTTGTGGACGACGCAACAGCTCCACGTCCTCATTCCGGGCTGTGCCGTGCTCGCCGACGGCCCTCCGTGAAGGAGTATGCCCATGTCGATGATCCGTGACCTGCGCGCCGCCGTCCGTCCCAGCCTGCTGCACCCGCTGCGCAAGACCCCGACCGCGTACACCGCGTACGACCCCACCCGCGACCACTCCGCCTCCAGTGCCGTGGTCGACTGCGCCGTCTACCGCGACGGACGCCGGATCGACGACCGCGAGTGCCTCACCCCGCGCGGCGCGATGCAGCAGGTGCGGGAGAGCGGCGGCTTCGCCTGGATCGGCCTCCACGAGCCGACGGAGGCCGAATTCGCCGGGATCGCCGCCGAGTTCGGACTGCACCCGCTCGCCGTCGAGGACGCCGTCCACGCCCATCAGCGGCCCAAGCTGGAGCGGTACGACGACACCCTCTTCACCGTCTTCAAGACCATCCACTACGTCGAGCACGCCGAGCTGACCGCGACCAGCGAGGTCGTCGAGACCGGCGAGGTCATGTGCTTCACCGGCCCCGACTTCGTCATCACCGTCCGGCACGGCGGCCAGGGCTCGCTGCGCAATCTGCGGCACCGCCTCCAGGGCGAGCCGGAGCTGCTCGTCAAGGGCCCCTCGGCCGTCCTGCACGCCCTCTCCGACCACGTCGTCGACGGTTACATCGCGGTCGCCGACGCCGTCGAACTCGACATCGACCAGCTGGAGATCGATGTCTTCTCGCCCGCCGCGAAGGGCTCCACGCGCGGCACGGACACCGGCCGGATCTACCAGCTGAAGCGCGAGGTCCTGGAGTTCAAGCGGGCCGTCACCCCGCTCATGCGGCCCATGCAGCTGCTCAGCGAGCGGCCCATGCGGCTGGTGGACCCCGACATCCAGAAGTACTTCCGGGACGTCGCCGACCACCTCGCCCGGGTCCAGGAGCAGGTCGTCGGCTTCGACGAACTGCTCAACTCGATCCTCCAGGCCAACCTGGCGCAGGCGACCGTCGCGCAGAACGAGGACATGCGCAAGATCACCTCGTGGGCGGCGATCGTCGCCGTCCCCACAGCGGTCTGCGGCGTGTACGGCATGAACTTCGACCACATGCCCGAGCTGCACTGGAAGTACGGCTACCCGATGGTGCTGACCGGCATCGTCCTGATCTGCTTCACCATCCACCGCACCCTCAAGCGGAACGGCTGGCTGTAGGGCGCCCCGCCCCGCGCCTCCCCCGCCGGTCCCTCCGCTCCTCCCTTCGTTCCTCCCTCCGCTCCTCCCCCGGAAGGTGTCCGGCGATCGGGCCCGGCCCGGCCCGCCGGACATCCCCTAGGCTTCGGGCCATGACTGAAGAGCTGCTCGGGTCCGCCCTCGTCGAGGAGGCCACCAAGAAGTCCGGCCTGGTGTGGGTGCGCGGCACCGGCCCGGCCCGCGCGCTCTGGCACGTCTGGCACGACGGGGCCGCCCTCGTCGTCGGCGACGGCCCCGGCGAGCAGCCCCTGCCTGACCTGGCGGACGGCGGTACGGCCGTGGTCACGGTCCGCAGCAAGGACAAGGGCGGCCGGATCGTCGCCTGGACGGCCGCCGTACGCGAACTCACCCCCGGTACGGACGAGTGGGACGCGGCCGTGGCCGAGCTGAAGGGCAAGCGGCTCAACGCGCCGGACGGCGAGGCGATGACCGCCCGCTGGGCGCGCGAGTGCCGGGTGCTGCGGCTCGACCCGCACGCGGTGGACGAGGACCTGCCGGACGGCTCCCTCGCCGCCGTACCCCTGCCCTCGCCCGCCACCACCCGCGAGCCCGCGCCCGCCGCCCTGCCGAAGCTGCTGTTCCGGCGCCGCAAGCGCTGACCCGCACGGCCGGGAGGGCCCCTCAGGTGCGGGGCAGTTGCTTGCCGTAGTCGAGGGTCTCCTCCTTGGACGGCTCGGCCAGCGGGAAGCTCTTGTCCCACTCGCTGAGCACCACCACGCCCGCTCCGCCGCCCCGGGCGAACCTGAGCGGGTACGGGACGCCGTCCAGGGCCACGTCGAGGATGCCGCCCTCGCCGTCCCCGCCGCCCTTCACCTTGATCGTACGGATTCCGCCGATCTGGTCCCGGTCGCCCTTGACCTTCTCGCCGTGCAGCCCGGTCAGTCCGGCGAGGAGCGGCCCCATGTCGGTGAAGCCGCGCAGCTGCTTGTACGAGGGGTCGCCCTGCGGCACCTTCACGAACTTGTCGTCGAGCTTGTCGGCCGCCTCGGAGTCCGAATCCGAGGGGGAGCCGTCGGCCGAGGCGTCGTGGGACCAGAAGTCCGCCGCCGCCTTCAGGAAGAGGGCGTCGCCCACCCGCAGCAGCTCGAAGGTGCTGTTCTTCGTGGTCACGGAACCGGCGGCGCCGTCCTGCCGCAGCCGCATGTTCAGCTTGAACGTGCCGCCCTTGCTGACCAGGGTGCCCGACAGCCGGACCGCCTTCGCGGTGTCCGCCGCGTCCCGCGCCTTGTCCTCGATCTCGGTCGCGGAGAGCCTCCCGACCCCGTTGGTCCCCTCGTCGGGGTCGGCGGCACAGGCCGTCATCCCCACGGTCAGACCGGCGCAGAGCGTCAGGGGCACGACGGCCCTGCGGAGACGCGACGACGGGGCGCGAAAGGGCATCTGCGCTACCTCTCCTGGCATGGGGGACACAGGCCGCGGCCGTACGGGGAGAACCGGGGCGGCGGCCGTCCGTGCTGCTCGGGGACACCGGACGGGGGGGACGTCGGCGTGCCGGTGGGGGACGGCAGTCCGCAGCGTACCCGGACCGGACGGCGGCCCCTGCGGGGGCCGTCCGGAGGCGCTGCCGGGGCGGGGTGGATCGGCACGGGCTAGCCTGAATCAGGCAAAGCTCGGCAATGACTCGAATCGTGCGGCACCGAGGAGGCGCGTGGCATGGCGGCAGGCGCCCCCCGGATCTTCGTCTCCCACCTCGCGGGAGTCCCCGTCTTCGACCCCGTCGGCGACCAGGTCGGCCGGGTCGGCGACCTGGTGGCCATGCTGCGGGTCGGCCGCAGACCGCCCCGGCTGCTCGGCATGGTGGTGGAGGTGCTCAGCCGCCGCCGGGTGTTCGTGCCGATGACCCGGATCATCGGGGTGGCGTCCGGCCAGGTCATCACCACCGGCGTGGTCAACATGCGCCGCTTCGAACAGCGGCCGACCGAGCGGCTCGTCCTCGGTGAACTCCTCGACCGGCGGGTGCGGCTCGTGGGGCCCGGCGGAGAGGAGGGCGAGGAGGTCACCGTCCTCGACGTCGCCGTCCAGCAGCTGCCCGCCCGCCGCGAATGGGAGATCGACAAGGTCTTCGTCCGGCGCGGCAAGGGCGGGGCACTACGCCGGAAGGCCGAGACCCTGACCGTGGACTGGTCGGGCGTCACCGGCTTCTCCCTGGAGGAGAACGGGCAGGGCGCCGAGAGCCTGGTCGCCACCTTCGAGCGGCTGCGGCCCGCCGACGTCGCCAACGCGCTGCACCACCTGTCCCCGAAGCGGCGGGTGGAGGTGGCGGCGGCGCTCGACGACGACCGGCTCGCCGACGTCCTGGAGGAGCTGCCGGAGGACGACCAGGTCGAGATCATCGGCAAGCTGAAGGAGGAGCGGGCGGCCGACGTCCTGGAGGCGATGGACCCGGACGACGCGGCCGACCTGCTGTCGGAGCTGCCCGAGGAGGACAAGGAGCGGCTGCTGACCCTGATGCGGCCGGACGACGCGGCCGACGTACGGCGCCTGATGTCGTACGAGGAGCGCACGGCGGGCGGTCTGATGACGACGGAGCCGATCGTGCTGCGGCCGGACGCCACGGTCGCCGACGCGCTGGCCCGGGTCCGCCAGCAGGACCTGTCGCCCGCGCTCGCCGCCCAGGTGTACGTGTGCCGGCCGCCGGACGAGACGCCGACCGGCAAGTACCTGGGCACGGTCCACTTCCAGCGGCTGCTGCGCGACCCGCCGTTCACCCTCGTCAGCTCGATCGTGGAGAGCGATCTGCCGCCGCTCGGCCCGGACACCCCGCTGCCCGCCGTCACCAGCTATCTCGCCGCGTACAACATGGTCGCGGCGCCGGTGGTGGACGAGAGCGGTTCGCTGCTCGGCGCGGTCACCGTCGACGACGTCCTCGACCATCTGCTGCCGGAGGACTGGCGGGAGACCGAGTTCCACGGGGAGGGGGCCGGGCATGGCCGCTGAGCGCACCCAGGACCGGGACCGGGACCGGCCGGTCTCCCGCGTCCGGCTCGACCAGCCGCGCGAGCGGCGGGCCAGGCTGCTCCCGGAGTACGACCCCGAGGCCTTCGGACGGATCTCGGAGCGGATCGCCCGGTTCCTGGGGACGGGCAGGTTCCTGGTCTGGATGACGCTCACGATCATCGTGTGGGTCGCCTGGAACATCTTCGCGCCGAGCTCGCTCAAGTTCGACGAGTACCCGTTCATCTTCCTGACGCTCGCGCTGTCCCTCCAGGCCTCGTACGCGGCGCCGCTGATCCTGCTCGCGCAGAACCGGCAGGACGACCGGGACCGGGTCAACCTCGAACAGGACCGGAAGCAGAACGAGCGGTCGATCGCGGACACCGAATACCTGACGCGGGAGATCGCGGCGCTGCGGATGGGCCTCGGCGAGGTGGCGACCCGCGACTGGATCCGCTCGGAGCTCCAGGACCTGGTCCGGGAGCTGGAGGAGCGCCGGGACCTCTTCCCGTACGGCGAGGACCGGGGAAGTGACGTACCCGACCGTTGACAGGGCTTTCATGGGCCGGTGTTCCGCGCCGTACCATCGTCGGTATGGCTACGGAAGACACGGTCCTCGAAGCGCTGGCGACAGTGAACGACCCTGAGATCAACAAGCCGATCACCGAGCTCGGCATGGTCAAGTCGGTGGAGATCGGCCCGGACGGCAAGGTCGCCGTGACGGTCTATCTGACGGTCTCCGGCTGCCCGATGCGCGACACCATCACGCAGCGCGTGACGGATGCCGTCTCCCGGGTCGAGGGTGTCACCGCCGTCGAGGTCTCGCTGGACGTGATGAGCGACGAACAGCGCAAGGAGCTGGCGGCGGCGCTGCGCGGCACGAGCGCCGAGCGCGAGGTGCCCTTCGCGAAACCGGGTTCGCTGACCCGGGTGTACGCGGTGGCCTCCGGCAAGGGCGGTGTCGGCAAGTCGTCGGTCACCGTGAACCTGGCCGCGGCGATGGCCGCCGACGGACTGAAGGTCGGTGTCGTCGACGCCGACATCTACGGCCACAGCGTGCCCCGGATGCTGGGCGCGGACGGCCGTCCGACCCAGGTCGAGAACATGATCATGCCTCCGTCGGCGAACGGCGTGAAGGTCATCTCCATCGGCATGTTCACCCCGGGCAACGCGCCCGTGGTGTGGCGCGGGCCGATGCTGCACCGGGCGCTCCAGCAGTTCCTCGCGGACGTGTACTGGGGTGACCTGGACGTCCTCCTGCTCGACCTGCCCCCGGGCACCGGCGACATCGCGATCTCGGTCGCGCAGCTCGTGCCGAACGCGGAGATCCTCGTCGTCACCACCCCGCAGCAGGCGGCGGCGGAGGTCGCCGAGCGCGCCGGTTCGATCGCCGTCCAGACCCACCAGAAGATCGTCGGCGTGGTCGAGAACATGGCGGGTCTGCCGTGTCCGCACTGCGACGAGATGGTCGACGTGTTCGGCACCGGCGGCGGCCAGCGGGTCGCGGACGGGCTGACGAAGACCACCGGCGCGACGGTCCCGCTGCTGGGCTCGATCCCGATCGACGTACGGCTCCGGGAGGGCGGCGACGACGGCCGGCCGGTCGTCCTGTCCGCCCCGGAATCCCCGGCGGGCGCGGCCCTGCGCGCCATCGCGGGCAAGCTCGGCGGGCGCCAGCGCGGGCTCTCCGGCATGAGCCTGGGCATCACCCCGCGCAACAAGTTCTGACGCGTCACCCGGAAGGGCGCCCCCCGGTGGGGGGCGCCCTTCGTCGTACCGGATGCGCGCGGCCGGACCGGAGCGGACGGGCCGGGGTGGGCGGGCCGGGGTGGGCGGATCCGCTCGCCCGTGCTCCCGGCCGCGCCCGGTCAGGCGTACGCGTCGAGGTCCTCGATCTGCGAGAAGCCGAGCCCGTACGCGCTCATGCCCCGCCCGTACGCCCCGATGTGGACGCCGTCGGCGGACCCGGCGAGGACCCAGCCGGACTCGGTCTCGCGGTAGTGGAAGGTCACCGGCACCCCGTCCACCGGCAGCGAGAGCGACGACCAGTCCGGTCCTTCGAGGTCGTCGGCCAGTTCGAACGCGGTCTCGGTCTGCTGGTCCAGCCAGTTGTCCCGGGTCATGTGGTCGAGCGAGGCGGGCCAGGTGTGGACGAGCAGCCCGCTGCCCGCCAGCCAGGCGGCCGAGGAGACCGTGGTGGCGTCGAGGACGCCGGTGCCGTCCCCGGTGCGGCGGACCGGGCTGGCGGCGACGGTGACGACGACCGCGAACCGCTCCTTCTCCGTGCCGCTCGCGTCGGACTTTATCGACGGCGCGTCACCGTGGCCGGTCGAACCGTGCTGCACGCTGCCGTCCGCCGCCGTGCCCACCTGCATCAGCCAGCGGGGCCCGGTGAAGGCCTCGTCCAGCCCGTACCAGGCGAAGGGCGCGCGCAGATAGCCCTCGGCGGTCCGCCGGGCCGTGGGCACGCCCTCCACCCGACTCGTGGTCTCCATCTCGGCCGCCTCCTCGTTCGATCGACAGAGGGAGGATAGCCACCGGGAGGCGCCGGACCGGTGACGGCCCGTCGTCAGGTCGCGTCGGAGTCGTACGGAGGGCGCTCGCGGGTGTCCGGCTCGTCCCGCTTCTTGAGGAGGTCCGGGGTGCCGCCGGGGGCGGTCCCCGCGCCGCCGGAGCCGTTCACCGGAGCGCCGTTCACGGCGGTCGGCTGCGGCTCGCGGCCGTGGACCGCGTCGGCGACCTCGTTCATCTCCTTGCGGAGGTCGAAGCTGCCGCGGAGTTCCTTGAGCTCCCTCAGGTCCTCGTTCTGCTCCATCTGCTTGCGGAGGAACGTCTTGGGGTTGAGGTCCTCGAACTCGAAGTCCTTGAAGTCCGGCCCCAGCTCGCTGCGGATGTCCTCCTTCGCACCGTCCGAGAACTCACGGATCTTCCGGACGAAGCGCGAGACGTCCTGGATCATCTTCGGGAGCTTGTCCGGCCCGAAGACGAGCACGGCGAGGACCACGAGCGTCACCAGTTCGAGTGCGCCTATGTCGCTGAACACCTAGTAGCTCCTTCACGCCGGTCCGGGGCCCGGTCCACGGTACCCGCCGAAACTGCCGGACGGGTACCTCCCGGTGTCCGCCGGATGGCGCTCAGCCGCCCTGCGAGGATCCGAGGGTCAACGTCTTTGTCAGCTCTTTGCCGTCGCGGTTCAGGGTGAGCGCCAGCCGGTCGCCCGGGCGGTGGGCGCGGATCTTCACGATCAGCTCCTCGCCGTTGTGCACGCGCTGGCCGTCGACCTTGGTGATGACGTCCCCGGGCCGGAGTCCGGCCCTGGCCGCCGGGCCGTCGGGCGTGACGGACGCGGTGCCGTCCTTGCCCTTCTCGCCGACGCGGGCGCCGTCGCCGTTGAACTGCATGTCGAGGCTGACGCCGATGACGGGGTGGGTGGCCTTGCCGGTGTTGATCAGTTCCTCGGCGACCCGCTTGCCCTGGTTGATCGGTATGGCGAAGCCGAGGCCGATGGAGCCGGGCTGGCTGGCCCCGGCGCCCTCGCCCTCCCCGGAGCCGCCCGCGGCCCGGATGGCGCTGTTGATGCCGACGACCCGTGCCTTGGAGTCGAGGAGCGGGCCGCCGGAGTTGCCGGGGTTGATGGGGGCGTCGGTCTGGAGGGCGTCGACGTAGCTGATGTCGCTGCCGTCGCCCTTCTCGCCGCCCGCGGTGATCGGCCGTTCCTTGGCGCTGATGATGCCGGAGGTGACCGTGTTGGACAGGTCGAAGGGCGCGCCGATGGCGACGACGGGGTCGCCGACCCGGACGTCGTCGGAGTTGCCGAGCGGCAGCGGCTTGAGCCCCGAGACGCCGGTGACCTGGACGACGGCCAGGTCGTAGCCGGTGTCCTTGCCGATGAGCCGGGCGCGGGCGGTCTCGCCGCTGGAGAACGTCACCGTGATGTCCTTCGAGGACTCGGCGGCGTCGACGACGTGGTTGTTGGTGAGGATGTGGCCCTTGGTGTCGAGGACGAAGCCGGTGCCGGTGCCGGACGACCCGCCGCCCTTGACGTGCAGGGTGACCACGCCGGGCAGGGCGCTGGCGGCGATCCCGGCGACGCTCTCGGGGGCCCGGCCGGTCTCTCCGGCCTCCGCCTGCGGCAGTTCGACGGTGGTGAGTCCGCCGTTGCGCTCGACGTAGGCGCCGATGCCGCCGCCGATGATCCCGGTGACGAGCGCGAAGGCGAGCGCCCCGGCGAGGGCGAGGCCCTTGCGCGACTTCTTCGCGGGCGCGGGCGGGAGTCCGGCCCCACCGGCCCCCCAGGGGTCGTACTGCACCCAGGGCGCCCCCGCACCCGGCGGGTGCGGCTGGGCGTGGGGGTGCGGCGGTACGAGGGGCGGTACGGGGGCCTGCTGGGGCGGTACGGGCGCCGCCGGGTGCTGCACGGGCGGCGCGGGCGCCCACGGCCCCGGCTCCCCGTAGGGGGGCGTCCGGTACTCGTCGGGGGCGTGCAGGGGGGCGGGGGCGCCGCCGGGAGCCGCGTCCACGGGAGCCGTGTCCACGGGGGCGGCCGGACCGACGGGCTCGCCCTTGGTCAGGAGGACGGGCGCGGGCGCGGGTCCGCCGGACGGCCCGGCGAGGGCCTCGGTCCCGTAGGACCCGGCGAGCGCTCCGGGCTCGGCCTCGGACGCCCCGGTGACGGGCTCGGTCCCGTACGGCTCGGTGACGGGCTCGGGCTCGTACGGTCCGGCGACGGCCTCGGGCTCGTACGGTCCGGTGGTGGGGGCCGGTGAGGGGTCCGGGGGGCCCGTCACGGAGGCGGTCTCCACGACGGCCGCCGGGTCCTTCCGGTCCACCGGGTCCGTCACGTCCGGGCCGTTGTGCGGCCGGGGTGCGGGCAGCGGAAAGTCACCGTCGCCGTCCTCGGCCGGCGGCGGCGTGGGTATCCGCGCCGCCTCCGGCGCCTCCGAAGGCCGGCTCCACCAGTTCGGTTTCCCGTCGTTCATGCTCTCCCCGCAACCGCTGGCCCGTCCGCGCCCCTGGGTCGGGCGCCCGTGTCCCTGGATTCAACCAGGTCGCGGGTCAGCGGTGGGAGCCGAGCGGCCCGGTCGTCGGGCTCGCCACCGGACTGGGCCCGGGAGCGAAGGCCAGTTGGAGGGCCGGACCCGTCGGGCGTATGAACGGCGACAGGGCCAGGAAGGACTGCGGGGACTGGTTCTGGAGGCGGACGGAGAGCAGCGGGGTGGCGGGGGAACGGACCGCGTCCGGCGGGACGGCGCCCGCCGGGACCGTGCCCTGACCGGTCGCCGCGACCGGCCCCCGCACCGCCGAGAGGGGCGTCACCGGGGCGGACGGGACACCCGTGGTGGTCTGTCCCGCCAGGACGGACTGGGCGCCGGACCGCTCCCCGGAGCGGGTGCCCCGGGTGGCGGGCGTGCCCGTGCCGGGTGCCGCGGTGCCGGTGCGCAGCGGGGTGACCGAGCTGCCGGTGCCCTGGCCGCCGCGCGCGCTCGCGCTCACCGAGGCGTCCAGGGGCAGGGTCCCGCCGAGGGCGATGGCCGCGAAGGAGACCGCGCTGGCCGCCACGAAGGCGAACCTGCGACCGCGCCCGGCGGGACCGGGCGCGCGGTCGGCGACCGCGTGGATGCGGAAGCCGGGGTGCGGGGCGTGCGGGGTGGCGGGGGTGACGACCGCGGCGGTGGCGAAGCCGTCGGACCTCACTCCCCCGGCGTCGAGGAGTTCTTCGAGGGGTCCCCGGGGTCCTCCGGAGCCGCCAGGACCCCCGGGCAACCCCTGGAGGCGGGCGAGGAAGCCTTCGGAGAGCGGTGGGGGCGCGGCGGAGGCGAAGACGTTCTTGAGGGTGCGCTGCGCGTCGGCCTCGGCCTTGCAGCGGGCGCAGGTCGCCAGGTGGGCGAGGACCCGCTCGCGGGCGTCGTGGCCGAGCTCGCCGTCGACGAGCGCGGCCAGCCGGTCTCCGAGGTGGTGTTCGGCAGGGGTCGGAGACGAGGAAGGGCTACCGCTCACGCTGTCCCCGCCTCCCATCCGACGGAGGCCAGGGCACGCTCCGCCCGCGCCTCGGGCGAACGGTGCTTGAGGGCCTTGCGCAGGTGGGAGCGGCCGCGGTGGATCCGGCTGCGGACGGTGCCGAGCTTCACACCGAGGGTGGCGGCGATCTCCTCGTACGACAGTCCCTCGATGTCGCAGAGGACCACCGCGGCGCGGAACTCGGGCGCCAGGGTGTCGAGGGCCTGCTGCACGTCGGCGTCGAAGTGCGTGTCGTTGAACACCTGCTGCGGGGAGGGCTCGCGGCTGGGGAGCCGCTCGGCGGCGTCGTCGGCGAGCGCGTCGAAGCGGATGCGCTGCTTGCGGCGGACCATGTCGAGGAAGAGGTTGGTGGTGATGCGGTGCAGCCAGCCCTCGAAGGTGCCCGGGGTGTAGGTCGACAGCGAGCGGAAGACGCGGACGAAGACCTCCTGGGTGAGGTCCTCGGCGTCGTGCTGGTTGCCGGTCAGGCGGTAGGCCAGCCGGTAGACCCGGCCGCTGTGCGTGCTGACGATCTCCTCCCAGGTGGGAGGGGTCCACGCCGGCGATTCCGCATCCGATGCGAAGGTCGCGGTGGTGGGAGCGGAGTCGGTCGTGCGGAAACGGTCAGCGGTGTCGGTCACGGATTTCGGCTCACCCGCCGACCTGAGAAGACGCCGAAGCACTCCTCCCCGATCCACAGGCGCAGCCGCACCTCCCCTGTCGGCTCTGGTGGTGTCCAGTGGAGCCCCTACCATAGCCACCTCGCCCGTTAGCTCCGGATAAGAATCTTTACGCGAATTTGGAGCCGGGTCGCCCGGCTGTCTCCTGTCGCGTCCTTCCCCTGGTGAACGCCCGGTCCCATCTGCGGGTTCCCGCTGACAGCGGATACAGTCACCGTTGCGTCAACTACGGGGACAGGAGAGGGCCATTACCGCCAACCGGCAGACGAGCTGGTCGTTCGCCGACGCCTTTGTCGCCGAGAACGACGCTCTGCGCTGGGCCCGGGAGCGGGCCAGGGAGGCAGGGCTGCCCTCGGTGTCCCCCGGTACCGGCGGCGCGCTGCGCCTGCTGGCCGCGACGGCGGACGCGAAGGCGGTGGCGGAGATCGGCACGGGCACGGGCGTGTCCGGGATCTATCTGCTCCTCGGGATGCGTCCCGACGGGGTCCTGACGACGGTGGACCTCCAGCCGGAGCGGCAGCAGCTGGCCAAGACGGCGTTCCGGGCGGCGGGCTTCGCGGGGAACCGGGCCCGGTTCATCCCCGGCCGGGCCCTGGACGTCCTGCCCCGGCTCGCGGACGGCGGGTACGACCTCGTGTTCTGCGACGGGGACCGGCTGGAGTACCTGGACTACCTCGCTGAATCGTTGCGCCTGCTGCGGCCCGGCGGCCTCGTCTGCTTCGAGGGCGTCTTCGCGGAGGGCCGCACGGTCGACTCGTCGGCGCAGCCGCCGGAGGTCCAGCGGGTGCGGGAGCTGCTGCGCGCGGTCCGGGAGAGCCCGGAGCTCATCCCCTCGCTGCTGCCGGTGGGCGACGGTCTGCTCTGCGCGGTCCGCCGGGGCTGACCCCGCCCGCGCGGGGTGCGGCGGCGGTGCCCGCGCACGGCGCTCCGGGGTGCCGGTACGCCGCTGCCCCGGGACGGCGGGGCCGTACCGGGGCAGCGGTGAGGATCGTGGAGAACCGGGTCAGCCGACGACCTTCTTCAGGGCGTCGCCCAGCGCCCCTGCCTCGTCCGGGGTCAGCTCGACGACGAGCCGGCCGCCGCCTTCGAGCGGAACGCGCATGACAATGCCCCGCCCCTCCTTGGTCACCTCGAGCGGGCCGTCACCCGTCCGCGGCTTCATGGCCGCCATGCTCGTTCCCCTTCCTGAAACCAGCTCATCGTCGGCCGGGCAGCTCCATGACCTGGAGCACGTCTCCGGCTTCGAACACATTGCTTCCAGGTCATTATCCCGCATGGCAGCACCCGATGACCAACATCCATCGGCATCGCTTGCGCAACGCGCGCTCGCAAAACCCCATAATTCGGCGCTCGGCCTGCGATACTCCGCCGCTCGGCTTCCGGCTGCGGGCCTCCGGAAGCCCGTCGGATTGACGCAGCTCACATGGGCGGTGCGGGTGATGTCCGCCATGCTGGGCGGGTCGACGACGCGATGAGGCGAAGGGATACCGATGGGCGACACGGTGCTGTACGAGGTGGGCGACGGACTCGCCACCATCACGCTCAACCGTCCCGAGGCCATGAACGCCATGAACGTGGCGGCGAAGACCGCCCTCCGGGAGGCGGTGGAGACGGCCGCCGCCGACACCGCCGTACGGGCGGTGCTGCTGACCGCGGCCGGTGACCGGGCGTTCTGTGTGGGCCAGGACCTGAAGGAGCACGTGGGCCTGCTCGCGGCGGACGCGGAGAACGGCACGCGGGAGACCATGAGCACGGTCCGCGAGCACTACAACCCGATCACCCGGGCCCTCGCGGGGATGCGGAAGCCGGTGGTGGCGGCGGTGAACGGGGTCGCGGCCGGGGCCGGTTTCGGCTTCGCCCTCGCGGCGGACTTCCGGGTGGTCGCGGAGACCGCCTCGTTCAACACCGCGTTCGCCGGGGTCGCGCTCACCGCCGACTCGGGCGTCTCCTGGACGCTGCCCCGGCTGATCGGCCCGAGCCGGGCGGCCGACCTGCTGTTCTTCCCCCGCTCGATCAGCGCCTCCGAGGCGTACGAGCTGGGCATCGCGAACCGGCTCGTCCCGGCCGCCGACCTCGCCGCCGAGGCGGGGAAGGTGGCCCGGCGACTGGCACAGGGCCCGACGGTGGCGTACGCGGCCCTGAAGGAGTCCCTGGCCTTCGGCGCGGCCCACTCGCTCGCCGAGACGCTGGAGAAGGAGGAGGAACTGCAGAGCCTGGCCGGGGCCTCGGCCGACCACACGATCGCGGTCCGCGCCTTCGTGGCCAAGGAGAAGCCGACGTACCTGGGCCGCTGACCGCGACCGGGCCACCGGGCCACCGCGACCGGGCGGACTCGGGTGGCCCGGGGTCCGTTCCGCCCCGGGGTCCGTTCCGCCCCGGGGTCACTTCCTCCAGGGGGTCACTTCCCGCCGCGGGCCACGCAGTCCGTCACATGGTCGTCGACGAGCCCGCACGCCTGCATCAGCGCGTAGGCCGTCGTGGGGCCGACGAACCGCACGCCGCGCTTCTTGAGCGCCTTCGACAGGGCCGTCGACTCGTCCGTGACCGCCGGGACGTCGGCGACCGTGCGCGGGGCCGGGCGGTCCGCGGGATCGGGGGCGTACGACCAGATCAGACCGTCCAGCTCGCCCGGGGACCAGCCCGCGAGCAGCCGGGCGTTGGCGAGGGTCGCGTCGATCTTGGCGCGGTTGCGGATGATGCCCTCGTCCTGGAGCAGCCGCTCGCGGTCCGCGTCCCCGAAGGCCGCGACGGAGGCGATCCGGAAGCCCTCGAAGGCGGTGCGGAAGCCCTCCCGGCGGCGCAGGATCGTGATCCACGAGAGACCCGACTGGAACGCCTCCAGGCAGAGCCGCTCGAAGAGCGCGTCGTCGCCGTGGACCGGGCGGCCCCATTCCTCGTCGTGGTACGCCAGGTAGTCCTCGGCCGACAGGCCCCAGGGGCAGCGGAGCCGCCCGTCGGGACCGGGCACCGCCCCGGAGGCGCTCACGCGGGCCCCTCTTCCCCGGCGCCCTCGGCGCCACCGGGGCGCTCGGCGGAGGCGCCGGTGAGCGACTCCTCCAGCTCGGCGATCCGGGCGTCCCGCTCGGCCAGCTCGGCGCCGAGACGGACGAGGATGTCGTCCACGTCCGCCATGCGATAGCCCCGCAGCCCGACGGGGAGGCGGAGCGCCTCGACGTCGGCGCGGTCGACCGGGCGGCTGACCGGGAGCGGGTCGACGAGCTGCTCGGGCGCCACCTCGGGCAGCACCTCGCTGTCGCCGCCGCCGATCACGGCGAGGGTCACCGCGGCCACGACCACGACCATCGTGATGAGCAGAAACCAGAACACTGCGCGCCTCTCCCCGGAGTGGAAAACGTCCCGTGCCGATCGTGCCACGTGCCACCGACGGCTAGGGTCGCAGGCGAACGGACACGAGGGAGGACAAAAGGGATGCTGCGCTTGGGACGGCGTGAATTCGGGCCGCACGAGCCGGTGATCATGGCGATCGTGAACCGGACCCCGGACTCCTTCTACGACCAGGGCGCGACCTTCCGGGACGAGCCCGCGCTCGCGCGGGTCGAGCGGGCCGTGGCCGAGGGCGCGGCGATCGTCGACATCGGCGGGGTGAAGGCGGGCCCCGGCGAGGAGGTGACGGCCGAGGAGGAGGCGCGGCGCACGGTCGGTTTCGTCGCCGAGGTCCGGCGCCGCCATCCCGATGTGGTCATCAGCGTGGACACCTGGCGGGCGGAGGTCGGCGAGGCGGTCTGCGAGGCGGGGGCGGACGTCCTGAACGACGCGTGGGGCGGGGTGGACCCGGGCCTCGCCGAGGTCGCCGCGAAGTACGGCGCGGGCCTGGTGTGCACGCACGCGGGGGGCGCGGAGCCGAGGACGCGACCGCACCGGGTGGCGTACGAGGACGTGATGGCCGACGTCCTGCGCGTCACGGTGGGCCTGGCGGAGCGCGCGGCAGCGCTGGGCGTGCGCCGGGACGCGATCATGATCGATCCGGGTCACGACTTCGGGAAGAACACCCGGCACAGTCTGGAGGCGACCCGGCGGCTGGGGGAGATGACGGCGACGGGGTGGCCGGTGCTGGTGTCCCTGTCGAACAAGGACTTCGTCGGGGAGACGCTGGACCGGCCGGTGAAGGAACGGCTCCTGGGGACCCTGGCGACCACCGCCGTCTCGGCGTGGCTGGGCGCCCAGGTGTACCGGGTCCACGAGGTGGCGGAGACGAGGCAGGTCCTCGACATGGTGGCCTCGATCGCGGGCCACCGCCCCCCGTCGGTGGCCCGCCGGGGCCTGGCGTAGCGAGGACGGACACCGCCCGACCCGGCGGAACGCGCGCCGCCTGACGGGTACGGGCGATCCGTGACAGGGCGCACGGCTGGCACCCGGCGGGATCCGGGCGGCCCGTGGCGCGGGTCCGGGCGGCGCCTGCCGGGGCGTCGGCAGGCCCACGTGGTCAGGCGCGCGGTCCCTGAGGGCGCGCGGTCCCTGAGGGCGCGCGGTCCCTGAGGGCGCGCGGTCCCTGAGGGCGCGCGGTCCCTGAGGGCGCGCGGGCAGCGCCTGCCAGGGGCGTCGGCGGCCCACGTGGTCGGACACACGCCCCTCAGGAGGCGCGTGCAGCGCCCACCGGGGACGTCGGCGGCCCACTTGGTCGGGCACACAGCCCCCTCAAGGGGTACGGGCGGCGCCTACTGGGCCCGCTGAAGGCCCACGCGCCCAGGCGGCACGGACCCCGAGAAGGTACGGGCAGCGCCTGCCAGGACGTCGGCGGCCCACTTGGTCGGCGCACGACCACTGAGGGAGTCCGGGCAGCACCCGCCAGGGCGGCGGCAGCCCACGAGGCAGGGCGCACGACCCCTCAAGAGGCGCGGGCAGTACAAGCCGTGGACGTCGGCAGCCCACGCGGCCAGGCACGCGCCCCCTGAGCAAGTCCAGGCGGCGCCCGACGGGGACGTCGGTGTTCCACACGGCCGGGTACGCGGTCCCCCGAGGGGAGCGGGCAGTGCCAGCCAGGGGCGTCGGCAGTCCGCGTGGTCGGGCACACAATCCCTGAGGAGGTCCGGGCGGTGGCGGCGACGGCCCACGCGGCCGGACACGCGATCCCTGAAGGGACGCGGGCAGCGCCAGCCGGGGACGTCGACTCCCCACCTGGTCGGGCGCACGACCCCTGAGGAGGTCCGGGCGACGCCAGCCAGGGGCGTCGGCGGCCCACACGATCGGACGCACAGCCCCTGAGGAGGCGCGGGGAGCGCCTATCGGGGGCGTCGGTGGTCCACATGGTCGGCACACAGTCTCTGAGGAGGTCCGGGCAGCACCTGCCAGGGAAGTCGGCGATCCACGCGATCGGACACACCCCCTGGGGAGGCACGAAGTAGTGCTGGCCGGGGACGGCCGCAGCCCACGCGGCCAGGCACACCCGACCCTTGAGGAGGTGCGGCTCCCCCGGCGGGGCGCCGCAACCGGTTCCGGCATCTCCCGCCCACGCCCGTACGCCCCGGGCCCCGCCGTGCCCGTACGCCCGGCGGGCAAGGCCCCGGCCCTGCCCCATGAGCGCGCCCCCGGCCACGGCCCGGACGCCGACGGGCGCGACCGGGCGCCGTGTCGGGCTCAGCCCGGGCCCCGGCCCGCAGCCCCATCGCACCCCCGCCTCGTGACCTGAAGCTCCGTCAAGGCTCCATCACCCAAAGGTCTTTCGGTGTTCGGGGGTTCTTTGCTCATCTTTTCCTTCGGGTCGCGCCGGGGGCTCTCACCCGGCCCCATCAGGGAGGGGGCCCGGGCGGTGCTTTCTCGCCACCCCCGTCGGGGCGCGGGCGGCGCCGTGGGTTCTGTCCGCACCCTTCCCACAGCCATGTGACGTGTGAAATTGTACCCACGTTCCGCCCCACTTTGACGGAGCATCATCAATCAATCCCCCACTGTGTTCCGGCCGCGCCACCCACGCGGCCGGCACAAGGCCTGGAGGCCTAGGTGAAATCCGCCCGGATATCGGGACTGCCGTACCGCGTACGGCTCCTGACCGCCACCGTCACGTCCTGTCTGGCGCTCGGACTGCTCGCGCCGCTCAGCCAGGCCGCCACCCCGAGCCCCGCCCCCACTCCCGCCCCCACGGCGCAGAACGCGGAGCGGTCCGCCCCGCGGCCCGCGCCCGACCTCGCCCCGGAGACCCGTGAGGCCGACCGGACGACCGGGTCCGTCGACGCCGCCGAGAGGACCCCGTACCTCCCGCCGGCCAGCCCCGCCGCCACCGCCCGGCTCTCCGCCTCCCGGTCCCTGACCGCCGCCGCCTGCAACGTCAGCGACTTCACCAGCCGCACCGGCAGCGCCCTGGTGCAGCAGATCAAGTCCGCCGAACCCGGCTGCGTCAACGAGCTGTTCAACCTCACCGGCGGCGACGCCTACGGCGCCTTCCGCGAGGCGCAGATGACGACCGTCGCCAACGCGCTCCGCGACAACGCCGTCGCCTACCCCGGCGACAACAGCACCTCCACCTACCAGCTGGTGCTGTTCCTGCGCGCCGGTTACTACGTCCAGTGGTACCACTCGGCGGACGTCGGCTCCTACGGCACGACCCTGCAGACCGCGATCCGAGGCGGTCTCGACGGCTTCTTCGGCAACGCCCGCTCCAAGGACGTCACCACCGCCAACGCGGGAACCCTCGGCGAGACCGTCATCCTGATCGACAGCGCCCAGGAGAACGTCCGCTACCTGCCGGTCGTGAAGCGGCTCCTGAACGCCTACGACGCGGGCACCTACAACTCCGTGGCGGGAATGCCCGGCGCCGTCAACAACGTCTTCACCGTGCTCTTCCGCGGCCACCAGACCAACGGCTTCCTCGCCGCCGTCCAGGCCGACCCGAGCCTGCTCGACGACCTGTACTCCTTCGTCTCGCGCAACAAGGCGCTCTTCACCGGCGGTTACGGCTACCTGCCGTACAACGGCGCCCGGGAGCTGGGCCGTTTCCTCCAGTACCCGGCCCTCCTGCCCAAGCTCAAGCCGCTGATGCGCCAGCTCGCGGACCAGAGCGCCCCGAGCGGCACCGCCGCCTACCTGTGGGCCGCCGTCGCCGAGATGGTCGAGGCGTACGACCCCACGCACGCCGCCGACTACGGCACCGCCGACTCCGTCGCCCGGCTGCGCGCGGGCATCCTGACGGTCAGTCACACCTGTAGCCCCTCCATCAAGGTGCTGGCCCAGCAGGTGACCGCCGACAACCTCGCGTCGGCCTGCGACAGCCTCCAGAAGCAGGACGCGTTCTTCCACGCCGTGGCCCGTGACCGGGGTCCCGTCGCCGACGACCTCAACACCACCATCGAGGTCGTGGTCTTCGACACCAGCTTCGACTACCAGGTGTTCGCCGCCGCCATCTACGGCATCGACACCGACAACGGCGGCATGTATTTGGAGGGCAACCCGGCCACCCCGGGCAACCAGCCCCGGTTCCTCGCCTACGAGGACACCCGCGTGCGGCCCGACTTCCAGGTGTGGAACCTGAACCACGAGTACACGCACTACCTCGACGGCCGCTTCAACATGTACGGCGACTTCACCGCGGGCGTGTCCACCCCGACCATCTGGTGGATCGAGGGCTTCGCCGAGTACGTCTCCTACTCCTACCGCAAGCTCCCCTACGACGCGGCCACCGCCGCCGCCGGGCGCCACACCTACTCCCTGAGCACCCTCTTCGACACCACCTACGAGAACACCAACACCGAGCGCACCTACCGCTGGGGCTACCTCGCCGTCCGCTACATGATGGAGAAGCACCGCGCCGACGTGGACGCCGTGCTCGCCAAGTACCGCACCGGCGACTGGAACGGTGCCCGCACCCTCCTGAAGACCACCATCGGCACCCGCTACGACGCCGACTTCGACGCCTGGCTGACGAGCTGCGCCGCCGGTGCCTGCGCCACCGTCCCGGACCCGGGCCCCGGCCCGTCGCTGCCCGAGTGCACCGGCGCCGACCCGCGCCAGCTGGACCAGAACTGCTCGCGCGGCAACCTGTCCGCGACGATCGCCAACTACTCCTACCACTACCTGTACGTCCCGGCCGGGACCCGGCAGCTGACGATCACCACCGCCGGTGGCACCGGTGACGCCGACCTCTACTACAACGCGTCGAGCTGGGCCACCACCGGCTCGTACACCAGCCGCTCGGTGCAGACCGGCAACACCGAGACCCTGACGGTGAACAACCCGCCCACCGGCTACGTCTACATCAGCCTGCACGCCAAGCAGAACTTCGCGGGGGCGAGCGTCTCCGTCCAGTACTGACCCGGCACCGGGCCGCCGTCCGGCCCGACCCTGCCCGTGGAAAGGCCGCCCCGCCCCCGTACGACACGGGGGCGGGGCGGCCCGCGTTCCTCGCCCCGGGGCGGCCCGGCTAGCGGCCGACCTCCTTCGTCACCAGCCTGACCGCCTCGTCCACGTCGTCCGTGACGTGGAAGAGGAGCAGGTCCCGCTCGGACGCCTTGCCGCCCGCGACGACCGTGTCGCGCAGCCAGTCGACGAGCCCCTTCCAGTACTCCGTGCCGAAGAGGACGATCGGGAAGCGGGTGACCTTGCGGGTCTGGACCAGGGTCAGCGCCTCGAACAGCTCGTCGAGGGTGCCGAGGCCGCCGGGCAGGACCACGAAGCCCTGCGCGTACTTCACGAACATCGTCTTGCGGACGAAGAAGTAGCGGAAGTTCACGCCGATGTCGACGTGCTGGTTGAGCCCCTGCTCGAAGGGCAGCTCGATGCCGAGGCCGACCGAGACGCCCTTGGCCTCCCTGGCCCCCTTGTTGGCCGCCTCCATGGCGCCCGGACCGCCGCCGGTGATGACCGCGAAACCGGCCTCGACGAGCGCCCGGCCGATCCGGACGCCCGACTCGTACTCCGGCGAGTCCTGCTTCGTACGGGCCGAGCCGAAGACGCTGATGGCGCTCGGCAGTTCGGCCAGTGCCCCGAAGCCCTCGACGAACTCCGACTGGATGCGCATGACCCGCCAGGGGTCGGTGTGCACCCACTCGGAGTCGCCCTCGGTGTCGAGCAGCCGCTGGTCCGTGGTGCCCGGCTGGACCTGCTCCCGCCGCCTCAGCACCGGTCCGAGTCGCTGCTCCTCGGGCTTCGCCATTCCCTCGGGAATGCCCATGGCCTGCTCCCTCCGCCGATCGGCGGCCCGCTTCCGGCCGCCGGCTGATCTTCTGGTCCGGTCAGCGTAGGACCACAGAGGTGACGAAACGCGAAATTACGGAAGTCAGGCGGTCAGCCAGTCGCGGAGCCGTGCCTCGCAGTGGTGGATCCGGTCCACGACGACGTGCTCGTCCCGCTTGTGCGCGTAGATGGGATCGCCGGGGCCGTAGTTGACCGCGGGCACGCCCAGGGCGCTGAAACGGGACACGTCGGTCCAGCCGAACTTGGGCTGCGCGCTGCCGCCGACGGCCTTCATGAACGCCTCGGCCGCCGGGTGGGAGAGGCCCGGCAGCGCGCCGGGGCTCTCGTCGTCCACGACCAGGTCGGCGATGTCGCAGTCGGCGAAGACCTCCCGGACGTGCGCCAGGGCCTCGGCCGGGGAGCGGTCCGGGGCGTACCGGTAGTTGACCGTCACCGTGCAGGCGTCGGGGATGACGTTGGTGGCGACACCGCCCTCGATCGCCACCGCGTTGAGGCCCTCGTGGTACTCCAGACCGTCGATGACGGGCTTGCGCGGCTCGTACGAGGCGAGGCGGGCGAGGATCGGGGCGGCGGTGTGGATGGCGTTGGAGCCCATCCAGGAGCGGGCGGAGTGGGCGCGCTCGCCCGCCGTGTGCAGGATCACCCGCAGGGTCCCCTGGCAGCCGCCCTCGACCTGGGCGTCGGAGGGTTCGAGGAGGACCGCGAAGTCGCCCTCCAGCCACTCGGGGTGGGCGGCGGCGATCTTCCCGAGGCCGTTGAGGTCGGCGGCGACCTCCTCGTTGTCGTAGAAGACGAACGTGAGGTCGCGGTTGGGCGCGGGGACGGTGGCGGCGATCCGCAGCTGGACGGCGACCCCGGACTTCATGTCGGTGGTGCCGCAGCCCCACAGGACGCCGTCCCCGTCGAGGCGCGAGGGCACGTTGTCCGCGATCGGCACGGTGTCGATGTGACCGGCGAGGACGACGCGCTCGGAGCGGCCGAGGCGCGTACGGGCGACGACGTTGTTGCCGTACCGGTCCACCGTGAGGTGCGGCAGGGTGCGCAGGGCCCGCTCGATCGCGTCCGCGAGCGGCTGCTCGGTCCCGCTGACGGACGGGAAGTCGACGAGGGCCGCGGTGAGCGCGGCTCCGTCCTGGGACAGGTCGAGGATGCCGCCGTGCGCGGTGATGTCTGCCATGTGCCGACCCTAACGCGGCCTCCAGTACGGTGGGCCCCGTGTCCGACCCCATCCGCCCCGCCCGTCGCAGCCGTCTCGCCCGCTCGGCGGCTGCCCTCGCCGCGCTCCTCGGCCTCGCCTCCTACGTGGCCTTCCACCAGGTGACGGGGAGCAGAGGGACGCCCCGGTGCAGCGTCGGCAGCGGGGACAACCGCTACACGTTCACCCCGGACCAGGCGTCGAACGCGGCGACGATCGCGGCCGTCGGCACCGGCCGGGGGCTGCCGGAGCGGGCGGTGACGATCGCGCTGGCGACGGCGCTCCAGGAGTCGGCGCTGCGGAACATCGAGCACGGCGACCGGGACTCGCTCGGGCTCTTCCAGCAGCGGCCTTCGATGGGCTGGGGGACGCCCGCGCAGGTCCTGGACCCGGTGTACGCGTCGGAGAGGTTCTACGCGGGCCTGGAGAAGGTCCCGGGGTATTCGCGGCTGCCGCTGACGGTGGCGGCGCAGAAGGTGCAGAAGAGCGGGTTCCCGCAGGCGTACGCGAAGCACGAGCCGGACGCGGCGCTGCTCGCGGCGGCGCTGACCGGCCGCTCCCCCGCCGCCCTGTCCTGTACGACGGGCGACCCGGACGGGGTGCCGGGCGATCCGGAGCGGGTGCGGGCGGAGCTGGTGCGGGCGTTCGGGAAGGGCGCGGCGCCGGAGGCGGTGACGGGCGGTCCCGGCGCGGGCCGGTCGGCGGCCGGGCCGCCGGTCCTGCTGGTGCCGGTGCGCGCGGCGCGGGGCGCGGGGGCGGCGCCGGGTGCCGGGGAGGACGAGCGGCGCGGCTGGGAGCTGGCGCAGTGGGCGGTGGCGCGGGCGGAGACGCTGCGCATCACCGAGGTGACCTTCGGGGACCGTTCGTGGCGCGCGGGCGAGGCCCGCGGCGGCTGGTCGAAGGTGTCCGGGGCGCTTGCCACGGACGGGGAATCGGTCCGCGTACGGCTCGCTCCCTAACCGGTCATCCGTACGGTGGTTCACTCGGGCGCGGCATGGACGCGGGGTGGGCCGGAAGAAATTCACCACGTCTCCGAGCCGCTTTTCACAGCGTGCGCCCCGGCCGTCCGATTCCCTTGGGGCACAAGGGAAGTGACGGTTCGCCAACTGGCTGCGCAATGACGTGTTCGTCCGTTTTCCTCCCCACCCGACAATACGACGCATTGCCAATTCTTTACCTTCGACCTCCGCAACCTCACCCGCCCCAGAGCCGGTTGTCAGTGCGACCGAACACCACCTCGCACTTCGTCGAAGGAGCACCATGTCCCTCCCCATGACCCGCCGGATCGCCCGCGTCGCCCTCCTGATCGCGGCCGGAGCGGCCCCCGTGGTCGGTGCGGCCGGCTCCGCGAGCGCCCTGGACCAGAACCTCTCGCCGACCGGCGCGCTCGGCGGCCTCACCGCCCTGGACACCGCCGGGGCCGGTACCGCCGTGGACACCGCCGCGCAGACCGCGACCGGCGTCGTCGGCGCCGCCGGTTCCCAGGCCGTCGGCACCGCCGTCCCCGCCGCGGGCAAGGCCGTCGGCACGGCGGGCCGCACCGCCACCCCGGTCGCCCAGAAGGTCGCGGGCGACACCGCGGGCAGCGCGGGCGAGGTCATCGGCAAGACGGCGGGCGCCGCGGCGGAGAGCGCCGAGGGCCCGACCGGCGGCGCGCTGGGCGGCGGCCTCGGCAACCTGCCCACCGGCCAGACCCTCGGCGGCCTCCCGATCGGCTGAACCACCGGCCCCACGACCGGCTGAACCACCGGCCGGACCACCGGGGGCGCCCGCGCCGCGGCCGACGACGGCGCGGACCGCACCCGGACAGGGGGGGGGGGGCGGGGGGGGGGGGGGGGGCCCCGCCCCCCCCCCGGGCCGGGGCCGGGGGGAGGCCGGGGGCCCCGGGCGCGGGCGGAAGGGGGGACCGGCGCCGC